>JBBRLB010000121.1:0-18104 GCA_038231575.1 Opitutales bacterium | reverse complement strand
ATTTCATGGCGGAAGACATTTTTGATTGCGGGAGAGATTACTTCACCTCCGCCGCGCGGGCCTTGATCGGCATCAAGCAAATCCGGGAAACGCGCGGCGCGGCACCAGCAGTCGAGACAGCCAAAGGCCCTGCTGGTAGCGGCACATGCCGCGATTATCGCCGCCCCGGCGGGCGCACGCTGCGCAACTGCTCAGGAAGGCTGAGCACAACCTGCGTTCGCGATGAGGGCGCCTGACGCGCGCCAAGCGGGCCGCCACGACGAAAACAAACCCTGCGCCGGGCGCGGCCTCGAACATCCCAAGCGCCCGCGCACGCCATGCGGGCCGCAGCCATCCAAGCAGCGCCGCAGCCCGGAGGGCGAGCGGCTCCAACGCGAGCGACCAGCTCCCGTGCTCCCAGGGTCAGACGACCCTACGCCACCGTGCGTGGGGAGCGAAAACGTCACGGCCGGCGGCACCCTTCGTGGCGTAAGGCTACCACCACGTCGCACGGCATGCCTTGAGGCGGCTCAGGCGACGGCACCCAGCGGCGAACGTATCCTAGGGATTGATTTCGAACACCTCGACGAGCGCGACGCCGGGCTTCGCGGGTTCGTCCTTGGCCGGATCGGGGTCGCGCAACTCGAACGGTTTTACGACGACCGTGTAGCGACCCGGCGGCAGATCGACGAGCACGCACGACTCGCGGCGATTCGCCGGCGCGAAGCCGGTCGCGACGATGCGCTGCTCGTTGTAGAAACGCACCAGCGGATTGAAATCATTCACCGCACTCGCCGTGCCGGCCACGGTGCCCGAGCTCCAGTCGTCGTTCACCAGCAACAGATCGCCGGCGGCGTTGCGCAGCTCCATGAACGGATCGTCCAGACCACCCGCGAGGCCGAAGTCGCGCGTGAGCGATGGACCGCGGACGCGAATGAGAATCCGTTTCGTCGCACCGGGCGTGCCCGAAACGGTAAAGCCGGCGAACAGCGCGCGGCCGACATTGTCGGCGTAGCCGCGTCCGCCAAAGTTGATCACCTTGTTCGCCGCCCCGCCGACTTCGTAGCCCTCGATCAGCGCGAAGCCCGTCAAGCCACCCGCGCCGCGCACGAGGGCGGTGTAAGCGCCGGGCGGAAGTGTGACGAGCAACGCGGCGTCGGCGCTGCCGTTCGCAAACGGAAACGCGCCGACCTGCGTCGCGGCCGCCGCAAGATCCGCCGCGCTCGCGGCGCCGCCGGACGACCAGTTGTCGTTCGACTGCATCACCGCCGGACCGGCATAAAGATCGAGGACCGGATCGACCAGCACGGTGGTCGCGAGCGTGAAGTTCGCGAGCGCGGGGCCGGCCGCGCGCAGCAGCATTTTTTTCGGCGTGGTGCCTGCAATCACAAAGCCGCCGATCAGCGCCTGATTGCCGGCGCCGACGTAGGCGCGGGTCGAGACGTTGAGCAGCGTGCCGCCGCCGGCCGCGGTTTGCGTTTGGAGGCGAAACGCCGCCACCTCGAACGCATTCTGCTCGATCGTAAGCGACGTGTCGCTCTCGCCGGGCGCGCCGGGCGCGATGCCGCCGGGCGAATTCGCGGGCGCGGGCGCGGGCGCGGTGAGCGCGGGATTGGAAAAAAAGGCCAGACCCGTGCCGGGATCATAGGACATGATGTCGTGATACTGGCGACCGTCGCGCGCGGTGAAGCGGTAGCCGTAGCTGTAGGAATAGGCGCCGGCATTCTGGGCGTGCTCGCGATCGTGCGCGCAGCCAAAGTTGTGGCCGAGCTCGTGCGAGACGAGCGAGGTGCCGGCGATCGCGGAGTATTGCACCACAGAAAAAGCGAAGAGCCCATTGAGCGTGTCGCCGGGCGTATCGAGGACGAATGCGAGCCCGGTGCTCGCAAAATCCACGCGGTTGAGCGCGAGGCAAACGAGATCAGCGCCCACTTGATCGCGCAGCGCGTGGAGCTCGTCCATTTTGCCATCGGACGTGGTGTAGAGTGCGGTCAGCGCAGTGTCCTGGACGGTGCCGGAGGCGGCGGCGCCTTCGTCGTATTGCGTCTCGACGAGGCGGACGAGTTTCACGCGCGCGGAGATCGCGCTCGCCGCGAGATCGGAATTCACCTTGGCAATCGCGGCGTCGAATGCGCTTTGCAGCGCCGCCGTGCGCGCGCTGCCCCCGAGCGTCGCGGCCAGCACGGACTGGGTGTAGGCCATCATCACGTGCACCTCAGCGCGTTGCGGGTTCGCGTTGTCGGTCGCGGCCGGCGCGGGCAGCGGCGAGCCGAAGGGAGCGGGCTCGGCCGCCCGCGCGCGCCGCACGACGTCGGCCGCGAGCGTCGCCGCATCGACGATCGGTTGCCGCGCGCCGCCGCACGGCGCGACCAGCGCGGGATCGACCTGGTAAAATTGCGCGAACGCTTCCGTTGCCGCGCGTAGCGCGAAGCTGCCGAGCTCTGCGTCATCGATCGAGGCGTGGAGAAAACCCTCGTTCCAAGCGAAGACCGCGCGGCTCGCCGGCCGGCCCTCGAGGTGCCCGGCGCTCGTGAACCGATCCGCCCCAAGCATCGTGCTCTCGTCGATCACGACGCGAAGCGCGCCGCCGGCGGGCAGCGGCAGCTCGACGCGGCCCTCGCCGGATTTTTTCCAAAACGGCGAAGACTTCCCCGCGATGAGCGCGGTGTTGAGGCGCACGTAGTGAATCGCGTGCGCCGGCGCGGGCAGCGCGGCATCGAGTTGCGCGGCGTTCGGCGGGCTCGTGAAAGCGAAGAGTGCGTTCGGCGCGAAAACGGGCGCGGACGATGCGGCGTTCGCGAGCAGCGGAGGAATACGTGGTGCGGGCACCGCGCCCTCACCCATTTTTTTTGGGGGCGCGGTATCCTCACCGCGCAGCTCTCGGATGCTCTCGCGCGTTGGCAACTCCCGCCGACCGAGAAACACTCCCACCGCCAACGCGCACCCCAAAAAGATGGGGAGCACGAGTCGAAAACGGCGGGGAGCGCGAGGCATAGGGGCGTTAATGAGTGTTAAGACCCCGCAAACGCAACGGCAGTTCGCTGTGCCCACGGGGGTTTACGTAAAAATCGTCGCGAAGGCGGTTGAGGCTTTGACGCGCCCCGAAAAAGCACCCAACGTGCGCCGAATGAAATCCGTCAAGGTGCCCGCATTGGAGCTTTTTCTCCACGAGATGATCCCGCTCGCGAAAGCGATGGGCGTCGGCGTGGAGGTCAGCGACGCGCGCGCCCTAGTGCTGACGGCGCCGAAAGAGCAGAACAAGAATTCACTCAACACGGCTTTCGGTGGCAGTCTCGTTTCCCTCGCCACGCTCGCCGGCTACGGTGTCGTGTGGGAGCTGATGAAGAACGAAAAGGGTGCCGACAAGCCGACGTGGAGCATCGTCGTCAAAGAAAGCCGCGCCGCGTATCGCAAGCCCGTGATCGGCGATCTGCGCGCGATCTGCGAGCGCCCCGCGCAGGCGGCGATCGCGGAGTTTAACGAGGCGCTCGCGCGCTACGGTAAAGCGAAGCTCAAGCTCCGCGCCCGCATCATCGAAGCCGGCCAGACCGCGGTGGACGTGCAGGCGGCGTTTGTGGTGACGCGCTGAGCGCGATCCCGAAGCGAGGTTGAGCGCGTTGCCTCCAACGCGCTTTTTTGTGGCTCACCACCCGGCACGTTGAGGGCAACACGCTCCATCCTGGAAGTAGTAATTGCTCAGATGTGCTTCGAGTCGGCTTCGTCTTTTTTGACGTAGCCACTTTCCTGCCGCTGGTGGTTCACGGCGTTTTTCTTCACGTAAGCTTGATACACATCGTCGGGCGTCATGCCGAGCGTCTGCGCGAGCGACACGAGAAAGTGAAACAGGTCCACGACTTCGACCTTGGCGTTTTGCTCGTCGAACTTCTGGTATTTCGCCCACCACTTCCAGGGCACGGAATCGATCAGCTCGGCCGTCTCCTGCTGCATCGCGCGCGTGTAATTGAGGATCCACTTGGTCTTTTCCTCCTCGGTCGGCGGTGGCAGGTTGACGCCAATGCGCTGGTTCAAGGCGTCCTGCATGCGGAAGATTTCCTCGAGTTTGTCCATGGCCGCGACGCTGCAAACCCCTCCGCCCGCTGGCAAGCCTGGCTTCGCCCGATGGCATCACGCGGGTTTTACCCCGCTAAAACCCCGGAATTTGCAGTTGCCCCCGGGCGTCACCGAAGCGACAGTGCGCTCTTCATGCCCGCGTCGAGCGCGTCTTTCGCGCTCCGTGCGTGCTAACAAAAACCTGGCCGTTCTCCCGCTCTGCGGGATGAGCGCCCTGCAACAGAACACCCACCACATGTCAGATAACAACCAGTCCGGCCCGTCGTCCCCGACGCCCGGCGCCGCGAGCACCGGCGAAAATCCCGGCTTCGGCGTCTTTGGCGCGAACCGCGGTTCCGGTCTCGCGCGCGGCAAACGCCCCGCGCCCGCCGCGGCCAGCGCCGCCGCCCCCGCCGCCCCCAGCGGCTACAAACCCAGCGCCCTCGAGGTCATCACCACGAAGAGCGAGTATGTAAACCCGTTCACCGGCGAAACCGCCGTGGACGCTCCCCGCGCCAACGAGCCTGCCCCGCAGGCCGCCCCTGTTCCTCCCGCTGCGCCCGTGTCGGCCCCCGCGCCGACGCCGGTCGCTTATGTCGCCCCCGCACCGGCGCCCGTGAAGGAGTCAACTTACGTTGCTCCGCTGTCGGCCCACGACACGACCGCCTCCGAGGCGCCCACCCGCGACCTGTTTCCGCTCGATGCGCCCGCGGCACCCGTGGAAAAAGCCTCGTTGAACATCCTCCCGACCGAGGACCCCCGCCGCCCTGCGGTCAGTTGGGAATCTCCGTCCAGCGGGGCAGCCGCCCAGCCGCAGCGCCGCGAGGAGCGCGCGACGTTCCGCACCGAACGCAACCGCCGCGAAGGCGGCGAAGTTCGCGACGGCCGTGAAAATCGCGAAGGCGGCAAACCCTTCGAGCCCCGTGAGCCGCGCCGCGACGAACGCAAGTTCGAGCCCCGCGACAAACAACCTTATCAACCCCGCGATCCGCGCGACGAACGCCCGGAGCGCTCCGAGCGTCCCGAACGCGGCCCGCGCGTCGAAACGCCCGCCCCGGCGAAAAAATCCGGCGGCTTCTTCGGCTGGCTGAAGGGCCTCTTCGGCGGCTCCACGCCCGCCGAGACTCCCGCCCCCACGGGTGGCGGCGATCGTCGCAACGATCGCGACGGCGACCAAGGCGGACGCCGCCGGCATCGGGGCGGTCGCGGGCGCGGCCGTGGCGGTTTCGACGGCCAGAACCGGGGTGGCGGCCAGCCCTTCCAGCATCGCGATCCCCGCGATGAAGAAGGTGGCGAGTCCCGCCCAGGCGGCGGCGATCACCCACAGGGGGAGCCGCGCGGCGACGGCGATTTCGGCGGCGGACGCCGCGGTCGTCGTGGCGGTCGCGGACGCTCCCGGGGTGAAGGCGGCGATCGGGGTGGCCCGCGCCCCGAAGGCCAGCAGGGCGGCGGCGCCATCTGAAGCCGCACGGGCTTTCCCGCCCGTGAACTTTGATGCGACGTTAACCGAAAAAAATTGCCAACGCGCGCTGCACTGCGCGCAGTTCAAAGGCGTCCGCACCCGCGGACGCCTTTTTTATTTCCTGCGGCTCGGTCTTTCAACCTTCCGCCTTCAACTTTTAACTTCGCCCGAATGTCCGACCTCATCGTCAACGGCGGCAAACCGCTCTCCGGCACCATCACGCCGTCGGGCAACAAAAACTCCGTGCTACCGATCTTCTGCGCCACGCTGCTCACGGACGAGCCGGTCACGCTCAAGAATGTCCCCGACATCACCGATCTCAACAAGCTCGTCACGTTTTTCCGGGAGCAAGGCTCGAAGGTCGAATGGGATCGCGCCAAGGGCGAAATGTGGGTCGATCACTCGACGTTTCGCGGCACGCTCGCCGATGGCGAACTCCCGCAGGACATGCGCTCCACGGTGCTCCTCTACCCCGCGCTGTTACACCGCCTGAAGAAAATCGCGATCCGCTCCAACACGAAGGGCTGCTCCCTCGGCGTGCGCGAAATCGATCCGCACCTCGATATCCTGCGCGCGCTCGGCGCCGAGATCACCGACGCCGATCCGCTCGTCATCGCCACGCCCGGCGGCTTCCGCGGCGCGCGCCACTGGCTCGACTACATGTCGGTCACGGTCACGGAAAACTTCGCGATGGCCGCGTCGCTCGCCTCGGGCAAATCCACGCTGATCAACGCCGCCAGCGAACCCCATGTGCAGGATCTCTGCGCCGCGCTCGTCGCGATGGGCGCCCAGATCGAGGGCCTCGGCACCAGCCGCCTCGAAATCACCGGCGTCGCCAAACTCCGCGGCGCCACCATCACGATCAACACCGACTACCACGAGGTCGTCACCTTCCTCGCCCTTGGCGCGATCACCGGCGGCGAAGTGCGCGTTGAAAACTCCCTGCCGCACCATTTCGATCTCATCACGCGCGCGTTCGCAAAACTCGGCGTGACCGTCACGCACGAAGGCGACACCGCGATCGTCCGCCGCGGCCAGTCGCTGCGCATCGAAGAGCCCTACACCAGCAACCTCCTCACCAAGATCGAGGCGGCCCCGTGGCCCTATTTTTCCGTCGACCTGCTGCCGCTCATGATCGCACTCAGCACGCGCGCGACGGGCACGATCCACTTTTGGAACAAGGTTTACGAAAACGGCTTCTCCTGGATTCCGGAACTCGCGAAGTTCGGCGCCCACGCCGTCGTCAGCGATCCGCACCGCATCGTGATCTTCGGCCACAAGCCGCTTCACGCCGCGACCGTCGACTCGCCCTACGTCATTCGCGCGGCCGTCGCGTTGACGATGGTCGCCGCCTCGATCCCCGGCCGGTCCGTCGTCCGCAATGCCGAGATCATCAAGCGCGCCCACCCCCGCTTCGTCGAAAACCTCCGCAGCCTCGGCGCGGAACTGGAGTGGAAATGATCGCGGCGAGTAACACGCTGCCGTGAGGGTATGAGCAATCCTCGCAAAACACTCTTCACCGTTCTCGGTGGCCAATCCGACGCCAACATCTCCTTCAATCATTTGGTCACGCTATTGCGCCGGTTGGGATTTGACCTGCGAATTCGCGGCAGCCATCACATCTTCTCCAAGCCGCACCTCGATGAAATCATCAACCTCCAACCGCTCGGCTCGAAAGCAAAGCCCTATCAGGTCCGGCAAGTCCGCGAACTCCTCAGTCAATATGGCTTCACGGATTTTTAAGGCACCGAAATATCCGATTTCAATTTTTTGGAGCGACGCGGATAAAGTGTTTATCGCTCGGGTGCCGGATTTGCCCGGTTGCCTCGCCGACGGCGCGACTTATCAAGAAGCGCTCGCCCACTCCGAGGTCGTAATTCGGGAGTGGATCGAGACGGCGCGCGAACTTGGCCGCTCCATTCCCCGGCCAACGCGACGACTCGCGTTGAACTAACGCACATGGCCGAAAAAGGCCTCGGCTACATTTCCTCGGCACTCGCCGCGCCCGTCTCGCCGGTGGAAGCCGCGCTGCGGCCGCTGTCGTTCGCGGATTTCACCGGCCAGCTCAAAACCGTCGAGCGCCTGCAAGTCATGGTCGGCGCCGCGAAAAAACGCGGCGAGGCCCTGAATCACATTTTGCTCTCCGGCCCGCCGGGTCTCGGCAAGACGACGCTCGCGTTCATCTTGGGCAACGAACTCGGCAAAGCCGTCCGCGTCACCTCCGGTCCCGTGATCGAAAAAGCTGGCGACCTCGCGGGGCTGCTCACGAATCTCGAAGAAGGCGACATCCTCTTCATCGACGAAATCCACCGCATCCCGAAAACCGTCGAGGAATATCTTTATTCGGCGATGGAGGACTTCCGCCTCGATATCATGATCGACCAGGGGCCCAACGCACGTAGCGTGCGCCTCTCGATTCCGCGCTTCACGCTCATCGGCGCGACGACGCGCAGCGGCCTGCTCACCGCACCGCTCCGCTCGCGTTTCACGCTGCAGACTCGCCTCGACTACTACGACCACGCGACCCTCGAAGGTATCGTCCGCCGGAGCTGCGGGCTGTTGAAGGTCGAGCTCGACGCCGGCGGCGCGGCGGAAATCGCCACGCGCGCCCGCGGCACGCCGCGCGTCGCGAACAACCTGATCAACTTCTGCCGCGACTTCGCCCAGGAACGCGCGCAGGGAAAAATCACCCAACCCGTCGCCGCCGCGGCGCTGGAGCTTCTGGAAATCGACGCCGCGGGCCTCGACGAAATGGACAAACGCATGCTTCGTGTGATGGCCGAAAACTACCGCGGCGGCCCCGTCGGCATGAGCACGATCGCCGTCGCTGTCGGCGAAGAAGCCGAGACGCTCGAAGAAGTCCACGAGCCGTTCCTGATCCAGGAAGGTTATCTCCAGCGCACTCCGCAGGGCCGGGTGCTGACCGCCAAGGGCTACGGCGCGATCGGGCTGAAGCCCACGAGCGGCGAACAAGGCAGCCTACTCTAGCCGAAACACCACTATGACCCGCCGCGAAATGCTCCGCTCCACCGGCCTGCTTGCGAGCGCGACGGCGATCGGTTCGACTGCCGATCTTCGCGGACAACCGGCGCCCACGCCCACCATGAGCACCACTCCCCTGAATCCCGCCGACCTCCTCGACCTCACTGACTTCGAAGCTGCCGCCCAGACGGTCATGTCGCCAATCGCCTGGGCCTACGTGGCCGGCGCGGCCGCCGACGAGCTCACGCTGCGGTGGAATCACGAGGCCTACGAAAAAATCCGGCTGATGCCGCGCGTGCTCGTCGACGTGTCGAAACTCGACACCCGCGTCAACCTGCTCGGCCGCGAACTGGCGCATCCCATTTTGCTCGCGCCGACCGCTTATCAAAAACTGTCCCATCCGGACGGTGAACTCGCGACCGTGAAGGGCGCGGCCGACGCCGCCGCGACGATGGTCGTCAGCACGATGGCGACCGTCTCACTCGAGGAGGTCGCCGCCGCGGCGAAGACGCCGCTGTGGTTTCAACTCTACGTTCAACCCGACCGCGAATTCACGCGCGAGTTGGTGCAGCGCGCAGAGAAGGCCGGCTATCAGGCGCTCGTCGTCACGGTCGACACGCCAGCGCTGGGGCCACGCTATCGGGAACTGCGCGCGAAGTTCACGCTGCCGCCTGGGATGGAGCGCGCGAATTTGCGCGGCCGCACGACCGCGACCGGCGGCCAGCGCGCGACCGAGGCGAGCATCTTCAGCGCGACGCTCGATCCCACCCTCACGTGGAAGGATATCGACTGGCTGCGCTCGCTCACGAAGCTGCCGATCATATTGAAGGGCATCCAAAACCCGCTCGATGCCGAGCGGGCGGTCGGCGCGGGCGTCGCCGCCGTGATCGTTTCAAATCATGGCGCACGCAATCTCGACACGGGCCCCGCCACGATCGAGGCGCTGCCCGGCGTCGTCGCGAAAATCGGCGGCAAGCTGCCGGTGCTCGTCGACGGCGGCATTCGCCGCGGCACGGATATTTTCAAGGCGCTCGCGCTCGGCGCGAACGCCGTCTTGATCGGCCGGCCTTACGTGTTCGGCCTCGCGGTCGACGGCGCCCAGGGCGTCACCCGCACCGTCAACATTCTCCGCCGTGAACTCGAAGGCGCGATGGCCTCGTGCGGCCGGACCTCGATCGCGGCGATCGATTCGTCCGCGCTCTGGCGCTGAGCGGCGTCACGCTGCTCCCGCCCGCCCCGACCCGCGAATGTAACGTATTACGTTACATCCGGACGAGGAAACTCCGGCTCCGATGTAACGTATTACGTTACATTGGGCACGAGTTGATGCGGCTTTTGAAGGCGTGCTCAGATGTCGCCGCGTTGCGGGCGGAGGACGATCTCCTCCACGACCGTGCGGCGACTCAGCCGGTAGAGATCGAGAAACGCGCGCGCCACATCCTCCGCCGGCATGATGCGCTCCGGCCTTACGCCGCTCTGGCTCCACGACGGCGACCACGTCGCGCCCGGATGCACGCAGCACACCCGCACCCCGGAATTTTTCGTCTCGGCGCGCAGCACTTTCGCGAGGCCGGTCACGCCAAACTTCGCCGCGCAATACGCCGCGCCGTTCGGATAGGCCTCGCGTCCCGCGATCGAGCTCATGAAAAACACATCGCCGCTTTTGCGCTTCGTCATCGCGGGCAGAAATGCCCGCGTCACCAGAAATGCGCTGCGCAAATTCGCCGCCACGATCCGATCGAAGTCCGCAACTTTCGTCTCCGCAAACGGCGCGCCGGCAAACACGCCCGCATTATTGATGAGGACATCAACTGCGCCGAAGCGCTTTGTCACCGCCGCCGCCAGCGCGGCCACGGAGGCTTCCTCTGCCACATCACCGGAGAAGATCTCCGCCTTCACCCCGGTGCCCAGCTTCACGCAAGCGCGCGCCACCGCTCCGAGATTTTTCTCGTTTCGCGCCACGAGCGCCAGCCGCACCCCGCGCACTTCCTTGGCAAACACCTTGGCGATCGCCGCCCCAATTCCCTGCGACGCACCCGTGATAAGAACGAGAGGTTTACTCATGGGCCTCAGTCCAAGCGCAAAGACGCGAAGACGCAAAGTCCGAACGCAAAGCCTCGGCTGCGTTGCGCTTCCTTGGCCGCTTCGCGTCTTTGCGCTTATTCCGGGCGCCCCTCAGCACAGCAGCGATCCGAAATCCATGAAGTCGGCCGTGAAGCCGCCCTTCACGCCCTTGCAGATCACGCTCACGGCGTCGTGCGAGTGTAGCGATTCCAGATGCGAGCACGCGATCCGGAAATCCACGATGCGCTTGTCGCCGTCGAATTCCTTGTAGAGCAGCCGCGCGGCGTCCTCGACGAACTTCAGGTAGGCGCCATTGAGCTCGGCGAAGGCCTGCTCGTCCTCGCGCTTCACCATCACCTGCGTCTCGGTCTGGAGCGCGTTCAGGCAGTGGGCGTGGATTTCCTCGATCCAGATTTTTTTGCCCTCGGCCGCCTCGATCGTCACGCGCGCCTTGCTGCGTTGCGAGTGCGGCACCCCGTAAACGCCCCGGACGTCGCGCGCGTGCTCGGCCAGCTCCGCGCTGCACGGGCAGGCCGACGAATAGACAAAATCAAAATGCATGAACCGCCGGTAACGGCCGTCGCGCGTCAGCACGCCCTCAAAAGCCACGTCGTAATACTGCCAGCCCGCGAGATCGCTCCGCAGGCTCGGGCGGATCAGGGGATAGTTAAACTTCACCTTCAGCCGCGCATCCTTCGTCTCCACCTTGCGCAGATAGGCCTTCAGAATCTTGCCCATCCATTCGCCCGTGATGACACCGTCCTTGTGATCGTAGAACGAACGCATGATCCGGCTCATGTTGATGCCCTTCAACTCCGCCTCGAGCGACACCGTGCCGGTGACGCTCGTCTCGAGCGTGAGGATTTTTCCGGCCTTCGTGCGATACTTGAGGGGCAGCCGGAAATTATGGATGCCGACCTGCTGGATCGGGACGTTCGCACCCTGGATGGCATCGTGCGCGGCGCGCATCATGTCGGGCATCGACGCCACGTAGGCGGGATTCGACTGGAATTTTTGATCGTAGCTGCGCCGGGTTTTCGCCGGCTGGCCGCAGCTCGAGTTATGCAGATACATCGGCTTCATAGGACGTCAGGGCCGAAGTAGTCGGCAAAATTGCGGGGGGTTTCGTAGAGTCGCACGCCGGCGAGCTTCACGCCCGCCGGCAGGTGTGGCGCGATCTCGTTCCAGAACGCGATCACGAGGTTCTCCGTCGTCGGAATCAAACCGCGGAGGAATCCCACGTCGCTGTTCAGGTTGCGGTGATCGCATTTGTCGACGACCGCGACGTGCAAAATGGCCTTCAAGTCCGCGAGATCGATCACATAGCCCGTCTCCGCGTCGGGCGCACCGCTGACCGTGACTTCGAGCACGTAATTGTGCCCGTGCCAGTGCGGGTTCGTGCACGGACCAAATTTCTTCTCGTTCCACTTTCTGCCCTTCGCCGGGTTGATGAGCCGGTGCGCGGAGTTGAAATGCACCTGCCGCGTGATGAACACGGTGCCGGGCAGCACGAGCGGGCGTCGCCCCTGGGCCCTGCTCCGGGCAGGTGGCGCGGCGTTGCGGCGGACGGGTTTGGCTGGCATGGAGGGTCAGAGGTAACACAAAACCGCCTGCGGTCAAAAATGATTTGTCGTTCACCCGCGCGCGGCGCTAGCTCGGGCCGACCTCATGGCCATGCGCTTCAGCATTCTCGGCAGCGGCAGCTCGGGCAACGCGGCGTTGCTCGTGACCGAGGGCGCACGGGTGCTGGTCGACGCCGGGTTTTCCGCGAAAAAACTCAGCACGCTCCTCGCCGCCGCCGGGGAATCGCTCGAAAAAATCGACGCCATCTTTCTCACCCACGAGCACGGCGATCACTCGGCCGGACTCGAGGGGCTGAAAAAATTCCCCCACATCCGCGTCTTCGCCAACGAGCCCACGCGCCGCGCCGTGCAAGCCGGCCTCACCTGGCGCGCCGACTGGCAGGTGTTCGAGACCGGCGCGCGCTTCCGCTTCCGCGATCTCGAGATCGAGAGTTTCTCGGTGCCACACGACGCGCAGGAGCCGGTCGGCTTTCGCTTCACGACCGGCCACGACGACGATCTGTTTTCGCCGCGGCGCTCGCTGGTGTTTCTCACCGACCTCGGCCACGCGCCGCAAAATGTCCGCGAGCGCATCCGCGAATGCGAAGTGGTCGTCGTCGAGGCGAACCATTGTTCCGAGCTGTTGAAGGCCGACACCAAGCGCCCGTGGTCGACGAAGCAGCGCATCAGCGGCCGGCACGGTCACCTCTCGAACGAGTCCGCGCGCGAACTGCTCGCCGATGTCGCGAGCCCGCGCTGGCGCCGGATTTACCTCACGCATCTTTCGCGCGACTGTAATTCGCGTGCCGCCGTCGAACTCGCGCTCGCGAGCGTGCGGGTGACGCTCGCCGCGTGCGAATTCGCCATCGTCGGGCCCGGCGAAGGCACGCCGTTCTATGAGCTGGCGTGAGGTGGGGCCCGCTCGCTGAGCGGGCCCTGGCTTACGGCCACGACTCAGCTTCAACTTCCGGCCCGCGCGGAGAGCCGGCGCCACCTCTCAGTGGGTGTCACCCTTCTTCAGGCTTTTCCGGTGCGCGATCGAATACATCATGATCGCGGCGATAATCCCGAACGGCACCAGATACGGAAAATACCAGCTCCAGCCTTTGTGATCGAGGACCCAGCCCAAACCCTTCATCGCGATCGCCGCGCCGAAATACTGGAACGAATCGATCACCCCCGAGGCGAATGCCGCCATTTTGCGTCCACCAATGTCCATCGCCGCCGCCGGCCCGAGCAGCGAATGCGTTGAGTTCACCGTAAACGCGATCAGCACGAAAAACACCAGCGCCCACGCCAGCGTCGTCACCTGCGTGGCTGCGACAATCACGATGACCTCGATCACGTAGATCGCGCAGGCCACAGGCGCGCGCCGCGAACCGCAGAAACGATCCGACACCCAGCCCGAGAGCAGTGAACCGGCCGACGCCACAAATGGAATCAGGAAGCCGAGCCACTGAAACTGCGGCCCCGTCATCGCGAGGTGATGCACCTCTTGAAAATAAACCGGAAACCACTGATCGATCGACTGGCGCACGGCGCCCGTGCAGGCGTAGGCAATCGCCATGATCCACACGATGTGGTTGCTCACGATTTGCCGAAAGACGTGCCAGATCTCCGCGCGCACATCCTGATCGTCGTGATCGGATTCACCGTGAAACAGGCCCTGGTAGCCGCATTCCTCGGGCGTGTCCTTGACCACGAACGCCAGCACGATCGCAACGATCGTCGCGACGCCGGCCGGGATGAAGAACAGCCAGCGCCAGTGCTGCGGCGGGATGTTCCACATCGCGAGAAAGGTGAAGCCGGCGAGCAGCGCGGGCAGCAGTTTGTTCGCGAGCAGCCGCCCCAGGTTGATCATGCAGCCGAAAATGCCGGCGAACGTGCCGCGCTCGCCCTCGCTGAACCACGCGCTGTTGATCTTGATGAAGCCCGGCGAACCGAACGCCTGCACATAGCCGTTGATGCCCCACAGCAGCGAGAACAGCGACAGCATCCCCCAGAACGACGCCACGCCAAACGCGAGGTTCGTCAGCACCGTCCCCGCCGCGCCGATCAGCATCGCGCGCTTGCCGCCGATCCGATCCGTCAAAAGTCCGTTGATGATCTGGCCGCAACCGTAGGCGACAAAGTTCACCGACAGAATCGTCGCCATGTCCGACTTCGCGAAGTGAAACTCGTCCGCGATCGCCTTGTTCGCGTAAGAGAAATTGTAGCGGCACAGATAGTAGCTTGTATACATCAGGCCCACGACGGCCCAGTTGAGCCCGCGCCGCTGGCGATAACCGGCCGGCCACTGACGGGGTATTGCCGCGCTCGGCGAGACTGCGACGTTTCCCATCCTCCACGGATTGAGAGAAAACGGACGGTGTTGCACGAACAATTCACGCCAACGTATCGTGGCAGCGCAGGCCGCCCACGGCCGCCGTTTTTTGGCGGTGCGACAGGCGCGGTCGTGCTCCGACCGGTCTTACGCCGGCGCCGGCTTCTTCTCGTGTTCCGCGATGTATTTCCGCGTCGCCGCCGGCAGCTCATTCCAGATTTTCCACGCGATATACGCCCCGAGCAGCGCGAACGGCATCAGGAAAATCGGCCACCACTGCCAACTGTGCCCGGAGAAACCCGGATCCGTCAGATACCCGACCGCGAACGATTGGAGCGTGCTCCCGAGGTAAACGCAGCCGTCGATCAGACCCGAGCACGTGGCGGTGGCCTTGCGGCCGCCGAAATCCGCGGCCGCCGTGCCCGACATGAGCGAATGCACGCCCGTCACCGCCGCGACGATCAGCAGCGCGGACAGGCCGACCAGATACGGCATCGAGAACAGCGTCATCGCCATCACCGCCGCCATCATCAGCATGAACGCGCTGAAGAGCGCGGCCGGCGGCCCGCGCCGCGACTGGAAGAACTTGTCCGAGATCAGGCCGCCCGCGAATCCCCCCACGATCCCGAACATGCACAGCAGCAAGCCCCAGTTCGCCGCAAAAAATTCCGCGCCGACCTGCGGCACCTGTTTGGCGAAGATTGTATACCACTGCATGATGCCGTTGCGCAGCACGCCGGCCGTCAGCTCGACGCCGCCGAGCAGCAGCATCAGCGGACTGAGAAAAACTTTCTTCAGCAAATCCATCGTCGAGTATTCCTCGTGCATCTTGCCGGACGAGGCGTCGTGGGTGTCGAGATAGGGAAAGCCGGCGTCCTCCGGCGTTTCTTTGATCAACCAGAAATCAAACGCCGCCCACATGAGCAGAATCGCCGCGGGCACGAAAAAGACCGCCCACGTCGCATCGACCGTCCCGCCACCCGGCACAAATAATCCGCGCAAAATTCCCGCCAACCAGTCCGGCGCGTCGGGTGCTTTCGCTTTGGTCATGTCGACGATCGCCTGGCCCCATTCAAACGCGAAATACACGCCGAACGAAATCAGCGTCCCGAAGATTGCGCCGAACACGCCGCGCTCGCGGACGTGAAACCAGTTCGCCTTCACCTTGATGATCGAGACCGCGCCGTAGCTCTGGAAATACATGTTGAGCGCATAAATCGCCGAGAGTGGCCAGAACAGCTTGAGGTTCGTCCGCCCCGTCACCACCAGCCACACGATGACGCCCATCGCGATGTTCGCCGCCGCCGCGCCCAGCGCCGCGATCAAGATGCCCTTCCTGCCGCCGAGCCGATCGACGAGCGGCCCGTTCACCAAAAATGAAAACGCATACACGCCCGTGCCGATGCCGAAGATCATCCCGAAGTCCTGGTTGCCCATCAGGGGACCGAGCGCGTTTTTCGCGACGGTCAGATTGTAGCGCCCCATGTAGAGAAACGCATACGTCATCCCCAGCGGAAACCAGTTGATGAACCGCCGGCTGAGGAACCACGGGCCGTGCTTCAGCGGGTTGTTGTAGAAATAAACGAAGATGACGACCGCAAGGCAGAGCGCGACGATTCCAAAGGACGACATGGCGGGGCGGAGAAGTGGGACGCTGAACGAGCGATCAACCAGCACGGCCGATGCCACCAGCGCGGCGACGTTTGGCGGAAGCCGCGCGCGGTGCACGGAAAATCGGCGCGCAGTTTGTTACAAAGGGAGCGGCACGGTTCGGCGGCGCGCATTGCGGACGGACGCCGCAAGCCAGCCAGCGTTGAGAGGGACGGCTTCGTCGCGGGCGCTCTGGGCACCGACCCGTCGCCTCATCCGCCAAACACTGGCCGCAGCCACGCTTGCGCCCGCGGCGCGTTTCCTGCAGCACTCGCCTCCGCATGTCCGCCGACGTTTCGCTCCGCCGCACCAAAATCATCTTCACCCTCGGGCCCGCGACCGAGAGCGAGGAGATGCTCGAAAAAATGATCCGCGCGGGCGCCGACATCGTTCGCCTCAACATGGCACACGCGAAGCATGACTGGACGCGCCTGGTCATCCGTCGCATCCGCGCCGTCTCGCAAAAGGTCGGCCGCGAGGTCGCGATCATGATGGACATCAAGGGACCGGAAATCCGCACCGGCGATCTCGACGTGCCGATCGAGCTGAAGGCCGGCGAGATTTTCGATTTCACCGTCAAGCCCGGCGCGCCCATGGAGGCCGGGGGCGGCGGCGTCGAGATTCGTTCCGTCGACGTCAACTACCAGGACCTCGTCAACGACATCAAGGTGGGCGACACCGTGCTCGTCGACAACGGCCTGCTCCGCCTCGAGGTGCTCGCCAAGGACGAGGCGCGCATCCGTTGCCGCGTGCTGATCCCCGGCGAACTCAAGTCGCGCCGGCACATCAATCTCCCCGGCGTCAAAGTAAACCTCCCCTCCTTCACCGAAAAAGATCGGAAGGATTCCATCGTCGGCCTCGAGGAGGGCATCGATTTTCTCGCGCTCTCGTTCGTCCGCATGGCGCTCGATATCGAAGGGCTTCGCGATTTTCTGAAGCTGCACAAGTCCAAGGTGCGCATCATCGCGAAAATCGAGGACCAGTCCGCCATCACCAACCTCGACGAGATCGTCGCGGCCTGCGACGGCCTCATGGTCGCCCGGGGTGATCTCGGCATCGAGTGCCCGTTCGAGGAGCTGCCCGTCATCCAGCGCCGCGCCGTCCGGGCCTGCCTCGCGCAGGGCCGCGCCGTGATCGTCGCGACCCACATGCTCGAGTCGATGATCACTCAGCCCGTCCCCACCCGCGCGGAAATCACCGACGTCGCCAACGCCGTCTACGAACTCGCTGACTGCGTGATGCTCTCCGGTGAGACGACCATCGGCAAATACCCGCTCGAGTGCGTGCAGATGCTCGACAAGATTTCCCGCCGCATCGAGGCGGAGGAAATCGACGCCGCGGCGCGCGAGCCCGCCGTGTTCACCGGCGATCGCATGAAGGTGCTGCATTCCGCGGTCGTGCTGGCGAACGAGATCCCCAACTCGAAATTGCTCACGTTCACGCGCCACGGCTTCATGGCCCAGGGCCTCGCGGCGCTCCGCCCCACCCGCGCCCCAATCCTCGCCTTCACGCCGTCGGTCGAAGTGCTGCGCCAATTGCGGCTCCTGCGCGGCGTCGAGCCCTTCCTCATGACCCTCGCCTCCGAGCCCGATCTCACGATCGAAAGCGCGATCAGCGTCCTGCGCCGCGAGGGTCGCATCAAGCCCGGCGACAAACTGATTGTCGCGACCGACATCGTCTCGCAGGACCGCCTCGTGGACAGCGTGCAGTTGCGGACGGTGCGGTGACCGGCGCCAGGCGCCGGAACGCCCAACCCTCAACTTTTAACGCTGAACGTTTAGTGCGGTTTCAAAAAAGTGTAGCCACGAGGGTGAGCGAGTGGACGACCGCTCCACTCGCTCACCCTCGTGGCTACTTTTGATTTTTCGGCTACGACATTATTGAAAACGCTCTAGTATCCCGTAACGTCTATAATTTCGGATAGAGGCGAGAGAGTTTGATCCGCGCATCTTTGGTAGTGAAGCGCCAGTTTACTGGAGCGCCGCGATGGTTGCGGTCAGATTGCCAGGCTGCGATTTCACGTCGCATCTCT
>JBBRLB010000120.1:0-18204 GCA_038231575.1 Opitutales bacterium | reverse complement strand
GTGGCGCGGACCTGGTCTTCCGTGTTCGCCAACTTGGTGTAGTTCGCGGTCTGCTCGACGTAAGGCAGGCCGGCGTTGGGGTTCGGTTGGCCGTTCGGGAGCTGGCGGTTCGCGTCGACCTTGACCGCGTTGTCGGCCCCCGTGCCCTGGCTCTCCCCGTTTTCGCGGAGGGAGTTTTCGAACTTGCCGCCGATCTCAAGATTGAGGCCCTCGGCGAGGCGGCGTTGCACGACGGCGGACACATTCTGAGTGTTGAGCTTAACGTGGTCGCCATCGCCCGCCGCGTAGGTGTCGAAGCTAATGGGGCGAAGCGCCGAACTTTTGCCGAAACTCACCTGCGCGTCGCGGGCGCCGTTGATGAGTGGACGCGCGCCGAGTCCGGAGCGCGACCAATCGAAACCGCCGACGCCCGCGATGAAAACGGGATAGCCATTGGTGACCTGAAACTCGACGCCATTGAGGGCCGTCGTGACACCGGCGGTCGCGACGAGCGGTGAACCGGCCGCCGCCCACGTGTTATACCAGTCGAACGCCACGACGGAGCGCGGGATCTGTTGGCGGAACTGCGAGGCCTCCGCGTTGACATCGATGGTCGTGGCGCGATCCGGGCGCAGGCGCGCCGCGAGGTAGACGGAGTCGCGCCGGTTCTTCGACGGCTTGAGGTTGCTGCCGCGGTCGTCGTGCACGACGTCGAGGCGCACGCCGAATTTTCCAGGAATTAAAGTGACGTCCGCGTCCAGCGATGAGCGGAAGCTATCGAAGGTGTCGACGCGCAGCTCAAGCCGCGTCGAATTTTTGGCGAGCTTCGGCTTGTTGGTGGTGACGTCGAGCATGCCGCCGGGATTACCGACGCCAAAGAGGATCGAATTGGGGCCGCGGCTGAAGGTGAACCGCGAGGTGTTGTAGGAATCAACCGGGGTCAGCGCGCCGAAAAAATCCGTCGACAGCGAGTCGGAGCGGTAACCGCGCACCGTGAAGGGCGTTCCCGTGCGCGCGCCATTGTTGAATTGATCGCCCTCGTTGCTTTGAAACGTTGAGGTGCTGGGCAGGTAGTCGAGCACGTCGTTGAAATTGAACGCCCCCACGTCGTGCAGGAACTCCGACGTGATGATCGTCATCGCCGAGGCCACGTCGCGCGTCTGCGTGCGCAGCCGCGTGCCGGACAGCGTCTCGGTCGGAGCGTAGCCAGTGTCGGCGTCCGCGTTGATGACGAACGGCGAAAGGGCGACGGTTTCGCCCTTGGGCGGGGTGGCGGCGGTCTGCGCGTGCAGCGTGGCGGAAGCCGCGAGCCAGCCGGCGAGAAAAGTGGGAAGATTACGGGATTTCACGGTGAAAGAGCGGTCGGGAGCGCGGGGGTTGCCCGGCGCAGAGTGGACTGCGATGAAACGCTTTGCCTCCTGCGAATAGCAGTCCAGCGCGTTTTTGTTAAAACGCCGCGGCAAAATCTTCTTTGGTGAAAACTCCCACCCGAATCTGGAACGGAGTGCGTGTCACTGGGGCACCCGGGCATCACCCTCGCCCTTCGACAAAACGCTTCACGGGAGAGCCCCGAGATTCGCTGCCTGGTGGAGCGCCTTCATCTCAATATCCGTGAGCGCGCGGTTGAAAACCGCCAGCCCGTCAAAGCGACCGATCGTTCCTTCGCCGAGCATTTTTCCCGACGGCATCGCGCGCACCGACCGTGAAGTCGCTACCGCCACCGGGCTTGGTCGTCGCGTGTTTCACAGAATCATAGCGGAAAATTCCCCGACCGAGAAAATACGGATTCCTGCCGCGATCGCCGCCACCCGGGCCCTCGTGCGTGAAGTAGCGGTCGGTGCGCTTACGCGCCACGGGATCGAGTTTCAACTCGTCGAGCGCGCCGTCGACGTAGGCGCGGACGCCGATGTTGATCGTCAGCCACGCGGACCGGAGCACGATGCGCGGACGACGACCGCTGGCCGCCGCATGAAGCGCGGTGGCCAGCGCCGCGCCCAGCGTCGAGTAGAGGAAGGAGCGGCGATCCATGACGGTTCGCACCTGTAACGGACCGTGGCTTAGACTTTGCGGGAAGCGACGATGGCTTCGCGCACCGCGTCGACCATGCGCTTCTCGCGCTGTTCGACGAACGCCATGATCTTTTTCACTTTGGCGCGGGCGGCAGCGGGGTCCTTGTGGATCGCCTCGACGCGCGACCAGAGGTGCGCGCCACTCATTTCATCGATCTCGAAAAACCAGTCGTCGGCGCCGATGTCGCGATACATTTGCCCCTTGCAGGTATCGGTGGGCTGGCGGACATGGATCGTCGGGGTGCCGCTGCGATAGGCAATCAACGGCGAGTGGCATTCGATGCTGACCACGGCGAGTGCCTTGGCGTAGATCGAGGCGGCCTCGTCGGGGAGCCAGTAAGTGTCGCGCCAGACGACGTTTTTCTTCACGTCGGCCGGGAGCGGATCGACGAGAAACTCCTTCGCGACCTCGATCTCGTAGGTCATCTCGGGGCAGGTGAGAACCTTGCCGCCCGTCGCCCGCACGTAGGCGATCATCATCTCGCGCAGCTTCGCGTGATCGGTCTCGGTGGTGCGATCGTTGATCGCGTCCTTGATCGTGTCGTCGGCCACGCGCGCGGTTTTGCGGATTTTGTAGTAAGGCGTGTAGCGCTGACGCGGAACAACGCAGATAAATTTCCCTTCTTCGAGGCCGTGAGCCTTGAGGTAGGCGAAGCCGGTCGCGTCGTCGTGCAGGTGCATGCCGAGCTGCGCATCGGGGCCGAATTCGAGGATCGGTGTCTTTACGCCCTGAGCCTTCAGGTAATCACGCGTGATCGAGTCGCGGCAGAAAAAGAACGCCGAACGATCCATGATGTAGCGAAGATCACCCGCGAGACGTGTGGGCGGCAGCTTCAGCGCACGCTCACGGAGATTTGCCAGAGTGCCGCCTTCCGGATCTCGATCTTTACCGATGCCAGAGATCGGATCGTCGCTGACACCAAAAACGCCGACGGGTTTGCCGGTGGCCTTCTGAAACGCGACCGCATGCGCACTCGCCGGAAAGCCCGAGCCGGAGCCACTCACATAAAGATCGGCGTCGGCCCACGCTTGCGCGAGCTCAGGCTTGTGGGGTTTGCCGTCGGCACCGAGACTACCTTCCACGATCTTCAAACGCGGATAGCCTTTCACCAACATTTCGCGCGCGCCGTGGCCGAGTTCGCCGGCCCAGAGCGTAATTTCGGCTTCCGGATAATATTTCCAGAGCAGGCTGAGCGCGCCCGGCGTGTGACCGATGTCGCCGATGTTGACGCTTTGCCACGAACTGCGGAGGAGAATCTGCGGCGGCCGGACGGGCGTCATTGCGGCCCGGAGCGAAGGCCGCAGCAACGTGGTTGTGACTGCAGCGGCCGCAGAGGAGACGATAAAATGGCGACGGTTCATAGGATGGATTGCCCGCTGCTCAGAATGTGCCCTTCAACCCGATATTCCAATACGCGCGATAGTCGGCGCGCGCACTGAGAATGCGGTCGCGACGGGTGGTCGGCCCGTAGATGACCGTGTCGTCGGTGGCTTCGTTGATATTGCGACCGCCCGCGAACACGGAGATTTTTCGCGTCAGGCGATACTCCGCACTGAAGTCGGCGCTGTTGCGTGGCAAAATGTATTGAAAGGTGCCGGGCTCGCGATTGGCGCCCGTGATCTGGCCTTGGCGGACCGTGCCCTTCTGGTTGACGGCGATGCGCATGGTCAGACGCTCGCGGCTGAAGGTGATGCCGAAGTTGGTCGTCTTGCCGACGAAGAGACCGCTGAAGCTGGCCCCCTGCGCGCCTTGCAAGTGCTGCATCGTGAGATTGCCGAAGACCGTGAAGCCGCGCGCCCAATGCGGAAGAAAGCTCAGGTTTTGGCGGTAATCGATTTCCGCCCCGGTCACGCGCATCGACCCCACGTTGGTTTTCGTGCTCACCAGGTAGCCCTGCGCTTCGCCATAAACTGCGGGATCGAGTCCGTAGGGTTCGAGGACCTCCGCCGTCGCCGGCACCAGATTCGTGCCCCAGAAATCCTGCACGTCACGCCGGTAGACGCGCGTCGACAACACTCCGCTGGAGGGCTGATTGAAATAATACTCGAGGGCAACCCCGTAGCTATCGGCGATCCACGGCTTCAGGGCGGGATTGCTGAGGGTGATGGTGCGCGAGGTGCCGGCGGGATCGGGCAAGTTCGCCGAGGGGAACACATCGGTGAATTCGGGGCGGCTGATGGATTTACCGTAAGAGACGCGGGCGATGAGGTCAGCGCGGACATTGTAGCTCGCATTGATGCTCGGATAGTAACCGCCGTAGTGGCGGTCCACGCGCGATCCGCGCTCGACGTAGGCGAGCTTGGTGCCGGCCAGAGTCGCCACCGGAAACGCGATGATGGGCGCCCCGGCGGAGGTGCGCACCACATTGCCCGCGGCATCCCGCTGGTAAGTCTTCGTGAGATCAATCAGCGGGCCGGCGCCCGTGTCGTCGGTGCGCTCGTAACGCACTCCGCCCGTGAGTTGGAGGCGGCCATCGAAAAACTTTGTATCGAATCGAAGGTAGGGCGCCGTCGTGACCTCATCGATCACCTTGGAATTGGTGACCGTGCTGCGGTAGCCGTTCACGAGATTGGTCTCCGTCTGGCTGAAGTTGGCGGGGTTGGCCTTATAAGTGTCCACAATCTTGTGCAGATCCATCCACTCCATTTTCTGACCGCCGAAGAGCAGCTTGCGGGTCGAGTAAACTGGATCGAGCCACTGATCCGCGTTGTCGTCCGCCGTGAGGGCGACGCGATCGGCGCCCACGAAACTGGCGTCGAAGGTCGTGTTGCCGATGTCGCGGTGCTGAGATTTCAAATCGAAGCCGGCCTTGATCGTGATCGGCACGCGAAAATTAAACTCGCGCTTCCCGAAAGCGCTGACGCTGCGCACGGTGTCGTAACCGTCGATGCGGTTGGCCGACACTGTCTCGAGCTTGTAGTTGCTCAACTTGTAGGGATCGACGTCGGCCGTGTTGGTCGCATTGCGGACGCTCACGACATCCGGGTGATCGAAATTCATCTGCTCGAACCGCACCGTCACATTGCGGAAAAAGGCGTTGTTCATGTTGAAGTAGCCCTTGTCGAGATTGCGGTAGTAGTTCGTCGAGTGGGAGAACGCGCCGTTGACCTGCCACTCCCAGACCGGGCCATTGTGCTTGTAACGGAAACTCGGCACGTAGGTCGTGCCCGCTTTCTCGCGCGCATCGTAGAGGATTTGCACACTGCCCGTGCCATTGGCGCCCTGCGTAAAATCCGACCCCGACGAGGCGACGGTGCCGGTGGCAAAGTTGAGCTGCCGCACCCAGAATTTCGTGGTGAAAAAGGCATACTGAAAACCGACCGTGAGCACGTCCGCCGGCGCGAACCGCCAGTCGGCGCCAAGGCTGATCGAATCGCGAATGGTAAGCTTCGGGCGCTCCTGCTGGCGGAAAGCGGTGAGGTTGAAGACGTCCGGGTTGGTGGTCGGCGCCCACGTCATCAGCGAGCCCTGACCATTGGCGGGCGCGCGCGAGACAAGGCCGCTCGCGGTGATGCCAAAGTTGCGCGTGATCGGCACGATGGCGCTGACTTCGAGGTTGGGCTCGAAGGGATACGTTTTCTCCGCAAAGGTGTTTGGCTGCTTGGAAAAACTGAAATCACCGCCGCGGAACGAAAGGTAGCTCTTGATGGAGTATTCCGGCCGGCGTCGCTCGAACGCACTGCGCGTGATCAGATTCATGGAGCCGCCGATGGCGTTGGCTGGCGAATCCGGCGTTTGCGAGCGGGTGACTTCGACGCGCGACATCGTCGTGATGGAAACCTGCTCCAACTCGACCGTGCGGCTGCCACCCGACGAAGCAGCGCTCGAAAGCGGATTGCCATCGACCATGATGGGCGTCGCCCCCGAAGGCACGCCGCCAATGGAAATGCTGAAGCCGTCGCTGCCGTTGCGGTTGAGCGTCACGCCGGGGAGAAATTTCGCGAACTCACCGACGTTGCCCTCGGCGATGTCACCGAAAGAATCCGTGGCGACGACATTCTTGATCGCCGAGGAGTAGCGCTGCTCGTTCACCGCGATGTCGGAGGCGGCCATGTCGCGGGAAGCGGCGACCTTGAACGCATCAAGTTTCACCAGCGCATCGGAGGCGTCGGCCGAACTCCGCAGTTCGAAGTTTTGCTCGACGCGTTGGCCGGACGTGACGTTGACCGGCTTGGTCTCGGCCGGAAAGCCCGTGTAGGTCACGCGCACGATCGCGCTGCCCGCCGGCACCAGCGGGAAACGATATTCGCCAAACGAATCCGTCAAGGTTTCGAGTCGCAGCGCATCGATGCTCACGCGGGCGTTGCTGACGTAGGCGCCGGCGGTGGGATTGAAAACGCGGCCTTCGATTGATCCGGTGGGCGCATCGGCAGCTAAAGCGGTCGACGCGGGTGCAACGACGAGGGCAAGCCAGGCGCCGATCACGGCGAGGGGATTTTTAGATTTCATGGTTGGCGGCGGGGTGTGGGGCGGTTCAGTCGTGCGGACCATCCGCGCGACGGTGCGGCGGAGGGTGAGCGTTCCGTCGGACTCATTATCGACGACGAGCAAGTCGGTCCCGGCCACGAGGCGATCGAGGGCCTCCCGGGGACGAAACTCGCCGCGCAGAGCCGGCGTGCGGACGCCACGCACGGTGTCCGCAAAGAAAATGATTTCGAGCCCGGCCTGCCGGGCCGCGAGCTTGAGGGTGTCCGCGGCGTCGCCGGCCGGCACGTCAAACGCCCGCGGCGCTTCGGCGCCTCGCGCCACGTCGGCGAGGAAGCTAAAGAAACACAGGGCGCAAATTCGGGCAAACAGCCCGGCGATGCGGCGGCGATGCATGGTGGGGTCAGGGGCAAGCGCACTGAGACGCTTGATACTTACGAATTCACTAAAAGTTTTTTCGCGTCCGGACACTTTCTTTTCGCGAAGGCGTTGACCGGTGGCGCGCGGCCGGTCGCCCGCGCCGATCAGGGCCGCTGACGCACGATGATTTCGGATTCGCCGCGGCGTTCGATTTGCACGCCCGGGATGGCGGAGAGGAAACGGACAAAGCCCTCGACGTTGTCGGAGCGAATCGAGGCGACGATCGGCAGCGGGGCGAGCGCGGGATCGGCCAGCACGAACTGCAGGCGGTTGCGGCGGTTGAATTCGGCGATCGCGGACGAGAGCGGCGCGGAAGAGAAATCCAAGAGCTGCGGCTGCCACGCCAGCAGCCGGGCGGATTGAGCGGGGGTGAGGGCGACGATCGTCGGGGGTGCGGAACTCGTGCGCGAAACGGTGGCGTGCTGGCCCGCATCGATGAGGGCCGGCTCAGCCGCGGGCGCGCCGATCTTTTTTTGATTTTCAGGCACGGGCTGCGCGACCGAGACGCGCCCCTCGGTCACGAGCACCTCCACCGCCGCGGAATCGAGCCGAACACTGAACGCGGTGCCGACCGCCCGCACATCGACGCCGCCGGCGCTGACGATAAAGGGGCGCGCGGGGTTCTTCGTCACCGTGAATAGCGCTTCGCCGCGCACGAGCGTGGCCCGGCGAACCGTGTCCGAAAACGTCGTGGTAACGACCGCGCCGCTGTTCAACTCCACCGCCGAACCATCCTCGAGAATCCGGCGCTCCGGTTCGTTCTTGGTGATCGCCATCGGGACCGATGGAGCCGCCGGCGTTGCGCGCCACCACAACCCCAAAGCCACGGCAATACTTGCGGCCGCGGCGAGCGCCACCGGCGCCCGCCAGCGAATGCGGCGACGCGGCGGCGCGAACAAATCGGGATTGGGCTCTTCGCTGTGCTCGGGACGCCACTGCGCGAGCGCGCCAAAATCTCCGACGACGTGGCGGTGCAGCGCGAGCCATTCGCCGTGGCGCGGATCGGCCGCGAGCCATTGGAGAAATTCATCCTGTTCTGCGGCCGTGAGCCCGCGATCGCGACGGACCAGCCAATCGGCGGCGGCTTCCGAGCGCAGCTCGGCCTCGGGCGAATCCGGTTCCGGGCGCATCATGGCATCGCTTTCCGTTCGGGCAGCCGACGCAGCATAAAGTCCGTGCATTTCTTGGTGCCGATCGCGAGTTGCGCGGCGACCGTGCGATCGGAGATGCCGAGTTTTTCGCCGATCACGGTCTGCGTGAGGCCGTAGACGATGCGCAGCGTCATGACTTGCCGGCAACGATCCGGAAGGGACTGGATGGCTTCGGTCAAGAGGGCGAGTTCCTGGTGACGGGCGACGGTTTCGGAAATGCTTTCACGGTCGTCCAAGACGTTTGAGAGGTCCTCTTCCACTAAAGGCCCGGTGCGGGAAATGTGATGGCGACGGAGCTGGTCGAGCGCGAGGTTGCGCGCGATCGCGAAGAGATAAGCCTTCGGCGTCTGTAACTCACCCGTCCGATGTGCGCGGAGCACCCGGAGAAACGCTTCCTGAATGACGTCGTCGACGGAAAGCCGCGGCCCGAAGCCACGCACCAGCCACGCGCGCAACATCGCCTCGTGCGCCTGCACGTGCTCGACGAACCAACGATCCTGATCGGATTGGGGTGAATCCACGCGGCATCACTAGGTCGCCCCACCGCGACTGGTCAAGGTTCCTTGAGGATCGTCAGGATCACCGAGCCACTCGACCACCCGCGTCCCAAACCGAGAAAATTGCAGCAGCGGTCAGTCCGCCATCGAGCTCGTAAATTCCAGCGGCGGCGGCGGCGCGGATCGCCGGAAGCAAAAGGGACGCGAGCGTCAGGAGGAGCAGAGCGGGGGTTGGGTTTCGGGGGTGGAGTCGGACGAGTGCCGCGACATTCGCGGCATCGTGGAGACACTTCCTTTCGGCAGCAGTGAGTGCACCGCTAAAAACGGCCGGGCCACCGAAGCGACCGAGTCGCGGCGCCGAGCATCCTGCCGACTTCAAGCGAGCGCGGCGGCCAACGCCTTCGAGCGATCGGGAGCCGCATTATTTGGCAGCCGGAGCCGGGGATTTGGCGGGCGTTTCCAGCACCTGACCGTCGGCGAGAAGGCGGGCACGGAGCGTCGCATAGGGCACATCTTGCACGGGTATGTTGGCGTCCAGCGCGAGAATGGCGGCGGTGGCGGCGGACTGGCCGAGGATCATGAAGACGGGCTCCATCCGGATCGAACCGTAGGCGATGTGCGAACTGGAGACGCACACCGGCACGAGGAGATTTTCGCATTGGGCTTTTTGCGGCGTGACCGAGCCGTAAGCGATCGCGTAGGGGCCCTTGGTCGAGGCGCCGATGTCGCCTTCGTTCTGCACGTCGCCCTCGGGCGTGATGTAGCGCTGCACATTGTGCGAATCCATGGAGTAAGAACCCATGCCGATGGATTCGGGCGTGGGGCGGCGTTTCAGGAGTTCGTTTTCCGTCATCACGTAGGAGCCAATCATCCGCCGCGC
The DNA here is from genome assembly GCA_038231575.1 of Opitutales bacterium. Classification (GTDB taxonomy): domain Bacteria; phylum Verrucomicrobiota; class Verrucomicrobiia; order Opitutales; family Opitutaceae; genus CAITWF01. Next base: position 8,782 of record JBBRLB010000120.1, on the reverse strand, counting down.
CTCGCGGACATAGATCTGGTGCGGCCAGTGGCCGTTGTCCTCAAACTCGTCCTTCGCGAGGCCCCAGCGCGACATCTCCCTCCGCACCTCGGCGGGGACGCGGGGGTCGTTGGCGAGGAAGTAGAGCCAACCCTGTTGATACGTCTCGTGCTCGCGGATAATCTCGCGGCGGCGGGCGGCGGAGGCGTCGGGGTAGTCGTAGTTCATCCCGATGTTGTCGGTGCTGAACGGGCCGTGGTTGTTCGTATCGGTCTTGTGGTTGGGAAGGGGATCGAATTTGGCGAAGGTTTCGCGCCAACCGGCGGCGAAGATGCGGACGAGCAGTTCGTATTGCGCGGGGTCGTAGCCGGCGGGCCGGGCGAAGGGCACGCGGTTCTCATCCACGTCGGTGAGGCACAGGCGGAAGCAGTAGGCCTGCACGCGCTGGTCCGCCGCGCCGAATTCGCCGGGGGGTTCGGCGCTGACGCGCGCGAGCACGCCGCTCTTCGGATCGCCGGGGATGACATAAGGGCTGATCTTTTCTTTCAGGAAACCGAAATGGTGGCGGTGGTGGAGGACGCCGGTCTGGACGCCGTTGAGTTCTTCTGCGTATTGGGCGCGGGATTCCCGGCCGACGTGGTAATCGATGCCCGCGGCGGCCATGAGATCGCCCTCGTAGGTGGCGTCGAGAAACATTCTTCCGGCGTAGGTCTGGCCGCTAAGCATTGTGATCGAGAGGATGCGGGCGCCGGATTTCTTCACGCCGTGGGCGCGATCGAGCCACGCGTCGCGGTGGACGGGGATGTGCCGTTCGCGCACGAGATCCTCGAAGACTTTTTCGGCGGCGTGGGGCTCGAAGATCCACATCGTGCGCTGCTCGCCGTCGATGGCGGGCGTGCCCTGGCCCTTGTTGCCATACTCCGATTTCTTCTGCTGCCGCCACGCGCCGGGCTGATCGTAGTGTTGCCAGATGCGGTGGTAGAAATCGCGGGCGATACCACCGATGACGGATTTGTCACCGGTGTCGGTAAATCCCAGCCCTCCGGCGGAGAGGCCGCCGAGATGTTTTTCGGGACAGACGATGATGGCAGTCCTGCCCATTTTTTTGGCCTGCACGGCAGCGGCGACTGCGCCGGCGGTGCCGCCATAGATTACGAGATCATAGGTTTCCGCGGCGGAGGCGGAAAGCGCGAGGAGGAGAGCGGAGATGAGGGGAAGAAGAAGCTTGGGGAACATGCGAGAAGGGGCCGTTGTGCGACGGCAGCCGCGGGTGGATCGAACACGACCCGCGGGGCCGGCGCGAAGAAATGCGCGGAGGTTAATAGGCGCCCTTGAGGGCGAAGGTCCACGAGAGGCCGGTGATTTCGCTGCGCGTCCACACCGGGGCGCTGGGAGCGACGACCTGCATGTTGATGTAGGGACTGTTCAGGAGGTTTCGGACGTTGGCGCTGAGGGAGAGGTTTTTCGTCAGGCGCCAGCCGGCGCCGGCGTCGAGGTTCGTGCGGTGGCGGCGGTAGCTGAGGCCGGTGGAGGACAGCGGAAAATCGTCGGACCACGTGGCGTTCACATTGGTGCTGAAACGGCCGAGGGAGTAGCTGAGGCCGCCGCTGACCTGGTGCGGGGCGAGGTTGACGGTGATAATCTCGGCGTAGTTGCGCGTGTAGGCGGCGCGGACGTTAAGGCGTTTGAAGACGCCGGGGAGGAACGAGAGGGCCTGACTGTATTCGATCTCCATGCCGCGGATTTGCACGCGGCTGGTGTTGTTGCCGGTGGTGACGAAGCGGTAGCTCGAGAGATCGTCGTCGCCGTTGTAGCCGAAGTCCTGCGGCGAGATCGTCTTGGAAACGTGCAGATCCTTCACTTGGTTTTGAAAGAGGCTGACGCTGAGCTGGCCGACGGGCTCGAAGTAGTAGGCGAGCCGCGCGGCGTAGTTCTGCGAAGTCTCGGGCTTGAGGCCGGGGTTGGGCGCGGTGACGGTTTGCGCGGTATCGTTGATCGACCAGACGCCGGCGAGGTCGCGGTAGGTCGGACGCTTGATGGTGCTGCTGTAGCCGAGGTGGAGGTTGAGGCTGTCGGTGAGGAGAAACTTAGCCGAGCCGCTCGGAAAAAAATTAGCGTAGTTACCGGTGCGATGGATTTTGGGCTGCGAGAAATACTGGTATTGGAGGCCGGGGATGGTGGTCGCGCGACCGTTCACAACCTGAGCGGCGCCGAAGAGGGCGCGCACTTCGGCGGGGGTGCGCACATCGAATTCCGTGGAATCGGTGTTGGTCTGCTCCCAGCGCAGGCCGGCGCGAAACTTGGCGCGGCCCCAGACGGTGTCCGCCATGAGGTAGGCGGAGCGGATTTCCTCCTCGAGGCGCTTTTTGTTGGCGATGTAGGCGGTGTAGTAATTGCCGGCGGGAAGATTTTGGCGGAACGCGGCGGGCTGGGCGTCGTAGAGTTGCGCGATGCGCTGCAGGTCGGGCATGAAGATGTTGCCGCCGGCGAGGGAGGTGATGCGGCCGTTGCCGATGCCGAAATCGTAGGGGTAGGCGGACGGGTAGCCGGCCCAGGCACCGGTGGAGATGGGCGCAGCGCCGTTGCCGTAGTAGTCGAAGCGGCGGGCCAACTGGTCGTCCTCAAATTTGCGCAGTTCGTAGCGATCCTTGAAGCCGGTTTTCCAGATGACGGGGAGACGGAGTGTGGTGCGGAGCGTGGCGTTGAGCTCGCCGCTGATGAAATCGGAGCGGGAGAAACGTCCGTCGTTCAGGCTAACCGGGGGGCTCGTGAAACTGGCGCCGCTGGAAAGGTCGGGGCCGGAGAGTTGCGTGAACGTCCAATCGGTGTCCGAGGCCGAGGAGCGCGTGGCGCGGAAGTTGACGCCGTTGGCGGTGGGGCTGTTGGCGTCGCGGACGGCGTGGCGGCGGACGAGTGGGTCATACCAGCTCGTGGCGTCGGAATACACGAGTTTGCCCTCAAGCTCGAAGTTGCCGGACTTGTATTCGAACTTCGGCAGCACGGTGAGCGACTCGCCGAGCTTGGCGACGGCGACAGGATTCGCCACGACGCTGGCGCCGCCGGTGGTCGTGAAATTGACGAGCGGATCGGTGCCGAGGACGCCGGTGCGCGCGCCGGTGTTGAAGGTGACGGTGCGCTGCGGCGTCCAGAGATCGGTGTAGTTATAAATGAGGCCGAGGGAGAGGGCGAGGGACTTGGTCGCCTTGAAGTCGGTGGTGAGTGTGGTGGCGAAGCGTTTGTTGAAGCGCGGCGCGTGCTGGAAACTGAGCGCGGTGATGACCTCGGGGCGCGGGTCGGCCGGGGTGGGCACGCGGTTGTAGGTGAGCGTGGAGACGAGCGTCTCCTGGTAGACATTGGACTCGCTGAGGTTGAACACGACACCGAGGCGCTTGTTGAGGAAAATGTCGGAGTATTCAAAAATGCCGCCGGGGCGGATTTTGTGCGTGCGGCCGGAATCGTCGGGGCCGGGCGTCTGCTTGAGCGTGAACTCCTCGGAGTGCGCGGCGACGTTGGCCTGCCACGAGACGCGGCGGCCGGCGCGATCGAAGGCGCGTTTCGTCCGGAGGTTGATCGTGCCGGCGGGCGAGTTGGCGTCTACATCGGCGCTGACGGTTTTGGAAACCTCGATGGATTCCATGCTGTTGAGCGAGGCGCTCTCGAAGGTGAAGGCGCGGGCATTGCCGGCAGCACCGGCGTTGGCATCGGCGCTGGCGAGCGAGACGCCGTCGACGGTGACCGAGGTGTATTCCGAGCTGAGGCCGCGGAGGCGGACGTTGCGGACCTCGCCGTAGAAGAGGTCGAGTTCGACGCCGGGCATGTTGCGGAGGAATTCGCCGATGTTGCCCTCGGCGTTGTCGCCAAACGCATCTGAGGCGACGGTGTTGGTGACGTTCATGGATTTGCGCTGGTCCATGATGGCCTTGGCGCTGCCCTCGCGTTCGGTGGAGACGATGAAGCGCTGGAGTTTCACGGTGCCGTCGGGCGCGGTGGTGGCGGAGCCGATGGTGTCGGATTGGAGCGTGCTGATGAGCTCGAAGTTTTTCGTCGCGGTCGCGCCGGCGGCGACGTCGACGGTGGCGGTGACGGTTTTGTAGCCGGTGTAGGTGACGGCGAGCGTAACCCGGCCCGGCGCGACGGGCGAGAGGCGGAAGGCGCCCTCGTCTTCCGAGACGGTGGTATCGCCCGTCTCGACGACGCGGACTTGGGCGTTGCGGATGTATTCGCCGCTGGCGGGATTGAAGATGCGGCCGGTGATGGTGCCGGGCGCGGCGTCGCGGAGAGCGGCGGCGGGACGGGTCTGACCCGGCAGGAGCGAGGCGGTAAAAAGGCCGAGCGCGGCAGCGAGGCGTTTCGTGAGCGATATTTTCATGAGATCGGACGGGGTGTGGGGCGGGCGGTGGCAAAGGGCAACCTACGCGGCGATTCGATGGGGCCGCGCTCGCGCGCGCGAAGGAGGCGCAGGTAGGTTACCTGCCCCACGTCGTCCGGATCGGTCAGCGAGGTAAATTGCGAACGCAGGCAGGCGCGCCGCGCCGGGATCCGGCGGCGCCACTTCGCTGGCGCACCAGCTCGGTTGCTCGGGGTTTTGCGGACGCATCGGGGCAGTCAACCGGACAGCCCAAGCGTCAGCGCCCACCCGCCCCAGACTCCAGCCAATTCCGATTCCCCCCGCCAGCCGACACAGTCGCGCCGAATCCGGCTCCGCCGTTGCGCGCCCCGCGTCGCACTCTGCGCTTTTGTTTTTCCGGAGCCGCGTTTTTCTCCACCGGATGAATCCGAGCGGCAGCATGAAGTCCCTCCTGCGCGACACCCGCGTGCAGCGACTGCTCGTCGCCAACACTCTCGGCTCGATCGGTTCGGGCATCACGATTTTTTCCGTGCCGTGGCTGCTCGTGCACCGGCCCGAGGGCAACGCCGCCTACCTGTGGGCTACCGTCGCCACGACCATCGTGCTCTTCGCCATCACGCCGCACTACGGCGCGTGGGTCGATCGCACCTCGCGCAAAACCGCGCTCCTCGCGAGCGAGGCGTGGGGATTTTTCGCGACGGTCGCGATGGCCGTGGTCGGCCTCGCGCTCGGCGGTTTCGCGACGTGGCAGCTCATGACGATTTTCTTCTGCGGCATGCTCTACTACACGCTGCACTACCCCGCGAAGTTCGCGATGATCCAGCAGATGTTCGATCGATCGCAGTTTCAGTCGCTCGTCGGACTCCTCGAAATCCAGGGCCAGACCGCGATGATGATCGCCGGCGGGCTCGGCGGCTGGCTCGTCGAGCACGTGCCGCTGTGGGTGATCTTGCTCTTCGACGCTGCGACCTATCTCGCCAGCTTTCTGATTCAAGTCACCCTGCCCTACGAGGCCACGCATCTGGTTCACTCCGCCGGCGAAGGCGGCGGTCTGGCAATCCGTCGGCGAAGGCTGGCGCTGGCTGCGCGATCGGCCCCGGCTCACCGTGTTTCTCACCTGCTCGCTGATGCCATTCATCATCGTGATGACCGGCAACTATCTCTTCCCGATCTACGTGTCGCAAACCCTGCACGCCGGCGCCGGCTGGTTCGCGGGCGGCGAAATCACCTTCGCGCTCGGCGCGATTGCCGCGGGTGCGTGGCTGCCCCGCCTCATCGCCCAACACCGCGCGATCAACACGATTCCGGCAACGATGCTCGTCTTCCTCGGTGGACTCGTTCTCGTGCTCGTCGTGAGAGTCCCACTCATCTATCTCGCCGCTGGCCTGCTCCTCGGCTTTGGCCATGCCGGCTGCCGGGTGGCGCGCAGCGCACTCATGCTCAATCTCATTCCCAACGAGGTGATGGGCCGCGTCGGCGGCTTTTATAACGTCCTCGATCGCGTCCTGCGCACGCTGCTGGTGCTGGCGATGGGCGTGATCGAATTCTCCGGACCGCCGGCCGGGTTCGCCCTTTTGCTCGCGGTGTTCGTCGTCGCACTCGTCGGCGTGACGCTGAGCCGCGATGTCCTGCGCGCCCCGGCCCCGGTGCCCGTCGTCGCATGATCCGCGCCCTCGTTTTTGATTTTGACGGCCTGATTGTCGACACCGAGTCGCCGCTGATCGACGCCTACGGCGACGTCTACGCGGCGCACCGCCAGCCCTTTGATCGTGCGGAGTTTTTGCGCAGCGTCGGGCACGTCGATTTCACGTTCAATCCCTGGCGGGCATTCGGGCCCGACGCCGACGAAAGCGCCCTGGAGGAGGAGCGGCAGGTGCACAACCGACGCCGCACCCTCGCCCAACCCGTGCTACCCGGGGCCATCGAACTGCTCGCGGCGGCGCGCGCCGCTGGACTACAGCTCGGCGTCGCCAGCAACTCCAGCCATGGCCATGTCGAGGGCCATCTCCAGCGCCTCGGGCTGCACGCCAACTTTTCGTTTTTTGCCTGCCGCGGCGACACGCCGTCGCCGAAACCCGAGCCCGATCTCTACAAACTTGTGCTCCACCACTTCGGCCTGCGCGGCCACGAGGCGGTCGCGTTTGAGGACTCGCACACCGGATCGGTCGCGGCCAAACGCGCCGGCCTCCACACGGTCGCCGTGCCGAACGCCGTGACCGCGCACCATGATTTTAGCCACGTCGACCTGCGCGTGGCTTCGCTGTCGGATGTGAAACTCGAAGCGTTGATGGAACGATTGGGAAAGTAGGGCCGCTTGGTGGTCGGCCGAAGACAAACGCCGGGATTTTGACCACAAAAACGCACAAAAATTATCGAGAGCGGCGCCGAGTATTTTCCAAGCGCTTGGATGAGATGCGCGCAGGACTGGATCGACGCCCCCTCTTACGGGAAGGCGACGACTGCCTCTCGTTCGAATTCATGGGCAATCACGCCGACATGCGACGCCTCCTCAAATCCGCGAAGGATCCTGCGACAAGATTACCCAAGACCACCCGGTCACCCGCCGCAGCCTCCTGCCCCTCTTCCGCACTCCGCGCAGCGCCGTGATCGACCCCGCCCGCGCCTGAGGCCGAGGCCCCGTTGACCGAGCGGCTACGCCACCGCCCTGCCACCACCGCCTCGCCGAAACGCTCTAACGCACCACCAAACTGTAGAGCGACCGGCTGCCTTGTTCGTGCGCTGGCTCGAAAAATAAGTTGGTCGGCGCCAGTTTTATCCGCCTACCTTGACTCCCCTCGCATTGCGCGCTGCGCCCGCTCATCCCAAGTGCGTATCCCAACCACCTCGACTGCTCCCATGACTATGCCCACCGACCCGATCCGAGTTTCGTCCCTGCGTCGTGGCCTCTGCCAGCTCTGACTACTCGCGCTCGCCGCCGCCGTCGTGCCCGCCTTCCCCGCCGCCGCCCAACCCGCCGCCGCCTCGCCCGCGCCCCCCGTCCAAGAGGAGACGCTCAAGCTCGATCCGTTCGTCATCCGTGAGACCGACAACGTCGGCTACTCCGCCGCCAGCACGCTCGCCGGCACCCGCATCAACACCGCCCTGCGCGACGTCGGCGCCGCCATCAGCATCATCACGCCCGAGTTCCTCACCGACACCGCCGCCACCAACCTCGGCGAACTCCTCTCCCTTACCACCGCCACCGAAGTCGGCGGCGTTTCCGGAAACTTCGCCGGCGGCGCCATCGACTCGGGTCGCCCCAACCAATCCGAGAGCCGCGAAAATCCCGACGGCAACAATCGCGTGCGCGGTATCGGCCCCGCCACCACCACCCGCGATTATTTCCTCACCGATATTCCGTTCGATGCCTACAACTCCTCCGGCGTCACCATCGCCCGCGGGCCGAATTCCCTCCTCTTCGGCATCGGCAATCCCGCCGGCATCATCGAGGGCTCGATCGCCCATCCCCTGCTCTCGCGCAACCGCACCGTGATCGGCACGCGCTTCGGCTCCGAAGACTCCTACCGCGCCACCCTCGACCTCAACCGCGTGCTGGTTAAAAATCGCCTCGCGTTCCGGCTCGCCACCGTCAACGAGCAAAACAACTACCAACAGAAGCCTGCCTTCGACCGTAAACGCCGCGGCTACGGCTCCGTCGAAGCCGTGCTCCGCGAAGGCAAAGCCTCCTGGTGGGTCGGCAAGACCGCCCTCCGCGTCTCCGGCGAAATCGGCGACAGCCAGTCGAACCCCGTCAACGTGATCCCGCCGGTCAACACGATGCTGAACTTTTTCCAGGCGCCGAATCCCGCCATTGCGTCCATCCCCGGCACCAACATCGACCCCCGCCTTATCGCCGGTTCGCCCACGTATTCGTATCGGCCGAAGGTCACGGTGGACAACCGCCAGAGCTCCACGGCCCTCGCCGCCGCCAACCCCAGCATCAGCATCCCCTACTTCATCCAGATTCCCGTCATCTTCGACACGCCCGGCCAACAGCAAGCGGGCTACGCCAGCTCCAACAATCCCGCGCTCGCCGGCATCGCCGGTATCATGGGCCGGATCCGCTACGCGCAAAATCCCAACGGCCGCGCGGCGATCGATGCCTTCTATAGCGGCACCGTCGTTCCCACGGGTTTCGTTGCCCCCACGATTCAAAACCGCGCCATCTTCGATTATCGCGAGCACCTCATCAGCGGCGGACTGAACCACATCGATCAGGTCTTCCAGGTCGGCAACATCGCCCTCACGCAAGAGCTCTTCGGCGGTAAGGGCGGCTTCGAACTCGCCTTCGATCAACAGCGGACGAAATCGACCCGCCTGCTGCCGTTTTCCTTCGGCAATAACGGCGGCGGCTCCCCCGCCAGCGGCATCTCCATCGTGTATGGACCGGACACATGGGTGACACGCGTTCGGAGACATGGGTAACACTCGGAGATGCCCTGGCAGACCCCCCCC
>JBBRLB010000119.1:0-18800 GCA_038231575.1 Opitutales bacterium | reverse complement strand
CGGAGAGGGGGCCGGGGGCGGGGAAACTCTTTTTCCTTCGTTACCTCCTGTGGAGATTTCGAGGTGCGGGTTTGGAACGGGTGGCCGCAAAGAGTTTTTTGTGCTCCGCGTTCTCAGCGTCTCGGGGTGAGCCTGTTTGCCTCCGGGAGGATGAATTAAGAATCAGAACTCTGCGGTTTTTCCTTCTGCCTTCATCCTTCTTCCTTTGCTTCGCTTGGGGTTGCGAGGCGGGAAACGTGCCGCGGTTGCCGGATCGCAAAAAAGCCGCCCGGTGAAGGGCGGCCTTGAGTGTGTTGGCGTAATGTCCCCGCTTACCGCGAGGCAAAGAGTTCAGCACACAGTGGTCGGCGCGGCGTTTTTGTTCCGGCGGCGGCGCCAGAGGAGCAGGCCGAGGGACGCGCCGGTGAAGATCGCGCCGTAGGTGGCGGGCTCGGGGGCCGGGGTGACTTGGTGATCCCAGGACTGCCAGACGGTCGCCGAGGCGCCGTAGCCGCCGAAGGTAATCTGATTCACGGGATTCACGTTGCGAACGTTGGCGGTGGCGCCCGAGAAGGTCTGCGCGTAGAAGTAGTCGCTCAGGTTGGTCCAGCCGGTCACCGAGAGGCTCGCGGTGGAGGCGATGGAAAACGCGCTGGAGTTCAGCGTGGAGGCGGCGCCGGCGCTGAAGTCGAGGACGGAGGTGCCGCTGCCGGTGACGCTGAGCGTGCCGAACGTGTCGGCGGTGCCGTTGAGGAAGAGCGAGCCGCCGTTGAGGACGATGTTGACGTTGGGGTTGTTGAAGCTGGCGCCGAGGGTGAGCGAAGCACCGGGTCCGATGATGATCGTGCCGGCGCCGGTGAGCGACCCGCCGAGCGTGCTGGCACCGGAGCTGAGCGTGAGCGTATCGCCGGTGCCTGCGCCGAGGGCGAGCGTGCCATTGCTGGTGATCGAGGCGATGGTCTGGCTGAAATCGTTGAGATTGAGAATCGAGCCGGTGTTGACGGTGATGGCGTTGGTGCTGTTGAAGACGCTCGCGGCGTTGGCGATCACGGTGCCGGCGGAGATCAAGACGCTGCCGGCGAACGAGGGGTTGGCGGCGCCGAGGGCGAGGGTGCCGGTGCCGTCTTTGGTGAGACTGCTGGCCGCCGACCCGCTGACCGCGCCGTTGAGGGTGGTATTGCCGGCGCCACCGATGTTGAGCGTGTTGCCGCCGAGGGTGACGGTGTTGGACGCGGTGAGCGTGCCGGAATCGGACTGCAGGCGGGAGTTGCCGCCGAGGGTGATGGTGCCGGAAAGGGTGTTGCTGCCAGAGATGTTTTCGATCGCGCCGTCCGCAGCGGCCGTGCCGGTGCTGTTGAGCGTGAAAGTATTGGCGAGCGTGACGCCGTTTTGGAGCTGGAGATTGCCGTTGGCGTTGAGGGCGACGGCCCCGGTGCCGAGCGCGCTGGTGCTAAGGGCGGTGACGGCGCCGGCGATGGTGGTGCCGCCGGAATAGGTGTTAGTGCCGGCGAGCGTGACGGTGCCGGTGCCGGAGGTGGAGAGCGCGCCCGCGCCGGAGATGTTGCCGTTCAGCGTGCTCGTGCCGGTGCTGGTGAGGGTGGCGACGGCGCCCGTGCCGAGCGTGAGCGAGGAACCGGCGGACGAATTGATGGCGGTGAAGGTGTTCGTGACGCTGTTGGCGAGGGCAAGTGTGCCGGAGTTGAGCGTGACCGTGGCAGTCGAGGCGATTTGGCCGCTGGCGTTTTCGTTCACGGTGCCGCCGCTGATGGTGAGATTGCCGGCGATGGCGGTGGTGTTGGCGGCCTTGGCGAGCGTGAGCGTGCCGGCATTGACGAGCGTCGGGCCGGTGTAGGTGTTGGCGGCGCCGGAGAACGTCGTGGTGCCCGTGCCGGTCAACTGGACGCCGCCGGTGCCGAGCGCGATGGCGGAACTGGCGTTGGTGTTGCCCGCGCCTCCGAGGGTGAGATTGACGTTGGTGCCGGAGAGACCACCGGAGAGAACGAGCGTGCCGGTGTCGGTTTTAATCGTGCTGTCGGTGGCGAGGGTGATGGCGCCGGAGAGGGTCGCGGTGGTGGCGGCGCCGGGATTGGCGTCGAGGGCGCCCGTGTTGCCGTAGCCGACGCCATTCAAGGTGAGATTGTTGGTGAGCGTGCGGCCGTCGTTGATCTCCAAGGTGGCGCCGGAAGCGACCGTGGTGCGGCCGGTGCCGAGGACGCTGTTCGTGGTCTGGACCTGGAGGATGCCGGCATCGACCGTGATGTTGCCGGAGTAGCCGCTGTTGGTGCCGGAGAGGATGAGTGTGCCGTTGGAGAGCTTGTCGATGGTGGAGCTGCCGGTGAGGTTGGCGCTGATGGTGAGGCTGCCGGTGCCCGAGACATCGATGACGCTGTTGGCGGCGATGCTGATCGTGCCGTTGCTCATGATCTGGGAGTTGGCCGACTGCTGGATGATGCTCGGGACGCTGCCCTGGAGCGTGAGCACCTTGCCGTTGGTGTTAAGATTGAAAGCGCCGGCAGCGGTATCGAACTTGATCGAATTGGCGGAGTAGTTGGCCTGCATCACCGGCGCGAGCCGCGTGCTGCCGGTGAAATCGAGCTTTTGGAGTGAAGCGGCGTTGGTGCTCGGGGTGCCGTTGCCGACCCAGTTGGAACTGCCGGTGGCGTTCCAGTTATTGCTGCCGCCGTTGGCGCCGTTCCAAGTCGTGAACGCGGTGTTGGGCGTGATGATGTAGGCGTTGCCCAGACCGTTGCCGGCGTTGGCGAGGGAGCCCGCCTCCACCGCGCCCGAACCGTAGCCCGAGAAATAAACCGAGCTGAGAATGCCGGCGGCGAGACTGGCCGTCGTTGTGGCGAGAACGTCGGAGCCGCTCGTCCAGTTGTTGATGGAAAGGACGCCGGAGTAGGAAGGCACGCTGCCGAAGACGAACGTGTTGGCGGTCGCCCCGGTGCCGAAATCGATCGCGGCGCCGCCGGAGAAAGAAAGGGCGCCGACCTTGTCGGAGAAGCCGTTGAGGTTGAGGGTGCCGCCGGCGAGATTGAGCGTGGACGTGTCGGCGAGGATGTTGTTGTTGCCGAGGGTGAGCGTGCCGGCGCTGATCGTGGTGGCGCCGGTGTAGGTGTTGGCGGCGTTGAGTTGGAGGGTGCCGGTGCCGGTCTTCGTCAGATTGCCCGCGCCGGTGCCGCCGTTCTGAATGACGCCGGAAATCGTCGAGGTGCCGCTGTCGACCTGGACGGTGAGCGTTTGCGCGGTGTTGTTATTGGAAAGATTGACGGTGCCCGACTGCGTGGCGCTGGAGAGATTGATGAGGTAGCTGCCACCGGTCTGGGTGAGGGTGCCGGCGGTCGTGATGCCCGCGATGCCGGCGTTGCCCTGCAGGGTGACGATATTCCCGATCGTGCTGCCGTTGGTGGAGGTGAGATTGCCGCCGGTGAGCGTGAGGGCGCCGGTGCCGAGCCCGGTGGCGTTATTCACCGTCAGCGTGCCGGCGCTCAGCGTCGTGCCGCCGGAATACGTGTTGGCGGCGGACAGCGTGCTGGTGCCGGTGCCGCTCTGCACAAGCGAGCCGGTGCCAGAGATGATGCCGGAGAGCGTGGTGTCGCCGCTGCCGCTAAGCGTGGCGCTGGAGCTGCCGAGAGCGAGCGTGCCGCTCAGCGCGAGCGTCGAAGAGCTGTTGTTCTGAATCTGAATCGCGTTGTCGGCGATCACGTTGGAGCTGATGGTCTGCGCGGCGGAACCGTGCGTCTGCGAAACGAAAATGCCCGACGGGCCGGTGGCGGTGCTGCCGTTGAGCTCGATGGTGCCGCCCGCGACGGTATAACCGAACGGCGCGTCGATCTGAAGATTGCGGACGACCTGAGTGCCGGTGACGTTGACGGTCTGCGCGGTGTTGACGAAAGTGTTGTCGAGGAGGATGTCGGAACCGACGGCGGGGGCGGAGGCGGGACTGTTGTTCCAGTTGTTCGCCGTGGTCCAGGAGCCAGCGCCGGCGACGACGCTGCCACCGGTCCAGAGGTTGGAGATGACGCTCGTGAGCGCGACGTTCTGCACTTCGTGAATGTCAGTGGCGCCGCCCGTGCCCGCCGTGAAACCCATGATGAGGCTGTCGGGACGCGTGTAGCCGGAAAGGTCGATCGAATAGAGCGGGGAGAAAACGCCGCTGCCTCCGGTCGCCATGTAGACCGTCATCTGGTTGGTCGCGGTGATGACGACTTGAATCGTGCGCAGATTGGCGCCGGTCGGACGCGTGGTCGAAGCGGGGAACGCGATTTGGGTGCCGAGACCGTTGGTGCCGCCAAGATAGTTGTAGCCCGTCAAGCCTTGGCCGGGACCGCGCACCGCGATCGCGTTTGGGACAAAACCGGTGCCGCCGATGCGGCCTTCGGAGGGATTGGAGAAATTGCCATACTCGTCGATGCCGACGCCGATGTAGCCGCCGTTCATGCCGCTGATGTCCGAGCCGCCGCCACCGGCCGAAGTCTTTTGCGCGTAACCGAGACTGCCGCCGTAAGCACCCACGCCGAAAGTCTTGCTGGCGTCGGCAAGAAAAAATGTGATGCCGTCCGCGCCGGAGCCGTTGTAGGAAGCGTAATTGAAAGTCGCCGTGATCGTCGCGTGCGCGGCGGCGAAGGCATTCGTGTCGTAGGCGTAGGTGGCTTGATTGCCGGCACTGCTCGTCATCCGCAGCCAGCCATTGCCAGCGGTGTCGATGCTCGGCGCGGTCATGATCGGCGAGTAACCTGAACCGCCGGTGGTCCATCCGCTGTCGAGCGTCGTGCCCGTGAACGAGCCGCTGAGGTTCACCGTTTGAGCTCCGAGGCGCGCGGCGACCGCGGTCGCGAGGGCGACGGCGAGGAGGAGCAGGAACGAGTTGTGCCGGGGAGAGTTGATGCGGTGAGCATCGGCCTCCCTTGCACACGGGCAAATGAGAACTAGGGGTAAACCCCCACGGCTTTTACTTACCGGAGACTACGCAGTTGTGCCCCGTCCAGCCAACCACTTAGACGAAGCCGATTGGGGCAAATTTGCCGCCCAAGACCGGTTCGGAGGGGCAATTCAGCCATGAGTCCAGTGCGGTTGCATAAACCTGCCGAAAATCGGTGCTGAACGTAAGGTCTTGGTTGCGCTCGAGCTTCAGCGAGGGCGATTGCCCGTGAATGCCACTTTTTACCTTCGAACCCATCACGAAGAGCGGCGCGGCCGTCCCGTGATCTGTGCCGCGACTTTCGTTTTCGCTGGGGCGGCGGCCAAACTCCGAAAACGTCATCGTCAGGACTTGGCCGTCAAGCTGGTGAGCCTCGAGATCTTTTTGAAACGCGGCGAGGCCGTCCGAAAGTTGCGCGAGCAGATTCGCCTGCTGTCCGAGCTGATTGGTGTGCGTGTCGAAGCCGGAGAGTGAAACGAAATACACGCGCGTCGGCAGACCGGCCGCAATCAATGCGGCGACGTTGCGGAGCGAGGCGGCGAACGGATTGCCGGGATAGATCACGCCGGCGCCGGGCCGGTAGTCGCCCAGCACGCGCTGCACTTTTTTTTCCGTGACGAGCGCGTCCATCAGCGTGTGCTTGAGAAACGTCGCGTTGTCGGCCGCACCGGCTTCGCTCGGTGGCGTGATCATGTTTTCGAGGAGCTTGCGCGTCTCCTCGTTGTCGCGGCGGTTGCCGCCACCAGGCAGCAGCCCGAACGTCGAATGCTCGTGCGCGCTCGCGAACGACTGGGGCATGCCGTTGGTGATGTGCACGGCGACCGGATCGTGCGAGCCGGCGGGCAGGCCGGCGCACGCGTTGTCGAGGTAGCGGCCGATCCAGCCGGTCTCGGCGAATTCACCCGCGCGACTCGCGGTCTCCCAGATTTCCGTCGAACGAAAGTGGCTGCGATTCGGATTCGGATAGCCGACGTTTTGAACGATGCCGAGTTTGCCGTCCTGCAGCAGTCCGTGCATCGCGGCGCACGCCGGATGCAGGCCGAGCGTGTCGCTCGCGCGCAGGACTTTGTCCTTCGCGATGCCGAGCGTCGGACGCAGCCGGTAATAATCGGCATCCTCGAACGGAATGAGCGTGTTGAGTCCGTCATTGCCGCCCGCGAGCTGCACCAGCACGAGGATGCTGCGATCTTTTTCGGGGGCGGGCGCGGCGGAGAGCGTCGACTGCACGAGAAACGACGGCGCGAAACGGCTGAAGGCGAGCAGGCCGATGCCGCGACCGGAGTGGCGCAGAAATTCGCGGCGCGTGGAGGGAAGAAACGGCGGGGAGTTTTTCATGGGCGCGGGCGTTCAGCAGAGTTGATATTCGGGCGCTTGCAGCAGGGTGACGGTGGCGCGGCGCACGCGACGCAGGCGTTGCTTCTCATTGGCGGGTCCGGTCTCGAGGAAAGTTTTCAGGTTGGAGTCGAGGCCGGGCGCGACTGGCACCGGGAGAAAATCGCGGACTAGCCGCTGGGCGGCGCCGGCGGCGTCGAGCTTCGTGAGATCGGCGAGCGATTCGTCGTCGACCGTGAAGCGGGTGATCCCATTTGTGCGCGCGGCGAGGAGTTCGATTTGTTCGTCCGCGTTCAGGCTGTTTTCATCGATCGGCGCGAACAGCGATTCGACGAACTGCCGGCGCGCGGAGAGGGTGGCGGAGTTGATCCAATTGCGGCCGCCGACCCAGCCGCGGACGTTTGGCGGATAAAACGGCCACTGGCCCATCTGGCGGAGCGGATTGAGCGTGAGCCGCGGCAGCGGGGCAACCTGAAGCTGCAGATCCTGCACCAGTCCGAGATAGTATTGCAGCGGACTCTTGATGAAGTTGCCGCGAAATTCCGGCGCGAAGAACAGCCGGCTCCCAAAAAAACGATGGACGAGGGTGCGTAGTTCATAGCCGGCAGCCCGCCAGGAATCGCCGAGCGCGAAGAGATATTCCCGGGGCAACATCGTGTCGCTGCTGAGATAAAACTTCACCAGTTCGTGCGGCAGAAACGCGCCCGCGGCCTTCTGCTGGTAAGCCAGATCGATGACGTCGTCGCCCGTAAAACTTCCGGTCTGCCCGAAGATGGTCTTGGCCGTGCCGTCGTGCTGGCCCGGAGCGTAGCGAAATTCGCCCTGATAGGGCGCCGCTTTGTAGCCGGTGAAGGCGCGCGCGGATTCCTTGATATCCTTTTCCGAATAATTTCCTTCGCCGAGCACGAAGAGCTCGAACAACTCGCGCGCGAAATTCTCGTTCGGGGCGCGCTTCTGGCTCTGGTTGAGATCGAGGTAGGTGATCATCGCGGGCGAGCGCGAGACCGCCTTCGTCAAGACCGGCGCCGGGCCGAGCCCATAACGCGCGAGCAGATTGAAGTGCGCGAAGAGGTGGCCGGTGTTGCGCACCTTTTCCGCCGAGATGACGTAGATGTCGCTCAGGAACAGCACCCACTTCGCGAACGCCGCGCCTTCCGGCTGGACGGCAAATTGGAGCCACTTGATGCTGAGATCCTGCACGGCGATGCGCTGGCGTTCCTGCACTTCACGCTGGGCACGAAATTTCTCGTCGCCCGACATTTTCTGCGCCGACTGCACGAGCTGAGGCTCGTCGTTTTGGAGCCGCTCCACCATCCGCGGCTTCGCCATGAGGAGCGGTTCGGCGGGAAACAAACGCTCCAACGTGGTGGTCAGGCCGTCGCGCACGGCGCGTTCAACCGCGGCGGGTTGGGCGGTCCAGCCGGCCCGACGCAGCAGATGGCGGGCGGCCTCGGCGTTCCACTCGGCGGCCGGCAACGGCTGCCACGCGTCCCCGGGGTTGAGCGAAAGCTTCATGGCTGAATGACGAACCACGTGCGCTGCGGTTTCATTTTCCTCCAATCACTTTGTGCTCGGCGCACGATGAATCTGCGGCGTCCACGTAGCGTAATTCGGCTCCTCGTGGAGAAACGCGTCCGGTGCGTCTGTTGCCCGCAACAACTCCGCGTCGGCCACGCGCGGCCACAGTTCCGCGAGCGAGTAGGGGACGCGGCGAACGCCCGGGGGCAGCGCCGACCACGCGCGAAAATTCTCCGGCATCACGAGCTCACCGGTCAGCGCGCCCGCCGGCGCCCGCCGCAAGCCCCCACCGCGCGCCCACGTATGCCAGAGATCGCGCCGCGCGTCAGCGATCACCGTGAGATCGTTCCCACCGAGCGCTGCGGCTACAAGCGCCAGGCTGCAGTAGGCGAAGACCGGCCGGGCCTCGAGGACGCTCCACGTGCGCAGGGCCATCGCGGTCGTGCGGATTCCGAGCACGGAGCCGGGCCCGTCGCAGAAAGCAAACGCCCGCGCCCGCCCGAGATCGACGCCGAGAATTTCCAAGCCGCGAAACACGCCCGTGCCGGCCTCTTTGTCGACGGCGGCCCATTTCGCGCCCGCCGGATCGCCGGATTCAAACCAGCCGACTTGGACGCGCGCGGACGCCGCGTCGAGCAGCAGCAGCGGGGTGTGCGCCGCGAGAAGTTGGCGAAGACTCGGCATCGTTGGGGCCACGAAACGGTTCGCCGCGCCCTCGCGCAAGCGCGCAGAATCCGGCATTGACCGGGGGGAGACGCGGCGTAGGGTGCACGATTCTCACTCTAAACCTCTCCGCACCGCTCCCGTGAATGTCCAACTGAACAGCGTTTCCGCCACCCGCAAAAGCCTCGTCGTCACGCTCGATCCGAGCGAAGTCGACGCCGAGCACGCCGCAGTCATCGGCGAATATGCCAAGCTCGCGCGCCTGCCAGGCTTCCGTCCCGGCAAGGCCCCGGCCGCCATTGTGGCGAAGCATTTCAGCAAGGAAATCGTGGGCGAGTTCAAGCAAAAGGTCGTCGCGAACGCCTACCGCAGCGCGCTCGAAAAGGAAAAACTCGAGGTGCTCAACGTCGTGAACGTCGAGGAGGGTAAAATTGAAAAGGGCCAGCCCGCCACGGTCACGATCACGCTCGATGTCCGGCCGGAATTCAAGCTGCCCGATTACGTCGGCCTCCCGACCGAGATTGCGCCGACCGAGGCGACAGATGCCGAAGTCGACAACATCATCCAGGGTCTCCGCGCCGAGCGCGCCGATTTCAAGCCCGCCACGCGCGCCGCGCAAAAGGGCGACTACGTGAAGCTCGGCTACGAGGGCACGATCGACGGCAAGCCCGTCGCCGATCTCGTCCCGGAAAAACAGCTCTACGGCAAAGTCCCGCAGACGTGGGAAGAAGTCGAAGGCGCCAACGACGGCGTCATCCCCGGCCTCGGCAAAAATCTCGCCGGCCTCTCCGCGGGCGAAAAGAAAACCGTCGCGATCGCGTTTCCCGCGGAGTTTCCCGCGGCGCCGGCGCTTGCCGGCAAGACGGCGAGCTATGTCGTCGAGGTGCAGGAAATCCGCGAGCGCGTGCTGCCCGAACTCGACGAGGCGTTTCTGAAATCGCAGCAGGCCGACACGCTCGATGCGTTGAAGCAGAACGTCCGCAACAACCTGAAACTGCAGAAGGAATTTCAGAACCGCTCCGCGCAACGGCGCCAGGTCACCGAAGCGCTCAGTGCGAAGGCGGACTTCCCGGTGCCGGACTCGCTGGTCGAGGCGGAGACGCAGGGCGTGCTGCGCAATTTCATTGAGGAAAACATGCGCCGCGGCGTCCCGGCGGAGCAGTTCGAGAAGGACAAGAAAGAATTGTTCGAAGGCGCGCGCAAAGCCGCCGCGGGCCGCGTCAAAGTGCAGCTCATGCTCGCGAAGATCGCGGAGGCCGAGAAGATTGAAGTCACCAACGGGGACCTCGATAATTTTATCTACCGCGAGGCGCAGCGTTCGCAGCAGAAGCCCGACAAACTCGCGAAGACCCTCGCGAACGATCGCGAACAGCTCCGTTCGGTGCAGCAGTCCATCGTTTTCGACAAGGCGGTTGATTTTCTGGTGTCGAAGGCTACGGTGAAGACCATTCAGCCAAAGGCCTGACGGGCCGATCTACACCTATCACAACCGTGAGCTACTACGTTCCCATCGTTCTCGAAAACACCGGCCGCGGCGAGCGGTCGATGGACATCTATTCGCGCCTGTTGAAAGACCGCATCGTCTTTATCGGCACCCCGATCGACGACAACGTGGCCAACGTCGTGATCGCGCAATTGCTCTTCCTCCAGATGGAGGACGCGAAGAAGGACATTCACGTTTACATCAATTCGCCCGGTGGCGTCGTGACCGGTGGCATGGCCATCTACGACACGATGAACTTCCTCCAGTGCGACATCGTCACCTATTGCATCGGCATGGCCGCCAGCATGAGCACCGTGCTCCTCGCCGCCGGCACCAAGGGGAAGCGCTTCGCGCTCCCGAACAGCCGCGTGATGATCCACCAGCCGAGTGGCGGCGCGGGCGGCCAGACGGCCGACATCGCGATCGCGGCGAAGGAAATTCTCCGCTGGCGCAAGACGCTGAACGAAGTCATCGCCAAGCATGCGGGCAAAACGCCCGAACAGGTCGAAAAGGATTCGGATCGCGACTATTACATGAGCGCCCACGAGGCGAAGAGTTACGGTCTCGTTGACCACGTCGTCGAATCCACCCGCGAAGCGCAGAAACTCGTCGTGCCGTCGGCGGCGTGATCCGCGCGTCTTACGCAATCTCCACTCTCGACTCGCGCGCGCCGGCCCGCACGCTCCCGCCATGGCCAAATCCGCGAGCATGACCCTGTGCTCGTTCTGCGGCAAATCGCAGGCCGAGGTGAAAAAGATCATTGCGGGCCCGGGCGTCTACATCTGCGACTCCTGCGTCAACGTCTGCAAGACGATCATCGATCGTGAGGTCAAGACGCCCGCGGTCGACGCGAAGCCGCCGATCCGCCTGATCAAACCATCGGAAATCAAGAAGACGCTCGACGATTACGTCATCGGCCAGGATCACGCGAAGAAGGTTTTGGCGGTCGCGGTTTACAACCACTACAAGCGCCTGATGTTCGATTCCGGCCAGTCCGTGAAGGATCCGGCGGCGCTCTCGCCGGAGTTCAGTGACGTCGAGGTCGAGAAGAGCAACATTCTCCTCGCGGGCCCGACCGGCTCCGGCAAAACGCTGCTCGCCCGCACGCTCGCAAAGATTCTCGATGTGCCGTTCGCCATTTCCGATGCGACGACGCTGACGGAAGCGGGCTATGTCGGCGAGGATGTCGAGAACGTGGTGCTGCGTTTGCTGCAAGCCGCGAACTACGACGTGAAAAAAGCGGAGTGCGGCATCATCTACATCGACGAGATCGACAAGATTGGCCGCAAGACGGAGAACGTTTCGATCACGCGCGATGTTTCCGGAGAAGGGGTGCAGCAGGCGCTGTTGAAAATTCTCGAGGGCACGACGTGCAACGTTCCGCCGCAGGGTGGTCGCAAGCACCCGAACCAGGAATACATCCAGATCAACACCTCGAACATCCTGTTCATCTGCGGCGGCGCTTTTGTCGGACTCGATGCGATTGTGCAGCGCCGGATGGGTTCGCACAGCCTCGGTTTTACCGCGGTGGCCGCGCAGCACGAGCAGGCACTGAAGCCCGAACAAATGATGAAGGCGCTTGCGCCCGAGGATCTGATCCGCTTCGGCATGATTCCGGAATTCATCGGCCGTCTGCCGGTGGTCTCGGTGCTCGATCAACTTTCGGTCGCCGATCTCGAAAAAATTCTCCTTCGCACCAAGAACGCGATGGTGAAGCAGTATGCGAAACTCTTCGCGATGGATGGCGTGCGCCTGAAACTCACGTCGGATGCCGTCAAAGCGATCGCCCAGAAAGCGATTGAGTTGAAGACCGGTGCCCGGGCGTTGCGCGCCATCATGGAGAATCTCATGCTCGAGGTCATGTATGAGTTGCCGCAGCGCGACGACGTGACCGAGGTCGTGATCGATTCCGCCGTGGTCGCTGGTCGCCGGAAGCCCACGCTGCGTCGCGCCAGCAAAGCCGAGCCGAAGCAGGACGCCGCCTGAGTCGGACGGGAAGGGTTAAGCGCCGCCGCGACGGCGCCGCACGCCCCAAACTGCGCCCAGTGCAATCACTCCGAGCATTGTCGCTGCCGTGGCCGGCTCAGGAATCGCGGTGACGGAGTAACCGCCGTGACTCGACAGGATCGTATTGATCTGAGGGATGAACGACGGAATGAACGAATCGAAGGTGTATTGGGTTCCGCTGCCATCGGTGCCGACCGCAGAATGAACGCCCAACACGGTCAATGCACCGTTGAAGACGGTGAACGTGGGGCCGCCGGAGTCGCCGCCTTCTCCCTGCGTTGAACCGGTGACAGAGCTGTAGGTCGTCTGATAGACAAAATCGTTTGCGGTGCCGCCGTTGAGACTGATTGAGCCAAAGGCGTCCAAGGTGTTCGTGCCGATGACTGGACCGGCGGGGTGGTGGCCATAGACGAGCAGGCTGCGATTCACGTAGTCACTGAGTTGGGGTAGCGCCAGCACCGGATAGAAAGCCACCTGGTCGGAGGCGGAGATCGCAGCCGTTAGCGTCCCGATCGCGAGATCGTCGATGCCGCCGTTGAAGGAAATGCTGCTGTAGCCCGCGACGGTGTAAGCGTGCAGCACATTATCGCTGCCGAAAAAAGTGAGCGTGGTGCCGATGGCCGGTTCGAAGTGGCTCGCGGCGACGAAATTTTGCGGAGTGATGAGCGCCACACTTTGGGAAGGACTGCTGGTGGACCAGCCGACGCCGGACCAGTCGAAACCGCTGCCAACAAAACTACCGCTGGCGTTGTTAACCGGTGCCGTGGCATAGCCGCCGCAAAAACGATCGTTCACCGTCGCATTGTAGCCGAAAACGATCAGCGCCCGCGCGGCCGGCGACCACATGGCGGTGAGAGTCAGGATAAATAGGGCGGCGAATTTTCGCATGGTCGACTTCTCATCATTGCACGCATCGCGTGAAAGTTGGCAAACACAACTTCGCTCGCGTCGGAGACGGACTGTCCACGCGGTTTGGGCTTCTCTCGGTGCGGTGCGTGCGCTGCGCTGTATCCCCCCATGAAACTCGTTGCCGCTTTCTCCCTGCTCGCGTTCGCCGCCACTCTGTCCGCCGCCGAACCGCAGACCGAAGTTCACTTTCTCTCCGGCCAGGGCCCGAAGGACGCCGTGCCGTGGGAGTTCTCAGTGACGGGTGGCCGCCGCGCGGGGGAGCAGACGACCATTCCGGTGCCCTCGAATTGGGAGCTCCAAGGTTTTGGCACATTTAATTACGGTCAGGAGCAAAACAAAGCCAGCGAGCACGGTCTCTACCGCCTGCGTTTTGCCGTCCCGACCGAATGGAAGGGTCGCCGCATCCGCCTCGTCTTCGACGGTGTGATGACGGACGCCACAGTGAAGTTGAACGGACGTTCCGCCGGCCCGACGCACCAAGGCGGATTTTATCGCTTCCGCCACGACATCACCTCGCTCGTGAAAGTCGGGGCCGGTGCGGAAAACGAGAATCTTCTCGAGGTCGATGTCGCGAAAGTTTCGGCGAACCCCGAGACCGAGCTCGCCGAACGTGGCGGAGACTACTGGGTGTTTGGCGGAATCTTTCGGCCGGTGTGGCTCGAGGCGGTGCCCGCGCAATCCATCGAGCAGCTCGCGATCGATGCGCGGGCGGACGGTGCACTGACGGTCGACGTCACGCTCGGTTCGGTGCGTGACGGCTCGCGGCCGGACGGTCCGGGCCTCGCGCCCGAGCGCGTCGAAGGCCAGGTGATCGATGCGGCCGGCCAGCCGGTCGGGCCGGTGTTCACGCAGAAGATTCCCGCGGGAGGCATTGGCCGGTTGCGGCTCACGACGCACTTGGACGCACCGCGTTTGTGGAACGCAGAGACTCCGAATCTCTACACGTTGCGCGTCTCGCGCTGGCGCGGCGAAACCGCCGTGCACACGGTGAGCCAGCGCTTCGGCTTTCGCACCTTCGAGGTGCGCGACGGGCAGGGACTTTTTCTCAACGGCCAGCGAATTTTGCTGAAGGGCGTGAACCGCCACAGCTTCCGGCCCGAGACCGGCCGGGCGCTCACGCGCGAGGACTGTTTTGCCGACGTGCGGCTCCTGCGGCAGATGAATATGAATGCGGTGCGCATGTCACACTATCCGCCGGACGAGGCGTTTCTCGAGGCATGCGACGAACTCGGCCTCTACGTGCTCGACGAACTCAGCGGCTGGCAGCGCGCGCACGGCACGACCGTGGGAAGACTGCTGGTGCGCGAGATGGTGGAACGCGACGTGAACCATCCCAGCATTCTTTTCTGGGACAATGGCAACGAGGGCGGTTTCAACCGCGATCTCGATGGCGAATTCGCCCTCTACGATCCGCAGCAGCGGCGCGTCCTCCACCCGTGGGATCCCTTTGGTGGCATCGATACGAAACACTACACCTCTTACGAGGATCATGTGCGCCGACTGCGCGGGCCAAATCTCGTGATGCCAACGGAAATTCTGCACGGACTCTACGACGGCGGCGTCGGCGCCGGCCTCAACGACTACTGGCACGCGGTCGAGACTTCGCCGTTTGGCGCGGGCCTGTTCATCTGGGTATTCGCCGACGAGGGCGTCGTGCGCGCGGACCAGGGCGGACGCGTCGACGTCTTCAGCACCTTTGCGCCCGACGGCATCGTCGGTCCGCATTTTGAAAAAGAAGCCAGCTACTACACCGTGCGCGACGTATGGTCGCCCGTGCAGATCGATGCGCCGAAAATGAGCGCGGGATTTGAAGGCACGCTCACCGTCCACAACCGTTATGATTTCACCTTGCTCGCGGCGTGCCGCTTCACGTGGAAATTAGTGCGGTTCGACTCGGGCGAAAAAATTATGGCCTCGGGCAACGCGACGGCGCCCGTCGTCCCGCCGCATGGGGTCGGACAACTTTCCCTCGCGCTGCCGGCCAACTGGCGCGACGCCGATGCGCTTTCCGTCACCGTGCTCGATCCGGCCGGCGAGGAGCTCTGGACCTCCAGTTGGGCGACACCGACGTTGAACAATCGGATGGCCGAGACGAAGGCGCGCCCGCCGGGAAGCGGTGTCCGCGAGCGCAACCTTCCAGCAGGATTTCAACTCACGGCCGGTCAAGTCACGGCGACGTTTGATTCCACGACGGGCGTTCTCCGCGAAGTTCGTCGTGGCGACAAGGTGCTCGCGCTCACCAACGGCCCGCGCCTGGCGTTTGCGCGGCCGGCGTCGGCCGGCGCGATCGAGTGGCTGCCGTTTACGGCGAGCGACGCCGCCACGAGTCCGGTCCACACGCTCGCCGCTCCGCATTTGGCGAATGCCGTCGAGGTCGATTTCGACGGGCTCCGCGCCATCGCGTATGTGGCGCTGAAATTGGAACTCTCCTCCGACGGGATGACCTGGAAAACGGTCTTCGACAGCTCGCGTCGCGGGGGCGATGGCAACCGCTTTGAGTTTCCGCCGCAAATCGTCGCAGCGGTCCGCGTGACCAACGCCCACAACGAGCACGACGCGGCGCTGCCCGTGAAAGCTGTGCGGGCGGGCTACGCCGCGGCGCGTTTTCCGATCGCGGCCGGCGCTCCGGCGGCGGTCTCTCACGGCACCGACTTAACCCAGGGCAAAGCTCAACCGACCGGCGGCGTTGCCTCCGTCGAGGCCAAGGGTGGGCCAAGCGGGCTCGAATCGTTCCGCTGGACGCTGCGCGCCGACGGGTCGCTGCAGCTCGACTACGCTTACGCCCTTGAGGGCGACTTCGCCTATCACGGTATCACCTTCGATCACGCGGAGGCGCAGATGGAAAAACTCACTTGGCTCGGCGACGGCCCTTATCGCGTCTGGCAGAACCGCCTGCGTGGCGCGACGCTCGGCATTCACTCAATCAAGCGCAACGATCCGCAGCCGGGCGAGACATGGACCTATCCTGAATTTCAAGGTTACTTCGCCGGCCTGCGCTGGGCGCGGCTCGATACCACCGCCGGTCCGCTCACCGTCACGAGCACTTCGCCGAATATCTTTCTCCGCGTCGGCACGCCGCGGAGCAACCATCCGAACACGAGCGTGGATTTTCCCGCCGGCGATCTGTCGTTCCTGCACGCGGTCCCAGCGATCGGTTCGAAGTTCAAGACGCCCGAGGTTTCGGGTCCCAGCGGGCAGTGGGCTAAAGCCACCGGCCGTTATGAGGGGACGCTGGTGTTCCGTTTCGACAATTAGGCAGATCGATTGGTCGGGCGTTTCTTCGTCCGAAGTAGGGTTTCACCTTACGTCGGCTGAGAGAGTCTGGGTGTCGGTTATGGCACTATGCCCGATACTCCTCCTCCCGCTTCGCCTTTTTCGAAACCCAACGCGCCTGCTCCGACCGGCGCCAGCACGGGCACTACGCCCCCGCAGTCTACGCAAAAAACCAGCGCATCGGCTCCGGCCCGCGAATCATCGGCGAAAACGAGATCAGGCCTGCCGGAGTCTCCGTCCGCGAAGACGCAGACGGACGCTTCGGTGTCCCCCGCACCCGCGATGTCGCCGCTCACGATCGCGCTGAGCGTGGTGTCGGCGATCCTTCTCATCACCGTTTTTGTTTTGGGCAGCAAAGTGAGTGCGCGAAACACCACCATCGCCCGGGACAAAAATCGTGCCGACCAGTATGACGCGGCGGCGGTGCAGATGCAGGCGCAACTCGACGCGGCGAAGGCCGCCACCGTCAAGGTTCAGGCTCAGGTGGACGACGCCAAGGGCGGTTCGGTTCAGCTCAAAACCCAATTGGACCAAGCGAATGCCGCGACGGTGGCGCTCCAAGCTGAGTTGGAGAAGAACCGGACGATTTCGCACGGCTTCCAGGCGCAGATGGAGGATGCGAAGGTCGCGTCCATCCGGCATCAGGGCGAAGTCGAGGCGGCCAAGACTCAAGTGAACGTCATGCAAACGCAGCTCGGCGTAGCCAAGGCCGACACCGCGCGGGTGCAGACTCAATTGGAAGAGAGCCGGGCGCACGCCGACGACGTGGAGGGCAAACTCACGAAAGCTCAGGCCGAGATCGAGCGCCTGCAACGCGAGCGGCCCGTGAAGAAGTAACCGGCGCGCGCGTTTTCGGCCGCGGATCTCACGCGGACAAAAATTCCGGCGCTGGCTTTGCGCTCAGCGTGCCGCTACGGCCGCCCGGGAAGGGTGAGCCGCCGGCTGCGTGCGATCCTCGAGCTTTTGCAGTTCCCGACCGAGGAAGCGCGCGATCGTCTTCATGCCGAACTTCTGCGCCACTGCCTCGGCCGTGGCGTTGTAGTTCGTGTTCGTGTTGACGTCGTAGGTGTAGAGCTCGCCGTGCGTGTCGGTGATGAACTCGATGCCCGCGACCTCGATGCCGTTGGCCGCGATAAATTTTTTGTAGGCCGCGAGAATCGGATGATTGAACTCGGGAAGGACGCGGAAGCGCGGGGCCGCAGCCACTGGGGCGGGCGTTGCGGGTGCGGTGCCGACGGGGCAAAACGCGTCGCCCATCTGGCAGACGTCCGCCGGGCAGAGTTCGAAGCCGAGTGAGGTGTCGACCTGCACGGCGTAGAGAAATTCGCCGCCGATAAACTCCACGCGCGTGATGAACGGCGCGGGGGCGCGGATGTATTCCTGCAGCAGCGTGATGCCGTCCACCGAATCATCGAACTCGCCGCCGAGCACGTAATCGCGCAGCGCCGGCTGCGATTGAAAGAGCCGCACCCCGAGTCCCTTGCCGGCGCGATTATGCTTCGTGATGAACGGTCCGGAAAAATTCGCCGCCGCCGTGATCACGTTGTCCCGGCCGACGGCCGCGAAGGTGCGGGGCGTGCGGATGCCGAAATGGCGCAGCGCCGCGTATTGCGCGATCTTGTTGATCTCGAGCTGGAGGGCGCGGCTGTTGTTGACCACGCGGCGGCCGTGCGAGTCGAGCCACGCGAGGACCGTCGAAGTGTATTCCGGGCCGTAGCGGTGGCCGCGCGTGTGCGACGAGGCGCTCATGCGGTTGTAAAATACCCCGAGCGGCGGCGGCGTGGAGAAATCCAGCACTCCTTGATCGAGAAACCATTCCTCAAACGGCAGGTTCAGTTCAGCAAACGCGGAGCGAAGTGGAACGACCCATTCGGAATTTTCGTGAATGACGTAGATCGTGGGCGGCATGGTGGAGGGGAACGCGGAGGGCGAACGATGCACCCGCGTTAGCACGTGCCAAACCAGAATCCCCATTCTCGTCCGTGGAAAACGGGTCGGAAGGGCGATATGACACGAATTGACGCGCGCCACGGCGCCCACCGGATCACCAGTGCGCGTAGTCGCCCTTTTCGAGCCCCTTGGCGAACTCGACGAAAAGTTTCACGCAGCGCTCCACGTCCTCGAGATCGACGACTTCGCTCGGGGTGTGCATGTAGCGGAGGGGAATGCTCACCAGCCCGGTCGCCACGCCGCCGCGTCCCATTTGGATCGCGCGGGCGTCCGTGCCGGTTGGGCGTGGGTCGGCCTCGATTTGGTAAGGAATTTTCGCCTTCTTCGCGGCCGTGAGGAGACGATCGAAAATCTTCGGATTGATGTTGGCACCGCGGCACAGGATGGGGCCGCCGCCGAGTTTCGTTTCGCCAAACTTGCGGTTGTCGCAATCCGGATGATCGGTCGCGTGGCCGACGTCGACGGCAAGTGCGATGTGGGGATTCACCGCGTAGGCGGAGGTGGTGGCGCCGCGCACGCCGATTTCTTCCTGAGCAGTGGCGACGCTCACGAGTTTTGCGGCGAGTTTCTTTTTTTCACGCGAAAGGCGGATGAGCGTTTCGCCAACAATGTAGGCGCCAACTTTGTTGTCGAAGGCGCGCGCGGTGCCAATGCTGCCAGTGATCAGTTCGAGTTCGTGATCGTAGGTGGCAACGTCGCCGATGCCGACACGGGCGAGGGCCTCTTTCTTCGAGGTCACGCCGATGTCGATCCAGATTTCGTGTT
>JBBRLB010000118.1:0-18966 GCA_038231575.1 Opitutales bacterium | reverse complement strand
TCAAAGGGCAACACGACTCGGCCGGTGACGCCGGTGTCGTCAGCGCCGAACGCGCGGGGAAGTTTGGCGGCGAGTGCGGCGCCGGCGGCGAACATGCCGGCCTGACGGAGAAACTCGCGGCGTGGGGTGGGGGTGAAACGTGACACGCAACGACCAAGACGTGCGAACGGGGCAAAGGTGGCAAGCGGGTTTTGCGAGGGCCTTCTCGGGTGGGTCACGATCGTTCAGCGCAGGCTCAGTCTGCACTTGCCGAACATTTTGTGCGGCGGCACGCTTGCTATATGATTTCCCGGCGCCAGATCGCGTTCGCCCTTGGCTTGGTCTTGACGACGGCGGGTGGTCTGCAGGCGCAGCTGATTTTCTCCGACGATTTTAATGCTGGCGCCTCGGGACAATGGGGCAATGAAGTCGGTGGCTGGTCAGCGGCGTCCGGGGTTTACGACGCCGCTTCGCCCAACAACTCTCCCCCGACCTATTCGAGCCTGCCTTACACCCTCACCGATTTTTCAGTGACGGTCACGGTTAACAATCTCACCGACGGGGGCATCTGGTTGCGCAGCTCGAGCAACCAAAATGGTATTTTACTGATTACGGGTGGCCATGGCCAGACGGGAACTGGACTTTACTGGCACGAAGTCCAGAGCGGAGTCAGTTCATCTTCGCTGAACGAAGTCACCGGACTTTTTACCAGTGGCGTGAGCACGGCCACGATTACCGTGACGGTGGTCGGCAACACTTACTCCGCCTTCGTCAACGGTTCATCGACGCCTGCAACCACGCTGACGAGCACGCTGTTCGCCAGCGGCAAGGTGGGGCTCTACGATTTTTCAGCGGTGCAGACGCTGGATAACTTTTCGGTGTCGGCAATTCCCGAACCGGCGACGTATGCGCTGCTGCTCGGTGCGTGTGCGCTTGGCGCCGCGCCGTGGCGGCGGAAACGCTCGGTAAACTGATCGCGCCGCTTAGGCTCCCGCCAGCGCGTTTGCGTCGTTGAGATGCTCGACGCCGGTGTATTTCTGCGACTGTTCGTCGGCGTGGTAACTGGAGCGGACGAGCGGGCCGCTTTCGACGACGCCGAGGCCGAGGCTCAGGCCAAAATTTTTCCAATGCAGGAATTCCTCCGGCGTCGCCCAGCGTGAGATTGGCAGGTGCTTGGCGGTCGGTTGCAGATATTGGCCGATGGTCAGGATGTCGGTTTTGTCGGACGCGATATCGCGGAGCGTCTGCTCGATCTCGGCGTGCTCTTCGCCGACGCCGAGCATGATGCCGGTCTTCGTGGTGAAGCCCCGGCCCTTCGCGTGGCGCAGCACGGAGCGTGAGCGGTCGTAGCGGGCCTGCACGCGGACGGGCTTTTGGAGGCGTTCGACGGTTTCGAGGTTGTGATTGAAGATGTCGGGCTTGGCGTCGAGGACGACGTCGACATGGGCGAGGTTGCCCTTGAAGTCGGGCGTGAGGATTTCGATCGCGGTTTGCGGACAACGATGGCGAATGGCGCGGACGGTCGCGGCCCAGACGCTCGCGCCGCCATCGGCGAGTTCGTCGCGCGCGACGCTCGTGATGACGCAGTGTTTCAAATTCATTTTCGCGACGGCGTCGGCGACGCGCGCGGGTTCGCCGAGATCGAGTTCGGTGGGCCGGCCGGTCTGGATCGCGCAGAAGTTGCACGAGCGCGTGCAGATGTTGCCAAGGATCATCACGGTGGCGGTGCCGCGCGACCAGCATTCGCCGAGGTTGGGGCACTGCGCGCTTTGGCAGACGGTGTGAAGCTGATTGGCGTCGACGAGTTCGCGCGTGGCCTTGTAGCCGGGCCCGCTCGGGAGCTTGGCCCGCAGCCAGGACGGTTTGCGCGTGGTGTCGGTGGATGACGCAGGATACATCGAGCGAGGAATGGACACGAAACGCGCGGGATAACAAGCGGGTTTTGGGTGTCAGCGCTGAACGCGGTGCGCGCACCGCGCCCGCGTCAAGGCGCGAGGCGTTGGCGCGCGATGGCGAGATTCGTGCGAACCGATTCGCGGTCGGGCGCGAGGCGCTGGGCGGTTTCGAGTTCGCGGATGCCCTCGGCGGTGCGGTCGAGCATCAACAGCGTGACACCGAGATTTTCGTGAGCGCCCACGAGGCCGGGGGCGAGGCGGACCGCGGCTTCGAAGTGGGGCACGGCCTCGGCCGGGCGATTGGCGCGCGCGAGCGTGTTGCCCCAATTGTATTCGGCGTCGGCGAAATTCGGGAGCGCGCGGAGCGCGGCGGCGAAGTGCGCGCCCGCTTCGTCGACGCGGCCGGTGGCGGCGAGCAGGTTGGCGAGGTTGTTGTGCGCGGGGGCGAAGTCGGGGCGGAACCGAAGCGCGGCTTCATAGCACGCGATTGCTTCGGCGATGCGGCCCTGTTCGCGGCGGACGTTGCCGAGGCCGTAGTAAGCGTCGGGCAACGCGGGCGATTGCGCGAGCGCGATCTGGTATTGCGCGGCGGCCTCGTCGCGCCGGCCGGCGGCGGCGAGGGCTCCGGCATAGTTGTGATGCGTCTTGGGAAAATTCGACAAGAGGCCCAGCGCCCGCTCGTAAGCGGCCAGCGATTCGTCGAGCCGGCCCGCGAGAAACAGCGCGTTGGCGAGTTCGCCGAAGGCGCGGGCATTTTCGGGGCGCTTGGCGATCGTGTCCTGCCACAGCCCGATCGCGGAGCGATAGTCGCGGTTGCGGTGGGCGGTCAGCGCGCCGAGTGCGACCGCGATCAGCGCCAGCACGCCAAAGCTTCGCCGGCCCAGCAGCGACCACAGCGCCAACACCCCGCCGGCGATCACCGCGGCGAGCGCGAGATACATGCGGTGCTCAGCGATGGTTTGGGTCGCGACGGGCAGCACGCTCGAACTCGGCGCAAGCAGCAGGAAGAACCACGCGCCGAGAAAACTCCACGGCTTCGCGCGAGCGAGGCCCACGAGCGTGATGCCCGCGAGCGCGATCAATAAACCGGCTTGCGGCCAGACACCAGCCGGTCCCGTCACGACGGAGAATCCGTGGTCGAGCACGAGCGGCGCGGGCCAGCCCGTGAGGCGCAGATAGTGAACCAGCGCTCCGCATTGCGTGAGCAGGTAATTCCACGGCGAGATCCCGAGCCCGAAACCGGCGGTCATCCCCCGGTTCCCCGTGTGCCACACCAGCCAGCCGAGCAGCGCCCACGTCGACGCAAGACCCCCGTAGAACCACGGGCGCCGGCCGAGTGCCGCGCGAAACGTGCCGGCGGAAAACGTGCGATCGTGCAGCAGCACGAGCAGCGGCGCGGCATACATGATTTCCTTCGCCGCCATGCCCGCGAGACACGCGACGAAAGCGAGCGCATGCCACGCCGCCGCTGCGACACTCCGCGGTTTGTCAGCG
Organism: Opitutales bacterium; assembly: GCA_038231575.1. GTDB lineage: Bacteria > Verrucomicrobiota > Verrucomicrobiia > Opitutales > Opitutaceae > CAITWF01. The sequence continues at coordinate 15,598 of JBBRLB010000118.1, read as the reverse complement.
AGGAGATGACAGGTGGCTTCGGCCCCGCGGATCGCGGCGTAGAGTGTGAGCAACAGACACAAACCCGCGAGCGACTCCGCGCGCTGCGAGAGATACGTGACGGACTCCGTCTGCAACGGGTGGAGCACCCACAGCGCCGCGATGGCGAAGGCGAGGGGCGTGGTGGCAGCGTTCAGCGTGGACCCGCCTTCACGCCGCTTCGGCGCGGCGAGGAGTTGAGAGTCGGGTGCCGCGACCGATGACATTCGCGACGGCAGCGCCTGCAGCGTGCGCCGCACGACGCCGAAAAGCGCGAGCGCCGCGAGCACGTGGATCGTGAGATTGAACACATGATAACCACGCACGCTTGCGCCGCCGATCGCCCAGTTGAGTGCGAAGGTCAGGTTCACGAGCGGCCGGCCGCTCACGGTTTGTCCGTCGCCCGGCGGCGAAAACGCCGACGCGAACCCGCGGATCGTCGGGTTCTCGGTGATCGCGGGCATGTCATCGAGGACGAACGGTCCGCTGAAGCTGTTGCTCCACGCGAGCAGCGCCGCCGCGACGAGCAATCCGCCGAATACCCACACGCGACGGCCCGCGTCGGCGGGGGCGCGGGGCGAATCCGGTGGAGCAACGGACGACATGCGGCGCAACGCTCACGCGCGGCTGGGACGGGCGCAAGATTTTGCCTGTCCCGCGCGACCGGCATCACGCACCGGGCACGGATGGCAAAGGCGAGTTTTCCGTTTGCCGAGCAGCGCGGGGCCCGCCACGGTGGCCGGTTCATGAGTGACCTTCCCCAGGACGTCAGCCACGACCAGCATGCCGTGCGCCGCCAAAAGCTCGCCGAGCTGCGCGCCGCCGGCAGCGATCCGTTTCGCGCCACGGTCGCGCCCACGCACTTTTCCGCCGAGGCGAAAGCGCTCTACGTCGAGGGACAGGAGTATGGCCCGACCGTCACGGTCGCGGGCCGGCTCGTCACCTTCCGGGTGCAGGGTGGCAGTTCGTTCGTGAAGATTCAGGATCAGCAGGGGCCGATTCAGCTCTACTTCCGCCGCGATGTGCTCGGCGAGGAGCGCTACGGGATGTTCAAGAAGCTGCTCGATCTCGGCGACATCATCGGGGTCACGGGGGCGCTCTTCAAAACCAAGACCGGCGAAATCACGGTGCGCGTCGATGCCTTCACGCTCGTCTCGAAGGCGCTGCGTCCGCTCCCCGAAAAATTCCACGGCCTGAGCGATCCGGAGACGATCTATCGTCAACGCTATCTCGATCTGATCATGAATGCCGAGTCGCGCGCGCGGCTGATGCTGCGTTCGCGCATCGTGTCGCACGTCCGCCGCTTTCTCGAGGACCGGCAGTTTCTCGAGGCGGAAACGCCCGTGCTCGAAAGCACCGCGGGCGGCGCGGCGGCGCGGCCGTTCGTCACGCATCACAACGCGCTCAACGCGGATTTTTTCCTGCGCATCGCGACGGAGCTCCGCCTGAAGCGCCTGCTCGTTGGCGGCTACGATCGCGTGTTCGAGATTGGGCGCATCTTCCGCAACGAAGGCGTCTCGCGCCGACACAATCCCGAGTTCACCATGCTCGAGGTTTACCAGGCCTACAGCGACTATCGCGGCATGATGGCGCTCATCCGCGATCTGCTGACTTCGCTCGTGCGCGAGGTGATTAAGCCCGCCGACGGCTCGCTGAAGATCAAGCACGCGGCCAGCGGTCTCGACATCGACTTCGGCGGTGAGTGGCGGGAAGTTCGCTACAAGGATCTCATCAAGGAAGTGACCGGCGATGCCGATTGGTTCACCCGCAGCAAGGCAGAGAAGACGGCGAAGGCCGAGGCGATGGGACTCTCCATTCACCGGGGCTGGGAAGAATTCGAGATCACGAACGAGATTTTTTCCAAGAAGATCGAGCCGACGCTGATTCAGCCGACGTTCGTCACGCACCTGCCGAAGGAGTTGTGCCCCCTCGCGAAAATCACCCTCGACGATCCGACGACGATCGACGTTTTCGAACTCACGATCGGGGGCATGGAAGTCGCGCCCGCTTACTCCGAGCAAAACGATCCGGACGTGCAGCGCACGATGTTCGAGGCGCAGGCCGGCGAGGAAAAGCAGAACATCGATCACGACTTCCTGCTCGCGCTCGAGCACGGCATGCCGCCCGCCGGTGGCATGGGCGTCGGCATCGACCGGCTCTGCATCCTGCTGACGGGCGCGGAAAGCATCCGCGACGTGATTCTCTTCCCGCAGTTGCGGCCGGGCGCGTGAGGAGACGTTGACCCGCGCAGCACGCGAATGAACGTGAAACCACCAATTCAGAGAGTGACTCCTGCGGGTCGATTCGCGTGATTCGCGGGTAACTCATGCCCTGGTATCTTTACCTCGCCCTGAAACAGCTCTTCCCCACGGGGCGGAAGTTTCCGTTTTTCACGGCGATCTCGGTGCTCGGGGTTTCGCTCGGGGTGGCGATTCTCGTCATCGCGTCGAGTGTGATGGGTGGCTTCGGCAACCAGATCAAAAAAATGACGGTCGACACGCAGGGCGACGTGCAGATTCGCGGCGAAGGGGTGATTGCGGATGCGACGGCGGTGCAGGAGCAACTCAGGAAGATTCCCGGCGTCGTCGCGACGACGCCGTTCGCGGAGGGACTCGTCGGGATGATTTATCAACTCAAGCCGCAGTATCCCGGCTTGCAGGGCATCGACCCCCAGCGCGTGGGTGGCGTGGTGCCCCTCGATCGCTACATCCACGGCGGCTCGCTCGCGGCGCTCGACGACGATTCGATTATTCTCGGCTCCCAACTCGCGATCGCGCTCGGCGCCCGGGTGGGCGACAAGGTCGAAGTTTCCTCGCCGCTCGCGTATGAAAAAATGAAGCGCAATGAAATGCTGCTGCCCCGCGAGCTGAAGGTGGTCGGCTATTTCGAGTTTGGCCACCAGGCGCTCGACAGCTCCGTGGCGCTGGTGACGCTGCGCGCGATGCAGGAACTTTACGGGCTCGGGACCGCGGTGTCCGGCATCAACGTCAAGATCACGCCCGGCCTCGAGGCCGACCTGATGACTGAACGGATCAACGCCGCGCTGCCGCCCGACGCGCGCCTCCATGCCCGCTCATGGATCGATATCAATCACGACTTCCTCTTCGTGCTGCAGTTCGAGCGCAACATGATGTTTTTCCTGCTGATGTTCATCGTGGTGGTCGCGGCGTTTTCCGTGACGAGTTCGCTGTTGATCTCCGTGGTCCGGAAGACGCGCGAGATCGGACTGCTCGGCGCGCTCGGGGCGAAACCGCGGCAGGTCGCGGCGTGTTTCTGCTTCCAGGGATTTTTCATTGGCGTGTGCGGCACGATCATCGGGCTCGGGCTCGGCTTTGGCGTGAAGGTGATGCGTGACGACATCATCGAAGTTTTCGCGCGACTCACCCAGAGCAAGGCGGCCCTGGTGCGCTTCTACCAATTCAGCCATTTGCCGTGGTATACTGATCCAGCTTATCTCGTCGCGACGATCGTCGGCACGATTGGAATCGCGACCCTCGCCGGGCTCTTGCCGGCGTGGCGGGCGGCGAAACTCAAACCCGTGGAGGCGCTCCGCAGTGAGTAAAGCCATCCTCTCGGCCCGCGCGTTGGCGAAAGCCTACCGGAGCGGCGATCGCCGCATCGAGGTGCTGCGCGGCGTCGATCTCGAGATTCTCGCGGGCGAGAGCGTTTCGATTCGGGGGGAATCGGGTTCGGGGAAATCGACAATGCTCAACCTGCTCTCGGGCCTCGATACCCCGGACAGCGGTGAACTCACCTGGGCCGGCGCACCGGTGCAGGTCGACGCACGCGCGAAATTTCTCGGGATGGTGTTTCAGTCCTTCTATTTGATTCCGGAAATTGACGCGCTCGCGAATGTCCTCATGGCCGCACGGATGATCCGGGTGCCGGGCGCCGCCGAGCGCGCGCAGGCGAAAGAGTTGATCGCGCGCGTGGGGCTGGCGGAGCGCGCGACGCACCTGCCGGCCCAATTGTCGGGCGGCGAGCGGCAGCGCGTGGCGGTGGCGCGGGCGCTGATGAATTCGCCGCAGCTGCTCCTCGCCGATGAGCCGACCGGCAATCTCGATGAGCAGACGGGCGACGCGGTGGTCGAGATGTTGCTGGCGCTCTGCCGGGAGACCGGCACGGCGCTCGCGCTGGTGACGCACAACGCCGCGCACGCGCAAAAAACGAGTCGCCAACTCTTCCTGCGCGAGGGCAAACTGGCGCATGGCTAAACCGAAGATTCGTTGCGGCGTCGCGGGCGTCGGCTCCCTCGGACAGCATCACGCGCGCATTTACGCCACGCTGCCCGGGGCGGAACTCGCGGGAATTTTCGAGACGAGCGACGCGCGGGCCGCGGAGATTTGCGCGAAGTTCAATTGCCGCCGCTTCGCGACAATCGAGGAGCTGGGCGCGAATTGCGATGCGGTGTCGGTCGTGGTGCCGACGGATCAGCATGCGCCGGTCGCGCTGCCGTTGCTCGCGAAGGGCTGCCACCTTTTGATCGAGAAGCCGCTGTGCGCGTCGCTCGAGGAAGCGGAGCAAGTGCTCGCGGCGGCGCAGGCGAAAAACTGCCTCGTGCAGGTCGGACACATCGAGCACTTCAACCCGGTGATGAGTTTCCTCGAAAAGGAAATCGACGAACCGCGCTACATCACCGCCGAACGGCTCGCGCCTTATCAGCCGCGCGGCACGGAAGTCGGCGTCGTGCTCGACCTCATGATCCACGATATCGGAATCGTGCTCGCGCTCGTGAAATCGCCGATCGCGAAGATCGACAGTGTGGGGGTGACGGTGCTGTCGAAGAGCGAGGACATCGCGAATGCGCGCATCCAGTTCGCGAACGGCTGCGTCGCGAACCTCAGCGCGAGCCGGATGAGCACGAAGAAGCAGCGCGAGATCCGGATCTTCCAAAGTGATGCCTACCTCTCGCTCGATTTCATGAACCAGAAGGGTCACCTGGTGAAGAAGAGCGAGATCATCGCCTACGGTTTGAAGATGAAGATCGGCCTGGTAAAAGCGGGCGATTTGTCGGCGATTCCGGTGCAGGAAATCCCGATCGAAAAGGGCGAGCCACTCGCGCTCGAGCTGGCGAGTTTTGTGGACAGTGTGACGAAGGCGAAGCAGCCGAAAGTCGGCGCCGCGCTGGGCAAGAGCGCGCTCGAGGTCGCCATCACGATCACGGAGCAGATTCGGGCGGGACGGAAATGAGATGGCCGCAAACTGGCGCAAAGCGGCGCAAAGCGGCGCAAAAAATGAAATGTCATCCTGAGCGCAGGGCAGCATCCACGGCGACGACGACGCAAGGTGGGCACACGCGTGGATCCTTCGCTGGGCTCGGAAGGACAAAGCCGAGGAGTGATGGGTAATCAGGACCTCCAGTTTCTTCCGCCGCGAGACGGCGCGGTCGATCTGCTGATCGTCGCGGGTGAGCATTCCGGCGACGAGCATGCGGCGCGCATGGTGCGCGAGTTGTTGGCGAAGCAGCCGGGTCTCGCGGTCGCGGCGCTCGGCGGGCCGAAGCTCGCCGCGGCCGGCGCGCAGTTGCTGCACGACATGACGGCGTCGTCGGTCGTGGGGCTGGTTGAGGTCGTCAAAAATTATCCGTTCTTCAAGGCGCTATTCGAGGAAACGCTCCGGTGGATTGCGGCGCACGGGCCGCGCGCGGTGTGCTTCGTGGATTATCCGGGGCTGAATCTCCGGCTCGCAGCGGCGCTGCGCGAACGCGGGCTGTCGGTGAAGGGCGGCGGGAAAATCAAAACGCTCTATTACATCTCTCCGCAAATCTGGGCTTGGAAGGCGGGCCGGCGCTTCGCGATGGCGCGCGAGCTTGATGCGATGGCGGTAATTTTTCCGTTCGAAGTGAAGTGCTACGCCGACACGACGCTGCCGGTGGAGTTTGTCGGACATCCCTTTGTCGCGCCGGACTACGCGGCGCCGGTGAGCTACGATCCGAGCGGTGCCATTTTGCTGTTGCCGGGGAGTCGCGTGCAGGCGGTGAAGCGGATTTTTCCGGCGCTGGTCGCGGGCTTTGAGAGCTATGCGCGCGGGGCGCCGCGCGAGGCGTGGGCGACGGTGTTGTTTCCCAGCGACGAAATTCTCGCGGTGCTCCAAGCGGCGAAGGCGCCGCCGAACGTCCGGTTGCAGCGCCTCGGCGGGCCCGTCGCCGCCTCGGCCGTGCTCACCTCGAGCGGCACGATGTCGATGCATTGCGCGTTGGCGGGAATTCCCGGCGCGGTGGCGTATCGCGCGAATCCGTTGACCTACCTCCTCGGCAAAATGCTCGTGAACGTCGAACACCTCGGCATCGCGAACCTGCTGCTCGGCGAGCCGATGTATCCCGAGTATCTGCAAGGCGCGGCCTCGCCGGCCGCGCTCGCGGCGGAATTGCGCGCCTGCACCAGCGATCCGGTGCGGCGCGCGCGGACCGCGGAGCAGGCGGCGCGATTGCGCGCCGGGTTGAGCGTGCCGGCAAACGGGACGGTGGCGGACTGGCTGGCGAAGCATTGGTGATTTTTGCGGCGGGCCTAAAACCGATGTGGCTATCGCCGCATTTTTGCCTTTTCCTGCGCTATTGATGTCTGGCCTGGACCCCGCCCCCCCGCCTCGTCGTCGCAGCCGCACGCTGCCGTGGCTTGTCCTTGCGGCGGGAGTGCTGGTTTCCGTGGTGAGCTGGCAGGCCACGCAGCGGGAATTGCGCCGCCAGGATGAAGCGCGGTTCGAGCGGCTGCAGGAACGCGTGCTCGCGGCGGTCAACCAGCGTTTTCAAGCCGCGGCGGAGGCGATCTACGGCGGCCGCGCGCTGATCGGGTCACAGCGCGACGTGCCGGCCGCGCAATGGGCGGACTTCGTGAAGGCGGTGTCGCGTTTTTTCGATCGCGGCGTCGTGGGAATCGGGATCGTGCAGCGGGTCGATCGCCCGCAGCTCGACTCCCTCGAGGCGCGCGTGCGGGCGTTGGGCCAGCCGGAATTCAAGGTGGAGCGGCGGGGCGAAGGGGCGACGTCTTACATCGTGACGCACGTCGAGCCGGCGGCGACGAATCGCAACGCGCTCGGACTTGATCTGGCGGCGAGCGCGACGGGCCGGCGGCGCGCGGCGGCTGACGACGCGATGCGCACCGGCAGCCCGGTGCTCACGCGACGGCTCGACGTGATCGCGGGTGATAGCACGGCGGTGGGCGGACTGCTGTTCCTGCCGATCTACGGCGGGGACGGCGAACCGGCGGACGAGGCGGCGAGGTCGCGGGCGTTGCGCGGCTGGATTTATGCGTCCTTGCGTTTCGACTGGCTGCTGCGCGGCGTCGCGGATGTCGCGGAAGGGCAGGTGGAGTTCGAGGCCTTTGACGACGGCACGGCAAGCGCCGAGTCGCTGCTCTTCGACGCCGACGGGAAGCTGCAGTTCGACGATGCGCGCTGGCAGAAAATCACGGCGGAGGGCGACGGTCCGATGGCCGCGACACTCACCGTGCCAATTTACGGGCGCACCTGGATGCTGCGCCTGCGAACCAACGCGGTGTTCGCGGCGCACGGCAATCACTGGCTGGCGTCGGCGCTGCTCGGCAGCGGGCTGTTCATGAGTTTGCTCACCGCGGGATTTACCTGGCGGCTGGTGGGGGCGCGTTCGCGCGCGCTGACGGCGGCGGGCCAGGCCACGCAGCAACTCGATCGCGCGACGATCGAGGCCCGGCGGCTCGCGCTCGTCGCTAGCCGCACCGCGAGTGCCGTCCTGATGGCCGACAGCGAGTGGCGCATCGAGTGGGTGAACGACAGCTTCACGCGCACGTTTGGTTTCACGCTGGCCGACGTGCAGGGACGCCGCCCGAGCCAGGTGTTTCACGGGCCCGGCACCGATCCCAAGATGCTCGAGGCAATCAGCGGCGCGGATGAGGCCGGCCGGCCGTTCAAGGGCGAGATCCTGAATTACACCAAAGCCGGCAAACCGATCTGGGTGGAGATCGACATCCAGCAGTTGCGCGACGAGCGCGGCGAAGTCACCGGCTACGTGGCGCTGCAGCTCGACATCACCGAGCGCAAGCGGTTTCAGGACGAGATCGCGCAGAAGGAAGCGCAGCTCCGCTTCATTTTCGACGCGATCCCGGTGGGCGTCACGTGGATGATTCAGGGCCGGCTGGAGTCGCGCATCGCGAACCAGGCGCATGCGGATATCACGGGCGTCCCGATGGAGCAGCGTTTCAACCTCGGGCTCTACCGCGCGGCCACGCATCCGGAGGATCGCGAGCGGCAGGACAAGCTGCACGCGCAACTCGTGGCCGGCGAAATCGATTACTACACGCTGGAGAAACGCTACGTGCATCCGAACGGGGCGGTGCGCTGGGCGGCCCTGACCGTGCGCTTCTTTCACGTCGTGAAGACGGAGGAGGTTCAGGAAATCAGCACGCTGGTCGATATCACCGCCCGCAAACGCGTGGAGCAGGAACTCACGCGCAAGGAGGCGCAGTTCCGCTTCATCTTCGAGCAGGCGCCCATCGGGATCTCCTGGATGCACGGCCGCAGTGCGGAGACCCGGCTCGTCAATTCCGCGCACGAGCAGATCACGGGGGTGCCGGCAGCGTTGTCGAAGGACACCGCGAATTATTTCAAAGTTTCGCACCCCGACGATGCGGTGAAGCAGAAGGATTTCCTCGAACGGCTTTACCGTGGGGAGATTTCGCGATTCTCGATGGAGAAGCGCTACCTGCGGCCCGACGGCCACATCGTGTGGGCGGTGATGACGACCGGACTCTATCGCAATACGGGCGACGCCGTGCCGATGGAAGTGACGACGCTGGTCGACATCACCGACCAGAAAAAAGCCCAGCAGGAGGCGGCACAAGAACAGGAACGCTTCCGTTTTATTTTCGATGCGATGCCGGTCGGCGTGTCGTGGCGCTTCGTGCCGTCGAAAGGCCCGCCGCTGCGCCTGATCAACGAGGCGCACCTGCGCATCTGCGGCGTCACGCGCGCGGAAGTCGAGCAACCGGGCATCTTCGATCGGATCAGCCATCCCGGGGACAAGGCGCGGCAAAATGAGCTCTACGCGCGCCTCAACTCGGGCGAGCTCAACCAATTCTCGCTGGAGAAACGCTACCTGCGGCCCGACGGCGAGACGGTGTGGGTGGTGCTCGAGTTTGAGCGCAAGCGGTTTCCCGACGGCAGCTACGCCGATCTTTCGACCGTGGTGGACATCACGGCGCAGAAACGCCAGGCGGACGAATTGCGCACGGCGAAGGAGGCGGCCGAGGCGGCGAATGTCGCGAAGAGTCAGTTCCTCGCGATGATGAGCCACGAAATCCGCACGCCGATGAACGGTGTGATCGGCATGACCTCGCTGCTGCTCGATTCCAAGCTGAGCCCCGAGCAGCGCGACTACGTCGACACGATCCGGCACAGTGGCGATTCGCTGCTGACCATCATCAACGACATTCTCGACTTTTCCAAAATCGAGTCGGGCCGGCTTGAGCTGGAGAACACGGAGTTTTCCGTGCGTGAATGCGTCGAGGCCGCCCTCGATCTGCTCGCGCCGCGGGTGGCGGAGAAGGGCCTCGATTTGCTTTACGAGGTGGCGGACGGCGTGCCCAGCCTCGTGCGTGGCGATCCCACGCGGCTGCGGCAGGTGCTGGTGAACCTGCTGGGCAACGCGGTGAAATTCACCGAGCGCGGCGAAGTGATGCTGAGCGTGGCGGCGCTGCCGGCCGTCGATGGCCGGATCGAGCTGGCGTTGGCGGTGCGCGACACGGGCATCGGCATTCCGGAGGAGGGACTGAAGCGACTGTTTCAATCGTTCTCGCAGGTCGACGCGTCGACCACGCGCAAGTTTGGCGGCACCGGCCTCGGCCTCGCGATCAGCAAGCGGCTGGCGGAGCTGATGGGCGGACGGATGTGGGTCGAGAGCGAAGCGGGCCGTGGTTCGACGTTTCACTTCACCCTCCGGGTCGAGCCGTGCGCGAGCAAACCGCGCACCTGGACGGCGGTGGGCGGGGCCCATCTCGTCGGCCGCCGGTTGCTCGTCGTCGACGACAACGCGACCAACCGCCGCATTCTCGCCGACGTGGGCGCGGGCTGGGGGATGGAGGTGACGACCTTCGCCTCCGGCGGCGCTGCCCTCGCGCGGTTGCGCGACGGGCAGTTGTTCGACATCGCGGTCCTCGACATGCACATGCCGGAAATGGACGGCTTGGAACTCGCGCGCGAAATCCGCCGCCTGCGCGACGCGGCGAGCATGCCGCTGGTGCTGCTCTCCTCGCTGGGGCAGGGGGAGTCGCGGGCCGAGTTTGAGATTTTTTCCGCCCGGCTGACAAAGCCCGCGAAACCGGCGCAGCTCTTCGATGTGCTCGCGGCGCTCTTCAAGGGAGAGGCCACAGTGCTCCGGGCGATTTCCGAGCATCCGTTTGTCGCGGCGGCGGCGGCGGCGGCGACCCGCCCCGAGCGACTGCTCCTCGCGGAGGACAACGCCGTGAACCAAAAAGTCGCGCTGCTGATGCTGGGCAAGATCGGGTTTCGCGCCGACATTGCGGCCAACGGACACGAGGTCCTCGATGCGATGCAACGCCAGCCCTACGACATCATCCTGATGGACGTCCAGATGCCGGAGATGGACGGCCTGGAAGCGGCGCGGCAGATTCGCGTCCGCGAAGCCGGCACCTCCAATCGCTCTTGGATCATCGCGCTGACGGCGAACGCCATGCAGGGCGATCGCGAAGTGTGTCTGGCGGCGGGCATGGACGACTACATCAGCAAGCCGATCAAGACCGAGGAACTCGCCGCGGCGCTCGAGCGCGCGCGCGGCGCGCGGCAAAAATCCTAGGCTGGCTTCTGGTGCCGCTCCGGCAGCGCCGCCCCGCCTGCGGCCAGCGCGGCGATTTGGGGTGCGACCTGCCGCCACAGGGCCTCGGACTTTTCCGCGATCATGGCGCGGCCCTTCGTGAGCTCGGCTTCGCGCGCGACGCGGTTCTCCTCCGCGATTTTCGCGAGGTCATCGAGGTTGTAGAGAAACACGTTTTCCAGTTCGGCGACGCCGGCCTCGACGTCGCGCGGCAGCGCCTGATCGATGAAGAACAGGGGACGGGCGGGGCGGCGCTTCATCGCCGCCGCGACCGCGGGGAGCGCAATCACCGGGTCGGGCGCGGACGTGGCGCACACCACGACGTCGAATTCCGCGAGTTTCACCGGCACGAGCCAGAAGGGCATCGCGAGCGCGCCGAGATTGGTGGCGAGCTCCATCGCGCGCTCGAAGCGCCGGCTGGCGACCGTGAGCGCCGCCGCGCCGCGGCTCTGAAACGCCTTCGCGGTTTTCTCGCCGATCTCGCCGGCGCCGACCAGCAGGATGCGCGCTTGGCCGAGCTCGCCAAAAATCGTGAGCGCGAGATCGACGGCGACGTTGGCGATGCTCACCTGGCCCTCGCTAATCGCGGTGTGGGTGCGCACGTGCTTCGCCGCTTGGAATCCTTTTTGGAAAACACGGTTGAGCACGGCACCGGTCGAGCCGCCGGATTGCGCGGCGGCGTAGGCTTCCTTCACCTGGCCGAAAATTTCCGTTTCCCCGACGAGCTGCGAATCGAGACCGGCCGCCACTTCGAGCAAGTGCTGGATGGCGTCGCGTCCACGGAGGCTCATCCGGATTTTTTCGAATTCCGTCGGCGGAAAATTCTGCCGGGCGCAGAACGCTGCAGCCACGCGGGCCGCCGCGTGGGCGTCCGTGCCCACGCCATAAAACTCGGTCCGGTTGCAGGTGCTGAGCAGCGCGAACTCGCGCAGCCCGGCAATCGCGGCGAACTCGGCGCGCAGCGCGGCGGCGGTGTCGGCGGAGAGCGCGAGTTTCTCGCGCACCTCGATCGGGGCGCGATGGTGGTTGGCGCCGATGACGAAGAATCCGTCCGCGCTCATGGCGTGCTCACCGTCTTGGCCGGTGGCGTGATCGGGTGGCGGCTCGCGTCGACGAAGCCGAGCGACAGCAACACGACGGGAAAGAGGATGAGGCACGTCCACGCGAAGCGATTCGCGAGCAACCGGCCGCGTGCCCGCAGGGCCAGTGCCACACCATAGGCCGTCCACACGAGGAGGGGCACGACGAATTTTCCGGCATCGACCGGCGCGACGCCGCGCGCCCAGTAAAACAGCCCGAGCGCCAGCGAAACGCCGAGCAGCGCCACCCCCGCGATCAGCAGCCGCACCCCAATATGATCGAGATCGAGGATGGAGGGCAGGAACGAAAAGAGGCCGCCGAGGTGTTTCGATTTGAGCGAGAAGTGCCGGAGTAAAAACATCAGGGACGTGAGCGCGAGGAGCGCGAACACGCCGTAGCTGAACAACGCGAGCGCCGCGTGCAGCTCGACGAGCGCGTTGCCGCCGAAGATGTGCGTGCGGCGGGTCGCATCCCACGCCGGGATCGCCAGCGAGACGAGCGTGAGCGCGGCCGACAGGCAGGAGGAAAAATAGCCGAGCACGCTGGAGCGGAACGTCACGCCGATCGCGAGGTAGAGCGTGATGGCCGACCACGCGGTGAACTGGAAAATTTCGAACGTGTTGCCGAGCGGACAGCCTTGATCGGCCTTGCCCCGCAACCCAAGCCCGACGAGTTGCAGCCCATAGCCGGCGACGATGAGGCTGTTGGTCAGCGTGCCGACGGGCCGGCCGGTGCGCAGCAGGGACCACGTGCCCACGAGGAAGCCCGCGAGATAAAATCCCGCGGCACCCCACAGCCACGTGCGATCGGCGATGTCGGCGAACATGAGGGGAAAAGCGTTGGGCGTTGTCCGCCGCCGCGCAAGCTTCCCGGCGGTGGCGCCCGGCCCATTCCCTGGCGCGATGGCCGGCATCAGATTTATCGAACATGCGCGGTCTTGCGCCTTCCCGGCGCGATTGTTTCCCTCCGCTCACCCCTCCCCATGAAAATAACTCCTCGCTTCATCGCCGCCCTGTTGCTGCCGCTCGCGTCCCTCGTGACGGTTTTGGCCCAGAACCGCACCTTCACCAATCAATACACGTTCGGCGACAGCCTGAGCGATAACGGCAACGCCTACCTCGCGTCGGGCCGCACGATTAACACCAACCCGCTCAACTTCGGCGGCCGTTGGTCGAACGGCCCGACGTTCGTCGAGTTGCTCGGCAGCAACCTCGCGATCGGATCGGCGGCGCCCGCGTCGGTCAAGACGAGCATGGACTTCGCGTTTGGCGGCGCCACGGCCATTCCCGCGCTCAGCGCGGTGCCGTTTCCGTCGCTGCCGGTGCAGCTCCAGCTTTTCCAGTCGCACGCCGTGGCGATCCAGCGCACCGATCTTTTCACGGTGTGGATGGGCGCAAACGACATCCTCAACACCGCTTCGCAGGCGAACCCCGCCGCGATGGCGCCCGCTGGCATCAACGCCGCGCAGGCCACCGCCAACGCGATCCAGACGCTCATCACCCTCGGGGCGAAAAACATTCTCGTTCTCGGCATGCCCGACATCGGGCTTACTCCCGCGGGTCTCTCCTCCGGCGGCGGCTCGCTGCTGACGGCGGGATCGCTCGCCTACAACTCCGAGTTCGACTCCCGTCTCCGCGCGATCGCCGCCGGCGCGGCGGACGTGACGATTACGCGCATCGACGCCGCGGCGCTCATCGCGCGCATTCAGATCGACTTCAAAGCGCTCGGTTTCGCCAACGCGACCAGCGGCATCATCCTGCCCGCGTCCGCCGGCGGGGGCGGCGATCCGAGCGGCTACGCGTTTTTCGATGGCATCCATCCGTCCGCGAAGACGCACCAACTCCTCGCCAACGTCGTCACCGAGGCGCTGAACCCGGAACCCGTGGTGGGTTTCGCCGGAGCCGAGGGCACGGCGTCGCTCGCGCTGCAAAGTCTCGCGGCCGGGGCGATCACCACGCGGCTCACGCCGCTCGCCACGTCCAGCCGTGCGGTCGGTCGCGCCGATGCGTTTGCCTCTTTCAACTATGGCAGCGGTGATCGTGTGGCAAAAGGAATGCGGCCGAAGTTCACTTTCGACGCACAGGTCGTGACGGCCGGCGTCGATGGGCGCGTGAGCGATGGTATCACGCTGGGGGGTGCGCTCTCCACTGCGCGTCTCGTTGCCAAGGTCAGCGCAGGCGGCGGCAACTTCACGCTCGAGGATCAGGCCGGCAAGCTTTACACGCAATGGCGCGGCGGCCCCCTCGCGTTCTCGATCGATGGCGACTATGGCGTCGCGAGCGTGAAGGGCGCGCACCGCACCACGGCGTTCGGCGGTTTCCCGACCAACGGCAAGACGAGCGGCACGCACTGGGGCGTCGGCGCCAAGGTCACCTGGACGATCGATGCGGGTGGGCTCAATTTGCGGCCGCGGGTGGGCGTGCGCACGGAACGCGTGAAACTCGACGCCTACACCGAGCGCGATGTGCCGTCGCTTGCGATGGCGTTCGCCGCGCAGGAAGCGAAGAGCACGGCCGGTAGCATCGGGCTCGATCTCGGCACCGACACGACGCTTGCGGCGCGCGCGCTGCATTTCGATTTCAGCGCGGCGTGGCACGGTGAGTTCACCGACAAGACGCGCAATGTCGCAGGTCAGCTCGCGAATAACTTCACGCGTCCGACGACGGTGAGCATCACCGATGGCGATGGAAAAGGGGTTTCACTCGGCGCGGCCGCCACGCTGTTCCTCTCGAAAAAGTGGAGCCTGACCGTCGGCTACACCGGGGACATCCGGCAGAGCGACAAACTCGCGAGCCGCGTGGGGCTCTCCCTGCAAACGGGCTTCTGAGGTGGCGCTGGTCTCGCGCCGGCGTTACTTCCGCGCGACCCAAAACCGGCACTCGTCCGAGAATTCCCGCACGGCGCGCGATTCCCGCGCGACTTCAGCGCGCATCGCGTCGAACTCATGCGTCCAGCTCGTCGCCGCGAGATCCTCGAGGATCTCGCGGCGATCGGGTAGATGCATGAAAGTGCGGCCCGTCTCGTCCTCAAAGTAGCGATCGCCGAATTCGACGAGCCGCGGGTCTTGCGCGGCGTGCACCCACCGCTCGGCCTCGAGCCGCCACATCACGCGTTCGGTCGGTGACGATTCGCGATCGTGCGTCGTAAACAGGAGCGGCGCACCGGATGCGCAAACGCGCTGGAGCTCGCGCAGCGCGGCGCGGCGATTTTCCCGGGCGGGAATCTGCATCAGGCCGTTGAAGAGAAACAGCGCGCCGGAAAACAACGTGTCACCTAGTGGGGAAGACTTTTTCAGCGCGGTCGCGTCGGCGACCTCGAAGCGGATGGTGGGGGCGCCGCGTTCGGTGGCGAGGAAGCGGGCTTGCTCGACGAGTTCCTCGGCAAAATCAAAGGCCGTGATCGAGGTATAGCCCAGTTGCCAGAGACCGAGCGTGGCGCGGCCGGCACCGCAGCCGGCTTCGAGGAGCGGGGCGGATTTGCCGGGAAAGAAACGCTCGATGAGCACGCGCTCGGATTCCCACAGCCCGAGGAAATGCGCGGCGCGCGCGTAGTGCGCGACGGCGACGGCGTCGTTGAAATCGGCGCGAACGGTCTCTGAGGAAATTTTTGTCAACGCGGATGAAGTGTGGAGCGCGGAGGAATAGGACGAGAAACGGCTGGGCTCCGCGTCCTTCGCCGGCTCTACGTCTTAATCAGGAT
>JBBRLB010000117.1:0-19172 GCA_038231575.1 Opitutales bacterium | reverse complement strand
GCGAAGGAGACGGGCAAGGGCACCTCGACGCGCGAGATGTCGACGACGGGCCACCTGGGGCGTGGGGGATCTCGCGCAGGCGAGCGCCGAGCAGGGCCGCGCAGAGTCGGAGGCGTTTGTCGACGCCGCGGTGAAATTTATTGAGACGTGGCAGGAACTGCGGCCATTGGGAGCGAAAGAACTGTCGCAGTTTCTCGGAGCCGGTGGCGGTCGTGCACGGCATCGATTTTCGATGCACCGGAACGAGAAATATTTCATTTGGATAAATCGATCACTTGGCGCTAGCGTCACCGTAATTTACCGAATGAAAGCACCGATTATGTCCGACGAATGCCAGCGACTGAATGCCCTGGCCGACTATCACGTGATGGATAGCGCGCCGGAGCAGACGTTCGACGATCTTGCGATTATTGCGTCGCAGATCTGCGATTGTCCGATTGCGCTGCTGACCCTGGTCGACGATCGGCGGCAGTGGTTCAAGGCGCGGGTCGGCCTCGAGGTGACCGAGACGCCACGCGAGCACGCCTTCTGCGCGCATGCCATCTTGGAGCCGGAAAATTTGATGGTCGTGACCGATGCGACCCGCGATCCGCGCTTTGCCGGCAATCCGCTCGTCACGGCGGCGCCGCATATTCGATTTTATGCCGGCGCGCCTATGCTCACGCCGCAGGGCCATGCGCTCGGCACGATTTGCGTGATCGATCGGACCGCGCGCGAACTCGAGGCCGAGCAACGGAAGGCGTTGCTCGCGCTCGGGCGGCAGGTGTCGGCGTTGCTCGAACTCCGACGCGTGAGCCGGGTGCTGGCGGTGGCGCTCGACAACGTGCGCACGCTCGAGGGGCTCCTGCCCATGTGCGCGCATTGCAAGGCGGTGCGGGACGACGATGGCACGTGGATGCGCGTCGATGCCTACGTGATCAAGCACACGCCGGCCAATGTCTCGCACGGCATCTGCCCCGATTGTGCAGCGCGGCTGCACCCCGATCTGGATTTCTCGGGCCAGGAAGTGCTGCCGAGAATCGGTAAACGGAAGGCGTAAGCACGTCGGGCCGGCGCGTGTCACCGTGCCGTTCCCATGGTCGCGTGCGTCGCCCGACCGCAAGGCGACGAGCGGCGGCCCGACAGCGGAATGAGTCCGACTCAGTGCGTTACCGCAGGCGTGCGCGCGACCTCGCGTTCGAAAAGCTTGAGGATTTTTCCGTATTCGTTGAGCCAACTGGTGGGTTCGACGAAGCCGTGGCGCTCGACCGGATAGATCGCGGTTTCAAAGGTATCTTTCTTCAACTCGATCAGGCGTTGCACGAGGCGCACACTGTCCTGAAAAAACACGTTGTCATCCATCATGCCGTGGCAGATGAGCAGCGGACGTTTCAGCCCCGCTGCAAATTCGATCGGCGAGCTGCGCGCGTAGGCTTCCGGATCGAGATCGGGGGCGTTGAGGATGCCGGCGGTATATTCGTGATTGTAGTGGGTCCAATCGGTGACGGGGCGCAGCGCGGCGCCGGCGGCGAAAGTGTCGGGCGTTTTGAAGAGCGCCATCAACGTCAGGAACCCGCCATAGGAACCGCCATAGATCCCGATCCGCGTGCGATCGACCTGCGCGTTTTTCGCGAGCCACTCGATGCCGTCGAGATAGTCCTCGAGTTCCGGCGTTCCCATCTGCCGGTAGATCGCAGTGCGCCACGCGCGGCCGTAGCCGGCGGAGCCGCGGTAATCCATGTCGAGGACGACGTAGCCGCGGCGGATGAGCAGTTGGTGAAACAGATGCTCGTGGAAATAACTCGAGGACCAGCCCTCGTGCGCGTTCTGCAGATAGCCCGCGCCATGGACGAACATCACCGCCGGGTGCGGCCCGGCGCTGCTGGCGGGATCGCGGTAGAGCCGCGAATAGACCGACACGCCGGCGCGCGACGGCACAGCAATCATCGCGGGGGCGATTTGGGGCAGCTGGGTGAATTCAGGGGTGACACATTCGGTGAGAACGCGCGCAACACCGGGGCTGGCCGGCTGCGCGTAGAGTTCGACGGGATGGGTGGTCGTCGAATGCGTGATCAGCAATTGGGCGCCGTCGGCGGAAAGCTCGAACGCGTTATCGCCGCCGAGCGTGCTCACGGCTTCGTTGCCGGTGCCGTCGAGTTTCACGCGAAAGGCTTCGTGATTGCCCGGACGCGCGGCATTCGCGCGATAATAGAGCCACTGGCCGTCGTGCGTGGGTTGGACGTTATTCACTTCGAATTTTCCCGTCGTGAGCGGGCGCACCATTCCGTCGCGCGAGAGATAAAGCTGACTGTAACCGCTTTCCTCGGAGGTGAACCAGAGCGCCGCGCCCTCTCGCGTCCAGTCGAACTCGTTGAACTGGGTGCGGGCGATCCATGCGGGGTCGGTGAGGCGGTGCAACGACTGCGCCTTGCCGTCGGCGAGCTTCACCTCGGCGATCCAGCGGTCCTTGCTGTCGTAGGCGATCAATGCAATCGCGAGGCGGCCGGTGGCGGACCAGCGCACCCCGCCGTCGCCCTGGCCGAGCACGGCGACGGCGCGGGCCTTGGGCTTCTCGTCCCTTTTATCCGTCGGGGCGGACTGGTCGGCGGTGGATGCAGATTTTTCGGCGCGGGCGGCGGCGGCTTTCGCGCCCTCGGAATCCTTCACCGTTTTCTCCTTCGCGGTCTCGGCTTTCTTGCGCTCGTCTGCGGCCTTGCGGAGATCGGCGAGCGGGTCGTCCTTGAGGCCGGGGAGATCGGCGAGCAAGACCGGACGCTTCTGGCCGGTCGCAACGTCGACGAGGAAGAGCGATTCATCGCGCGGCTTGTCGGTGCCGACGTCGCTGCGGGCGTCTTCGGCCTTGGTGTAGCCGTCGGCGTTCACGAATGTGGCCACATGCTCGCGGCGGCCGCGGAGATCGGGCGCAATGAGACCGACCAGCAAGGTCTTGCCGTCGGGCGAAAGACTCACGGTGCGGACTTCCTTGTCCTTGCCGAAATAGATCGGGCGCGGGGCGCCGGCGGGCGCGGCGGCCAGCGCCCGATCATTGGCGAGGCGGGCGAGGCGGCGCTCCTCGCGCGCTTTCACGATGTCGAAGAGGCGTTCCTCCTGTTTAGCCAGGAATTCTTTTTTCTCCGGCTCCTCCGGATCGACCGCGACTTCCAGGGTGGCGATGAGGCTGACGAGCCCGCTCGTGAGTTCGACTGCGAGGACCCGTTTGCCGGCGCGGAACGCGACCCGATCGTTGCCGATGAAGGTGAGCAGCGCCGTGGCGTCGCCGGTGCGGGTGAGTTGGCGCGGGGTGGTGCGGTCGGTGAAGAAAACATTCCCGCCGCGCAGCCACGCGGCGCGGCCACCGTCGGGCGTGAAGATGCGGTCAGGTGATTCGGCAGCGGCCTGCTGCGCAGGCGTGAGTTTCTCCGGCGCGCCGCCGGCCAGCGAAACGCGCCAGAGGGCGCGCAGTTCGGAGCCCTTTTCCTTGCGCTGGTAGTAGGCGGATTTGCCATCGGCGCTGATGAACGGCGCTTCCGGCGCCTGTCCGATCCAATCCGGGTCGCTCATGATTTGCTCCAGCGTGAGCGGCGTGTCGGCGGCGCGCGCGACGGTGACGACGGCGAGAAACAGCAGGGTGAGGCGGGAAGGGCGTGCGGTTTTCATGCTTGGAAGAAAACGTGATAGCGGGCGCGGGGAACTTGGCGAGGCGGGAGCGAGGCGCCGGGAGTGCGGTTGTGCCTCCCCGTTTGTAACGTATTACGTTACAAACCGGCCGGCCCCTCCCTTGAGGATGTAACGTAATACGTTACAAGCGAAGCGAAGGACCCAAATGAAAAAAGGGGGCCGACCGGCGCGGTCTGCCCGAAGGGGCTTACGCGGTGACGGTTTCGAGCGAGCAGCCGTCGGCGACGGCGCTGGGCGTTTCGCAGTTCGGCCGGGCAATCACGCCGGGATAGGGCTCGGGGGCAAATTCTCGCGCCGCCGCATCGCCCGCGACGAGATGCCGATCGCACACCGCGAAGAGCTCGGCTTCAGAATCGGTGCGCCGCATGTCGTGCAAAAACGCGCCCGTGGGATCCACGCTCTGGCCGACGAAGTTGAGATACTTCTTCATTTTGTTCACGTGGGAGCGTTCGGGAAATTCCGGCGACTGCGTCGCGCGATAGAGCCGCTCAACGTAGTCGCGCACATCCGCCAGCGTCAGACGCATGACGGGGGCGCCGGCGAATTGCTCGCGGCACTGGCGGAAGATCCACGGGTTTCGAATCGCGTGGCGCCCGATCATGACGCCGGCGGCGCGCGTCTCGCCGAGGATGGCGGCGGCGCGGGGGGCGGACGTGACGTTGCCGTTGGCGAGGACCGGGCAGTGGGCGCGGGCGGCGGCCCGGGCGATGAAATCATAGTGGACCTCGCTCCGATACATTTCCTTCACCGTGCGCCCGTGAACGCTGAGCAGATCGACGCGGTGGGCGTTCACGAGATCGACGAAGGCGTCGAAACGCGCGGTGTCGTCGAAGCCGATGCGCATTTTCACGGTGAAGAGCCCCGGCACCGCGGCGCGCAAGGTGGCGAGGATTTTCGCAACCTTCTCCGGTTCGCGCAGCAGGCCGCCGCCGACATTTTTTTTGTAAACCTTCGGCGCCGGACAACCGAGGTTGAGATCGATGCCGGCGACGCGGTGCCGCATGAGATCCTCCGCGGTGCGGGCGAGATGGGTGAGATCCTCGCCGATCAACTGGGCGAAGACGGGACGACCCGTGTTGTTTTCATCGATGGAGCGGAGGATGTGTTTCTCCGGGTGCGACTGGGCATGCACCCGGAAGAACTCGGTGAAAAAATAATCCGGCGCGCCGTAGTGGGCGATGACGCGCATAAACGCGAGGTCGGTCACGTCCTGCATCGGCGCCAGCGCGGTTAGCGGCTGGCGGGCGACGTGCCCGGGCGGAAGCGGGGAGCGGGAAGGCGGCAGCGGCTCAGACATTGGGCGTGGAGAGGAAGGGATCCGGCGCGGGGCGCAGGCTGGCGCGGCGCGTCACTTGGCCTCGTCGCCCGATTCCGTTTCGCCGTCCTCGGCCTGTTGCTTGAGCACGCTTTCGAGCACTTCGGACATGTCCGGCGCGTTGACGAAAACTTTGCGTGCGACGTAAATCGGGCGCTTGTGCTGCAGGGCGAGGACGATCGAGTCGCTCGGACGGGCGTCGATCTCGACGATTTTCTGGCCGAGTTCGTTTTCCATCCGCAGCAGGATGCGCGCGAAGAAGGTGTCCTTGGTGGCGTCGTTGATGACGATGTGTTCGAGCCGCGCGCCAAACCCCAGCAGCAGGCTGCCGATCAGATCGTGCGTGAGCGGACGCTCTTTCTTCACGCCGTTCAGCGTCATCTGGATCGCGTTGCCGACGGAAGGATCAACGTAGATGACAAACGTCTTCGAGTCTTCGCCGAGAAACACGGCGCAGCCATTGGCCATGGGGATGACGTGTTTGATGGCGACGGCGACGAGGTCGGTTTGCATGACGGAAAAACGATGGAGGCAGTCGGGAGCGCGCGCAAGTGGCGGCTACGCGAAGCCGAGGAGATGGATGCCCCAGGCGCGGGCCTGCTGCACGACGGCGGGCCGATCGAGGATGATGACCTTGCCCGCCTCCAGCGCGGCGGCGGCGAGCTTGGCCTCGCGCATCGCCTCGAGCGTGCGCAGCCCGAAACACGGCACGTCGAAGCGGAAATCCTGGCGGGCCTTCACGGTTTTCACGAAGAGCGCGTCGTCAGTTTTGAAGCCGCCGGCGCGGCGGAGCATCTCGTCGGTGCCCTCGAACGCCTCCACGGCGAGCACGGTGCCCTTGCGCACGACGCAACCCTGGCCGATGTCGAGCCGCGCGCACTCGCGCGCGATGAGGATGCCGTGATCGAGATAGTCGCGTTCGATCGGAAACGTCCTGCCCGTCAGGCAGCCGGCGCTGGCCAGGTGGTCGTCGAGAAACGCGCGGGCGTCGAGCAAGGTCACCCCGAGCGCCTCGATCTCCTGCGCGATGGCGCCGAAGATCGTCTCGGCGTTGCGGCGCTTGAGGGAGAGCAGAATCTGGGTGGCCTTGAGGTCGGGATGGAGACCCTTGAACAGCCGGCGCGGCGTGATCTGGCCGGCCATCAGCGCGTAGCCGGCGCCGAATTCCTTCAGCGTCTTCAACATCTTGCCGAGCTGTCCGACCAGCAGCGTGCGCCGTTCGGACTCGGGAAAGGAGGCGACGAGTTCGGGCGGGGTTTCCTCGTCGAACGCGATGAGCCGCAGCGGCACGCCCGCGCGTCGGATCGATTGGGCGACGAGTTGGGGGTAGCGGCCCTGGCCCGCGATCAGCGCGACGGGCTGGCGCGGATCGAAGTGGGCGGGGAGGAAAGCAGACGGCGGCACGGGGGGAGGCTGAAGACGCGGATGGGACGGCGGAAGGAAGAAATGCGGCGGGGCCGGGACACGAAAAAGCCGCGCGGGGAGCGCGGCGGGTTTCCGGCGAGGGAGCGCTTGGGACGGCGCAGCCGACCGCGCGAGGACAAGCTACGTCTGTGCGCCGTAATATTTCTTGTAGCTGCGATAGTAGCGGTAGTTCGAATAATACTCGATGCGGCGCGGCGAGAGGCCGTTGAGCACGATGCCGAGGACCTCATTCTTGCCGTTGCGCAGCGCGCGCATGTAGAGGCGAATGTGCTTCCGGTAGGCGCGGTTGAAACGGCAGACGTAGATGACCTCGTCGATGCGCTCCGCGATCAGCAGCGAATCCGTGACCGCGCCGAGGGGCGGCGAGTCGACGATCACGAGATCGTATTCGCGCTTCAGGCGTTCGAGGAGCTGGCCGAACATGGGGCTTTCCAGGAGTTCGGTTGGACTCTTGGAGCGGCCGCCGGAGCAGAGCAGGGAAAGATTTTCGCCGACCTTGATGATGCCGAGCCCGGGATGATTCGCGAGATCGCCCTCGAGCGAGGCGCCGTTTTCGAACCACGAGAGCAGGCCGGCGTTGTTCTGCTGCTTGAAGTGCCGGTGCAGCATCGGCCGGCGGAGATCGCAGTCGATCAGGAGGGTCTTCTTGCCGTGGCGGGCGAAGCTTCCGGCGACGTTGCAGGAAATGAGCGTTTTGCCTTCGCCGGGAATCGTGCTCGTGATCAGGACGGATTTCGGAAAATCGAGTTTCGAATGAATCTTGATTGAGCTGTAAACGCTGAGGAAAGCCTCCGCGCCGGGCGTCTGGCTGTCGTTGAGGAGCAGGCTGTATTTCTCGTCGTCCTTCATCGCGGCGAGATCGGGGATGATGCCGAGCAGGTTGGCGCCGATGAAGGACTCGACGTCCCACGCGCTCTTGATGCGGTCGTCGATGAAGCTGAGGCCCACGGCGACGCCGATGAAAATCAACAGGCCGAGACCGGTGCAGGTGCGCGTGATGGCGGTTTTGTTGGGCGAAATCGGGCCGGGATTGACCGTGGCGGGGTCCAACGGATGCAGCGGGAGCTTTTCGATATTCTTGGTCGTGCGCGTCTCATTCAAGCGGCTCAGGATGCCCATGTATTGCTGCTTCTTCACGTCGGCCTCACTCTTGAGATGGCCGAACTCGATGCTCATGTCATTCAGCGCAAAGGAGTCCTTCTCGCGCTTGTCATATTCGGCCTCGTAGGTCTTGACGCTCTGGCGGGCTTCCTCGCGCTGCGTGTAAAGGGCGGCAATGGCGAGGTCGATGGCCTTGTTGAGATGGTCCTGCGTGATGTCGATGTTGTTCGCGTTGTCGATCATCAGCGGGTGCTTTTCGAAGTAGCGCTCGGCGAGGCGCGACTGCTGCTGCATCAAAGTGTCGAGCTGGCTTTTCAAGCTGGGCACGGCGCCATAGTTGGCGATGTAGGAAATCTCGAATTTGTTTTTTCCCGCGGCGGTAAAGCTATCGACCTGTTTCACCATTTCCTCGATGCGGAGGAGGGTGAGACGGGCCTCCTGCAGCCGGCCGTAAGCGGACTTGAGGGCATCGGCCACCATGTTCTGGCTGCCGTCGAGCGAGAGGAGGTTCTTCTCCTTCATGTATTGCTGCAGCTTCACGTCGGTGTCCTCCGATTCTTTGCGCATGCGATCCGCGCTTTGGTTGAGATATTCGATCGCGGCGTCGTTACGCCCCCCGGCATTCTCGATCAGATAGGTCATGAACTGCTTCACGTAAGCATTGGCCACGAGCGCCGCCGCCTCGGGATCGTCGTGGGTGACGTTCACGCCGATGAGAAAGCTGTTGTGCAGGGAGCTGAACCCGACGTTCCCGAGCGGCAGCCCGACGGCGGCAGGCGGCGTGCCGGGCGGGAGGCGTTTCAACGCGGCCCGCTGCAAAATCTTGCGCTCCTCGGGCGTGAACGACTCGAGGACCTTGCTCCGCAGTTTGCCGCTCTGCAGGATCTGAATGTAGGTGTTGAGATCGACGTCGCTGCGGACGGCCTGATCGACGACGCCGACGGTCGTGACGATCGTGTCCGGCTTTTCAAACTGCATCGTCGCTGCGGCAGAATAAACCGGGACCGCCTGCATCTGCAGATAGCCGTAGCCGATCGACACCAGCAGCGCGAGCGGCAGCGCGATCCAAATGCGTTCGCGCAGGATGATGTAGTAGTCGCGGAAGGTGCGGCGTTGGACGACGTCATCGTCCCGATCACCGGAAGGCGCGGGTGGTTTTGCGTTAGGGTCGGCCATCGAGGTCTCAGATAATTTTTTCCGGGACGTAAACGATGTCGTCCGGCTCTAATACGAAATTGTTGTCGCCGGATTTACCGGTGTCCTTGCCCTTGAGGATGCTGTCGACGTTGAGCGTGAAGATTTTTGTGGTGCCGTCCGGCAGCACGCGGCTCACCCGCACCTTGCTGCCGCTGGCCGTTTCCGTAAATCCGCCCGCCTTGAGGATGAGTTCCTTGATCGTCATCGTCGACTCGGGGGGGAGGTTGACGGTGCCGGGCTGCTTGACCATGCCGGAGACCGAAACGGTGCGCTGCGCGTATTCCTCGATGTTGATCGTCACCTGCGGGTTGCGGAGAAAGCGCCCGTCCCGGTAAGCGGCTTCGATCGCGCTCTGGGCCTGGGTGACGGAGAGGCCGGCAATTTTGACCTCGCCGACATAGGTGAGACCGACGTTGCCGTTGGCGTCGACGCGTTTGGCGCCTACGTTGAGTTCCTGTTCGCCGACGACGTTGATGCTGATTTTGTCGGTCCGGGAAATCTTGTAGACGATCGCTTTTCTATCGTCGGCGGCGGCCGAGCCAGGCGCCTGCGCCCCAGCGAGACTCGCGCCGAGCCAGACGGCGAGCACCAGCAGACCACGGGAGAAGTGGGGCACGACGTGATTCGGGGCGTTCATAGTCGGGAGTTGAGGTTGAGGTTCCAGCTGGAGCGAACGAAGTCGGCGTAGGAGGTCGTCGACCAGTTCTTAAACCAGCTATACGTGAAGGAAAGTTTCACGCGTTCGCTGCGGGCGTAGTTCAGGGAGGCGTCCGCGTGAAAAAAATCATCCTGGCGATTGGCGCCGAGGACCAACGGCGGGCCGACCGCCAGAATCACCCGACCGGCTTGGCCGAGAAAACGGCTCCGGCCCCAACCCACGCCGCTCGTGACACTCCACTTTGAACTGTAGGCATACTTGCCGTCGAGGTTGGCGGACACGGTGTCGACCGACGAGTCGGTGGCGGTCGTCGAAAAGTCTTTCGAGATCTGCCCGGAGAGGGACATTTTGCGGTTGAGGGCGTAAGTGGTCGCGCCGGTGGCGCTGACTCCCTGAAAAGCGGGCTGGCCGGCGCGGCTGGGCACCCGGAATTGATAGCCGAAGTTCACGGAGCCGTTGAGCCCCCGAATCAGGCGGCCGGACGTGCCCACCGAAAAATTGTGATCGGTCGTGGAGTCGTTCACGGAGGTTTGGGTGTAGCGGTAACGATAACCCGCGCTCAGATCCCGCTCGGTATTGTAGACGTAGAACAAGTTCACCCCGGCGGTATACGTCGAGAGATTCACCAGATTGGTGGAGTCGACATATTTGTGTGCCGCGTAGCCGAAACTGCCGGACGCCTTGAACCGTTCGATGATTGGGTAGGCGAAGTTGAGCGCCGCGTTGTAGTTCCACGAGACCGTCCGCATATTGACCGCGGAATCGGCCCGGCTTTCCCGCGCCGCGCTGAGCGTGATGGTTCCGGTCGTGCGCCCGCTTTGCTTGGTGAACTCCATGTTGAAACTCGGATTGCTAAAATCCTCGCCCTTGATGCTGGCAAAGTGGGAGCCGGCCACCGAGGCACTGGCGTTCACGCCGATCCAGCCGGCTCGGCGGACGTAGTCGGCCGTGAGGCCGCTGGAATAAATGAAGTCCCCCTTGCCGGTGTTATTGGCGAACACGTTGGAGTCGCTGGCGACGTTGAAGGTGCCGGTCACGTGGATGTGGTCATGGCCATCATTGAAATTCAGCGTCACGAGCGCGTGCGCGGGCGAGCAACCGATGACGACCGCCAGCAGCAGCGCAAGGACGGCACGAATTTCTCGCCTGGGTTCCATGGGCACTCGAATCTTCCCGCGGTGCTTGGCGCGTCAACCACCCGGCCTCGGGGTGACAATGCGAGACGGGCTGACGGTGAACTGCACGGGAAGATTCACCGGCACCACGGGAATGGCGACGATTTCCCGCACCGTTGAGCCGCTCGTCGCAAAGCCGCTGTTAGCGGGGGTGCCGTCAAAGGCGGTGACAAGACCACTGCTCGTCGAGGTGCTGCCGCCGCTCGTAGTCGCTGATCCGCTGGCGGTGTCGTCCGCGAGGGCTGCCTCGGGCGAGCCTGACGGGCCGCCGAGCGTGAGCGGCCGTTCCCTCACGTCGAAATAGACGGTCTTCTTGGCCATGCACGCCATGGCGACCTTGTCATCCAGCGCGGCCACTTCGGCCGGCGGGATTTTTTGCACCTGCACATTGTTAGGCTGGCCCGCACCGCCGCGCCGAATAATCGCCTGCTCACCGGCGTGCAAGGTGTGTCCGCCCAAATCCTGCGTGCCACCGCGCACCGTGCTTTCGCCTTCGAGCATCGAGACCTTGGTCTCCGCGTCGTTGGCTTCAATCACGACTTTTTGCCCGCGAATGTTCACCGAACCCTGCGCGGTGCTGTAGTTCATGCTGCTGCCGGCGACGAGTTTGGACGCGCACAACCCGACCGTGCCCCGGGCCACGAAAGCCTGCGTCTGCGAAATCGACGGCTCAACTTCCATGTCGCTGCGGTTGGGTGTGAAGGGCTCCTGGACGAAGTGCTTCACCTCGACCTTGGTGTTCTCATCGAAATAAGCGGCCGTGCCATTGGAATACACCATCGTCGAAAACGCCTTGCCCTTGTCCTCTGGTCGATCCGCCTTTTTGGTTTCGATGGTCGTGCCTTCGGCCGTGTAGACCGAACGTTTGTTGAGATCCTGAACGTTGGAGCCGGTGTCGATCTGGGCGTCGCCGTTCACCTCTGAAACGTAAAGTTTGCTCGAGGGATTTTTCTTTTTGCTTTGGGCGAAAAGTGCGACGGGAACGAGCGTGATCAAAACCAAGAGAACGGTCGGCCCCGCGAGGGTCGGCCGCCGCAGGGAATGCTGGCGGTGCTGGGTTTTCATGGTGATGACGATGGGGCTAGAATGGATCGGCGGACGGAGTCTGATCGATAGAAGACAATCTGGGGGTTAAACCCTAGATTTGGCAAGCCGGTAAGACTACTTACGATGTAACAATGTTAAGAATCTTGCCCGGGACGAAAACCACGCGGCGGATGCTCTTCCCTTCGAAGTGCGGAGCAACACGTGGGTTAGCGCGGGCGAGCTCAAGCGCCTGATCTTGCGTCAGGCCGACGGGCACGAGCTGGTCGCCCCGGTGCTTGCCGTCGACTTGGAAGACCAGCTTCACTTCCGTCACCATCAGGCGCGCCGGATCGAAGGGCGGCCACGGGGCGTGTTGAATCGAGGGGCTTTCGCCGAGGCGCTGCCACAATTCCTCGGCGAGATGCGGCGCAAACGGTGCGAGCAATTTCAGGAACGCGAGCACTGTCGCGCGGTTCACCGCCGGCACCTTCTGCAGCGCGTTCGAGAAAATCATCATCTGCGAAATCGCGGTGTTGAAGCGCAGCGCCTCGATGTCGTCGCCCACTTTCTTGATCGTTTCGTGCAGGAGCTTCGTGAGTTCAGCGGAGTCGGTGGCGCCGGCCGAAATTTTCGCGTTCACGCTGCCATCCGCCGCGATGCACTCGCGCCAGACTTTCTGCAGGAAGCGGTGCACGCCCTCGATTTGTTTCATGCTCCACGGCTTCATCGCCTCAAGCGGGCCGAGGAACATCAGGTAGAGGCGCAGCGTGTCCGTCCCGTGCGACGCGATGATGGTGTCCGGATTCACCACGTTGCCGCGGCTCTTCGACATTTTTTCGCCGTCCTCCCCGAGGATGATGCCTTGGTGAAACAGTTTGGTGAACGGCTCGCTCTGCGCCACCACGCCGAGATCGAAGAGCACCTTGTGCCAGAAGCGCGCGTAAAGCAGATGCAGCACCGCGTGCTCCGCGCCGCCGACATAAAGATCGGGGACGCCCCAATATTTCAGCGCCTCGGGTGACGCAAACGCGTCCGGGTTCTTCGGATCGAGGAAACGCAGGTAATACCAGCAGGAGCCCGCCCATTGCGGCATCGTGTTGGTTTCGCGGCGGGCGCGTAGCCACGCCTCGCCGGCGGGTTTCGGCTGCGATGCCGGCACGGCTGCGCCGGTCTCAGGGTTGAACCAAATCTCCAACCAGTCCGGCACATTCGCGAGGGGGCTCTCGCCCTTGCCGCTCGGCAGATACGATTGCACGTCGGGTAACGGGAGGGGCAGCGCGCCGGCCGGTAGGGGCAGCGCGTAGTGGGCCACGCCTTCGCGGACGAAGGTCACCGGCTTCTCCGGCAGCGCGTGGCCACGGGCGGCCCGGGCCTTCGCATAATCGCTCTCGCTCACCCACACGATCGGGAAGGGCTCGCCCCAATAACGCTGACGCGAGAACAGCCAGTCGCGCAGCTTGTAATTGACGGTCGCCTTCGCCACCCCGCGCGCCGCGAGGTCGGCGGTGATTTTCTTTTTCGCGTCCGGCCAAGCCATGCCGTCGTAGCCGGGCGAATTGATCAATGGTCCGTCGCCGGTGTAGGGCAGGCTCGCGGCGCCCTCGGGCGACGCGATCACCTGCGGAATCGGCAGGGAATATTGCTGGGCAAATTCGAAGTCGCGCTCGTCGTGCGCTGGCACCGCCATGATCGCGCCGGTGCCGTAGCCCATCAGCACGTAGTCCGCGATCCAGATGGGCACGCGCGCGCCGTTGATCGGATTGATGGCATACGCGCCGCTGAACACGCCCGACTTGTCCTTCGCCAGATCGGTGCGCTCAAGGTCACTTTTGCCGCCGGCCTTCTTCTGGTAGGCTTCGACGGCCGCTTTGTTCTCCGGCACCGTCAGCGCGTCGACCAGCGGGTGCTCGGGCGCGAGCACCATGTAGGTGCAGCCGAACAGCGTGTCGGGCCGGGTCGTGAAGATTTTCAGCGCGCCGAGGCCTTTATTTTCCAGCTCGAACAAAATCTCCGCACCTTCGCTGCGACCGATCCACGCTTCTTGCATGCGCTTCGTCGACTCGGGCCAGTCGACGTCCTTCAAGTCAGCGAGCAACCGTTCCGCGTAGGCGGTGATCTTCAGGACCCACTGCCGCAGATTTCGCCGCTCGACCGGAAAGCCGCCGACCTCGCTCTTGCCGTCGACGATTTCTTCGTTCGCGAGCACGGTGCGCAGTTCCGGGCACCACCACACGGGACGCTCGTCGACATAGGCGAGTCCGCGTTGAAAGAGCTGCAGGAAGATCCACTGCGTCCAGCGGAAATAATCGGCATCGGTCGTCGCGAATTCCCGCTCCCAGTCATACGAAAATCCCAGCGCCTTGATCTGCCGCTTGAAGTTGACGATGTTCGCCGCGGTGTTGGTCGCCGGGTGCGTGCCGGTTTTGACCGCATGTTGCTCGGCGGGCAGCCCAAACGCATCCCAGCCGATCGGGTGCAACACATTGAAGCCCTTCGCGCGCTTGTAGCGTGCGATGATGTCCGTCGCCGTGTAACCCTCCGGATGGCCGATGTGCAAACCGGCGCCGGACGGGTAGGGAAACATGTCGAGCACGTAGTATTTCGGCTTCGCGGAACGATTCTCGGCGCGAAACGACGCGTTTTCCTCCCAGAAAGATTGCCAGTGCGGCTCGATCTCATGGAAGTTGTAGTCAATGCTCTTGGTAGCCATTTTGTAAAACTCTCCACTGTGAAACCTTTCCCTGCCCGGTCAATCTCTGCGCTCATTCTCGTTTTCCTCCTCGCCGCCGGCGCCGTTTTGCCCGCGCGCGCGGCCTCGATGAAGAGCGGTTTCAACCAGTTGCTCGACGCCGTGGTGCGCATCGACGTCCGCGAAATCGCCTTCGAGGCCGGCTCGAAACGCTACGCGGCCAGCATCGGTTCGGGCGTCATTTTGTCCGCCGACGGACTCGTCCTCACCAACGCCCACGTGGCCAGCTCTCGCGCCATCGAGTTGAACGTCACGCTCGCCAATCAGGAACGCGTCACCGCCAAACTCGTCGGCTGGGATCATTGGACGGATCTCGCATTGCTCCGCATCGACATGGCGGAGGTGAAGCGCCGCAGCCTGAAGTTCGCGCACGCCGACTTTGGCGACAGCGGCAAACTTTACCCCGGCGAAGTCGTCTTCGCCGTCGGCACCCCCTACGGTCTTTCGCGCACCGTCACGCGCGGGATCATTTCCAACAACAATCAATACCTCGAAGACCTCGCCGGCGTGAACGGTTACGAAACGGGCCAGTTCAACACCTGGCTCCAGACCGACGCCGCGATCAATCCCGGCAACTCCGGCGGTCCGCTCGTGACCGAGGACGGCAAGGTCATCGGCATCAGCACGCGCGGCTTCAACGGCGCGAACAATCTCGGCTTCGCCATCCCGTCCACCACCGCGCAGCGCGTCGTCGCCGGCCTCGTGCGCGACGGCGCGATCACGCGCAGCTACATCGGCCTCGTGCCCGGCGCGCTGCAGGATCTCGAGACGTTTTATTCCCTCGCGCTCAACACCGGCGTGCTGGTGCACAGCGTCGAGCCCGGTTCGCCGACGGCGAAGGCGGGCCTGCATGGCGGCGATATTCTCCTCGCGATTGACGGCGTGAAAGTCGTCGGTCGTTTCCCGGAGGAGTTGCCCGGCATTCAAAACCTGATCGCGAGCCAGCCGGTCGGCGCCCCGCTCAAGCTCACGGTGAAGCGCGGCGCGGACACGCGCGATTACACCGTCGTCACGGAGAAGCTCGAGAGCCGGGTAGGCGAGGAGTGGGCGCTCGAGAAGTGGGGCCTGAGTGTGCGCAAGATTTCGCGGGCGTATGCGCGCGAGAAACAACTCGAAGACGATAGCGGCGTCGTGGTCATCGGCGTGCAGCCCGGGTTTCCCGCTGACGTTGCGGGGCTCGGCCGCGGCGACATCGTGATGAAAATCAATCAGCAACCTGTCGGTTCGATTGAGGTCATCAAAGCCGCCCAAGCCGCCTACGAGGCGAAACCCGCCCCGACCTTGTTCGAAGTCCAACGGGCCCGCCGCGTCTCGCTCTACATTCTCAAACCATGAAATTCCGTTTTCTTCTCTCCGCGCTCCTCCTCGTGCCGTGCGCCCTCCGCGCCGCGGCTGATTTGCCCACGCTTTGGGCGGAGCGCGCGAAAAGTGCCGTCGCCGTCGAGTATGTCACCGTCACCGAAACCGAGCGCCAGCCGACGATCTCGATGGGCACGGTCATCGATCGCGAGGGCACGATCATCATGCCGTCCGGCTCGGTCGATCCGCGGGCGGCGACGTGGCAGTTGAAGGAGTTTAAGATTTATCTGCCCGGCGACCCGACCGGCACGCCGGCGGAATATCTCGGGCAGGATGCCTTCACCGGCTGGCATTTTGTGCGCGCGAGCGAAAAGATCCGCGCGCAACTCACCCCCATCACGGCGTTCGCCGCGAAAGGCGCCTCACCCGTGCCGGCGCTCTCCGATTTCGTGTGGGGCATCGGATTGCGCAACAAGGATGAGGACTTCGCGCCTTACCTGATGCAGAGCTACGTCGCGCTCATCCAGGCGCTGCCGCAGAAGACCGCCATCGCACAGCAGGAAGTCGCGAGCCCCGGCCTGCCCGCGTTCAACCGCGACGGCGTGTTTCTCGGACTCGCCCAGGCCTCGTTCGGCCAGAGTTTCCTGCAGTTCGGCCGCGGCCCGCGCCCCGTGCCGGTCGTGCTCATCAATGTCGAGGAGAGCAGCGCCTTCATGCTCGCCGACGAAATCTTCCCGAATCTCGGGCGCGTGCCGAAAAACGTTTCCGGCCGTCCGCTCGCGTGGCTCGGTGCCTACGGCCTCGAGCCGATGGATCGCGAGGTCGCCAAGTTTTTGAAACTCGAGGCGCAGTCCGGCGCGGTGGTCAGCGAGGTGCTGGAGGGCAGCCCCGCCGAAAAAGCCGGCCTGAAGGATCGCGACATCATTCTCGCGCTCGGCGGCAAACCGCTCCCGCAACTCAAACCCGACCGCGTCGTCGTCACCTACCTCGAGCGTGAAGTCGATCGGCGCGCGCCCGGCGATACGCTGGCCCTCACCGTGCTCCGCGGCGGCGATCGCGTGGAGTTGAAGGTCGTGCTCGGCGAGGAACCGAAGATTCTTCGCGAGGCCGAACGGAAATATTTCGATCGCATCGGTTTCACGGCGCGCGAATTCGTCTACGGCGACGCCATTGACCGCCATGTGAAAGTCGCCGACACAACCGGGGTTGTCGCGCTCTTCGTGAAGCCCAGCAGCCCCGCCGGCGTCGCCGGCCTGCGCCTCGACGACTGGATCAAGGAAATCGACGGAGCCGAAGTGAAGACCTTCGCTGCCGCCATCGCGAAACTCGGCGAGATCGAAAAGGATCTGGCGCGGGCGGAGTTCGTGCTCCTCGTGAGCCGCGGCGGCGAAACCGCCGTGCTCCGCGTGAAATTGAAGTGAGGAATGATCGGTCGATGTGGAACTCAGGAAAACTGGAATTGAGAAAGTAGACATCCTCGCCGCCAGTGGCGGGGCATTTGATCAAATCCCTGATGAAACTCTCGAATCCTTCCGGTAGCCGCGAGCGTGAGCGAGTGGACCGTCGACCCCTCGCTCGCGGCTACTTCCCAGCCAAGGCAGAGCACGTTTCGGGGGGATCGAACCCAAAGAAAATGGATTTCTTCCTGATTTCCTGAGTTCCACATTCAATTTTTCTCCCTCTCATGTTCACTGGCATCGTCGAGGAAACCGGCCGGGTCGCCGCGTTCACGCAGCACGCGACCGCGTGGCGCCTGCAGATCGCCGCCGGCACCACGCTCGCCGGCGCCGCGCTCGGCGACAGCATCGCGGTCAACGGCTGCTGCCTCACGATCGCGCAGCTCGACGCGGCGCATTTCTATTTCGACGTGCTGGAGGAGACGCGCCGGCTCACGAATTTCTCCGCGCTCGCTCCCGGCGCGCCCGTGAACCTCGAGCGCAGCCTCCGCTTCGACGGGAAGATCGGCGGCCACTTCGTGACCGGCCACATCGACGGGCTCGGCACGATCGAAGTCTTCGAGGCCCGCGGCGCCGATCATTATTTGCGCGTGCGCGTCCCCGCGGGCAGCGGCCGCTATCTGATCTCCAAGGGCAGCATCGCGATCGACGGCATCTCGCTCACCGTCGCCGAAGTCGCCGGCGACACGTTCGCCGTCTGGCTCATTCCGACGACGCTCACCGTCACGAATCTCGGCGCGCGCCGGGCGGGGGAGGGCGTCAACCTCGAGTTCGATCTCCTCGGCAAGTATGTCGAGAAACTCCTCCCGGGCGTTCGAACCGGGTGAGGGCGTTTTTCTGGAGCTCTATCCCGCTGCCTTAAGCGCAAAGTCGTTAAGTTCGATCCGAAGGAAATGCTTTGCTCCGGCCGTGGCGCCTTCGCGTCTTCGCGCTTTGTCCGATGCCTTGGGTCGCTTCCGATTCATTAAACGCAAAGGCGCAAAGGCGCTAAGTTCGAACCGAAGGAAATGCTTTGCTCGGCCTTGGCAGCTTCGCGGCTTCGCGATTCGTCCGATGCCTTGGGTCGCTTCCGATTCATTAAGCGCAAAGACGCAAAGTCGCTAAGTTCGATTCGAAGGAAATGCTTTGCTCCGGCCTTGGCGCCTTCGCGTCTTCGCGCTTTGTCCGATGCCTTAGATTGAGATTTACGGCGCCGACACGTGTATCTCCGCTTCACGACCCCATTATCATCCCATTACGACCCCTTTATCTCCCCATTTGAGCCTTGTTTCCGCCCACGCCTTTCAATCTGGCTCGCCGAGCGGAGTGCGTGGACCGCGGCGCGGGAGAATTTCCAGTCGAGCAGGTAGTCGATGGCGATAAACTGGTGGGCACCGACGATCAGCCAGAACACGAGTTGAAAGCTCACCTTTGAGCTTTTGTGCCGCAACCGTTGCTGCGCGAGAAAGGCCCCCGGCCAGCCGCCGAGGAGCGCGAAAAATTGCAGGACCCGCTCGGGCTCACGCCAGCCACCGTCCTTGGACTTTCCCTTATCCCGCGCGTAGAGCACGTAGGTGATGCCGGAAACGATCACGCACCAGCCGAGGAGAAACCAAAACGCGTGGTTCGCCTTCAACCGCAACGCCGCGATGCCGGGAGCGATCAGCAGCGCAAGGAGGATGACGAGGTGCACGAACCGAGTGGAACGGCCTCACGCGGAGTTTGAAAGGTGCAAAGGCGAGGTTGCCCGCGAATCACGCGAATTGAATTCCCGGAGGGCGTCTGGCTTGTGTATGGACCGGACACATGGGTGACACGCGTTCGGAGACATGGGTAACACTCGGAGATGCCCTGGCAGACCCCCCCCACCATGTCCCTGCGTCACGAGTTTGTGATTCTCGCCGAACAACCCGGCAGCAATATCAAAGAGCTGTGCCGGCGATTCGGCATCAGCCGCAAGACCGGCTATAAATGGCGCCAGCGTTACCGGGACGGTGGCGCGACGGCGTTAGGGGATCAGTCGCGGCGGCCGCGACATTCGCCGGCGCAATGCGCGGACACGCTCACGGCGCAGGTCGTGACGCTGCGCACCGCACACCCGACGTGGGGCGGACGTAAACTACGCCGTCGGCTG
>JBBRLB010000116.1:0-19494 GCA_038231575.1 Opitutales bacterium | reverse complement strand
GTCCTTCGAAGTGCGATCCGCATAGAACGTGAGTTCCTCCTGCTTCGCGAGAATCTCCAACTGGTCGATGGCGGCGGGGCGGTAAACATCGCATGCCGCGACGAGCGGGCGGTAGCCGCGCTTCTTCAGCAGCTTTCCGAGCTTGGCGGTCGACGTGGTCTTGCCGGAGCCGTGCAAGCCCACCATCAGGATTTTCAGCGGCCGCGCGGCCGAGAGACTCGTCGAACCCTCGCCCAGGAGCCGAACGAGTTCATCGTGGATGATCTTGACGACCTGTTGGCCGGGCGCGACGCCCTTGAGCACTTCCTGGCCGACGCACTGCGTCTGCACCCGTTCGACGAATTCGCGCGCGACCTTGAAATGGACGTCGGCGGCGAGCAGGGCGGTGCGCACTTCCTTGAGTGCCTCCGCCATGTTTTCCTCGGACAATTTGCCCACGCCGCGGAGATTGCGGAGGGCGGAAGAGAGTTTTTCAGTGAGCGACTCGAACATGGGAGCCGACACCGTTGCAGCATTTTGCGGCGCGATGCAACCCGCCTGAGGCGGCCAGGCTGCGTGAGACCGACGGCCGGATCAGACGCGGGCGAAGCGGCGTTCGGCGAGCGGGTGGTGGCTGGGACGATTCAGCTTAATTTTTGCGGCGCCCCCTCGACGGTGCAGGATTAATATTTTGTGCCAGACCCCGCGAAACGGGATCGTCATTGGCAATCAAAGTTTTAGAGCGATGCTCGCGAGCGCCATCGGCACAAACGGCCCAGACTTGAGCGGACCGGGGGAATCGGCGGACAGGGCGGGCTCAATACCGTGC
Organism: Opitutales bacterium; assembly: GCA_038231575.1. Classification (GTDB taxonomy): domain Bacteria; phylum Verrucomicrobiota; class Verrucomicrobiia; order Opitutales; family Opitutaceae; genus CAITWF01. The sequence continues at coordinate 18,686 of JBBRLB010000116.1, read as the reverse complement.
TTCAAACCGCACTAACGCCATCAGCGCATCGCGCTGCGCGGGGCTGCCACCCGGGTGACGGATGAATTGGAGCGAGGGCCGCAGCGTGAAGTGATCGGAAAGCTTTGCGGCGTAGCCGGCTTCGATGACGGATTCGAAGTCGGGCGCCGTCTCACCGGGAGCGGCGTCCCGCTGACGCTGCGCGAATCGCGTGCCCTGTTTCGCATGCGCATAGCCCAGCGAGAAAATGTCCGCCGGCCTCCCGGTCAACGGTCCGCGCCACGCCAACCCCGAATCGATCGCCCAGCCGATTCGGTTGCGATCGCTGGGAGCGAGGCCGCCACGCAGATGCACGGCGAGGTGACCCGATTTCCCCGCTGCGCCCGCGAGCGTCCGCTCGATTGAGGCGTAGGCGCCATGATTGCCGCGATGGGAACGCGGCGCGGCGCCCGTCAGCGCGAAGGAGCGGCCGCTGCCGTCGGCGAAGACGTCGTCAAAGCGGGCCGTGTGCAGCCATGCGCCGATCTCGACTTGCGTGGAGCCGACGGGGAAGGAGGCCTCCAACATCGCAAAGGCGCCTTGGGTTTGGTTTAACTGATAGTGCGTGCCGTAGGTCCGCGACTCCGCATCGGTCGTCTGCTGATCGAAACTGTCGCCATCGTAGATACCGATCTGGATGAACTGCGATTCGCCAAAACTCCGCCGCAAACGCGCGCCCAGAACCGGCACGTAAAACGCGGGGCCGGTATTCACGGTGTCGGCGGAGAGGAACGCCGGCCAGCCAAACGCGCTGTTCGCGAAATTTCCGCCGACTTCGGTCGTGCCAAACTCCTCGTCGGCGAGCAGTGACCCGACGCGCAGCGACCAGGATGGCGTCGTCGCTTCCACCCACCACGAATAAACGCGCGGTCCATGATGCGCCTCAATGTTGCTCGCGGTCAGGAAATTGCCCGCAAACGTTTCGGTCGGCCCGCGACCGGCGAGCACCAGCACACTCGCGTAAGCATCGAGCTTGATTGCGCCACCGATCTGCGGACCCGACCATGCCGCGTGCGCGCTGCCGAGGGCCCCGAGCGAATGGCCATTTTCTCGCCCGCCACGCAGCGACGACGCCGCGTCCACGATCCCGCTCGCTCCGAACGTCCACGGTGAACCCTCTCCCACGGCCACTTGGGCGCGGAGCGAGGGCGAGAGCGCCAGAACGAGAACGCCGAAGCAGGAGGCAAATTTCATGACAGTTAAATTGAGCCGCCCAGCGACGGCCCGAAGGAGTGCGAATGCTGGGGCAGCGGCGCGTTGCTGCCTAGCGGAAATTCGTCCTCGTCAAATCCCGCGGATTCCCGGATAAGGGCCGCCTCTATGAACCCTGTTCTCAAGCTTTTGATCGACGGCGGCAGCCTCACGACCGGCCAGATGGCCAAGGTCGCGGGCCTGACCGAAGCGGAGGTTAATCAGCACCTGGAACAGTTGAAGAAGGACAAAATCTTCCTCGGCTGGCGTCCAGTGCTAGATCTCTCGCACGAGGCCGCCGCCGCCAGCGCCGTGCGCGCGGTGATCGAGGTTCGCATCACGCCGGAACGCGGCGGCGGGTTCAACCGGCTCGCGGATCGCATCAGCCGGTTCGACGAGGTGGAGTCCTGCTATTTGATGTCGGGCGGCTACGATCTGCTCGTGTTCGTGAAGGGCGGGTCGCTGCAGAAAGTCGCGAGCTTCGTGTCGGAAAAACTTTCGACGATTGAGGGCGTGCTGTCGACGTCCACGCACTTCATGCTGCGCTGCTACAAGGAACAGGGCTTTCTGCTCGACGGTGGCGAGGCCACGAGCACGCGGCTCAACGTCGCGCCCTAACGTTCGGAGTCCAACTCAACATGAGCACCGACCCGAAAAAATGGGTGGCGGGCCACGTGGCCGCGCTCCCGAAGAGTGGCATCCGCGACTTTTTCGAACTCGTCGCGAAGATGAAAGGCCAGGACGTGATCTCGCTCGGGGTGGGCGAGCCTGACTTTGTCACGCCGTGGCACATCCGCGAGGCCGCGATCTTCGCGCTCGAGCGCGGCAAGACTTACTACACGTCGAACCTTGGCCTGATTGAGTTGCGCCGCGCAATCTCGACCTACGTCGAGGAGCACTTCGCGGTCAGTTACCGACCGGACGACGAGATCATCGTGACCGTCGGCGTGAGCGAGGCACTCGATCTCGCGTGCCGGGCGTTCATCAACCCGGGCGAGATGGTGATGTTTCACCAGCCGTGCTACGTCAGTTATCACCCGAGCATCTCGCTCACGCATGGCACCGGCATCGCCGTCCCGACCTACGCGAAGGATAATTTTGCTCTGACCGCCGAGGCGCTGCGGGCGGCGTGGCAGCCGGGCGCCAAGATGCTGATGTTGAATCTGCCGTGCAATCCGACCGGCGGCACCTGTGACCGCACGCAGCTCGAAGCGATCGCCAAGTTCTGCGTCGAGAAAGATCTGCTCGTCCTCACGGACGAAATTTATTCGGAGCTCACGTTCGACGGCACGCACACCAGCATCGCGAGTTTGCCCGGGATGCAGGAGCGCACGGTTTTTCTGCACGGGTTTTCGAAGGCGTTTGCGATGACCGGCTGGCGCATCGGCTACGCCTGCGGTCCGGCTCCCCTCATCGATGCGATGATGAAGGTGCACCAATACTCCATGCTCTGCGCCTCGATCATCGCGCAGGAAGCGGCGCTCGAAGCGCTGAAGCACGGCTGGGACAGCGTGCTGAAGATGCGCGAGCAGTATCACCGCCGCCGCGATTTGATTGTGCGCCGCTTCAACGAGAGTGGACTCACGTGTCATTCGCCGCGCGGCAGTTTTTACGCGTTTCCGAGTGTAGCTGGGACGGGCCTCGACGAAAAAGCGTTCGCCGTCGGGCTGCTCGAAAGAGAAAGAGTCGCCGTGGTGCCCGGCCTCGCCTTTGGCGAAAACGGCCGCGGCCACGTGCGCGCCTGCTTCGCGACGAGCTACGAGCAACTGATTGATGCCTGCGATCGAATTGAGCGGTTCGTTCAATCCTCGGCTCTAGGCAATAAGCGCTAAGCTTTAAGCTTCGCGCATTTCAGCTAAACGCATTCAGCTTACTGCTTCTCGCTTCCATTTTATGAATCGCACCGTCGCAATCGTAGGCCGGCCCAATGTCGGCAAGAGCCGTCTCTTCAACCGGCTCGCGCGTCGGCGCATCTCCATCGTGCACGATCAGCCGGGCGTGACGCGCGACGTCATCTCCGCCGAGATTCGGGAGGGCGACTACACGCTGCTCGACACTGGTGGCATTGGTTACAAGGGCATCGACACGCCCGCGGCCCTCACGAAAGCGTCTGAGGTGCAGGTCGATTTCGCGATCGAGACGGCCGCGTTGATCCTGTTCGTGATCGACGGCCTCTCCGGGATGTCGTCGCTCGACCAAAAAATCGCGACGATGCTGCGCAAGAGTAAGAAAAAAGTGCGGCTCGTGATCAACAAGGCGGATTTTGACGACGACAAAATCCAACTCGACGAAGCCTACCGGCTCGGCCTCGGTGAGCCGCTGCGAGTTTCGGCCGAACACGGCCGCGGGGAACGCGAACTGCGCGAAGCGATCCTCACTGAACTTGGACCGATCGAGGCCGCCCCTGAAGGCGAGGGCGTGCGCGATCCGGAGCAGGCGCTCACGGTGTGCTTCATCGGCCGCCCCAACGTCGGCAAATCCTCCCTCAGCAACCGGCTGCTCCAGAGCGACCGGCTCATCGTCAGCCCGACCCCCGGGACGACGCGCGATTCGGTGGAACTCAGCTTCGAGTTCACGGGCCGCGACGGAAAATCTTACCCGTTCCGTTTGATCGATACGGCGGGCATCAAGGCGGCGACGAAGCTCGCGTCCCCCGTCGAGTATTTTTCCCGGCTCCGCTCGCTTGACGCGATCAAGAGCACGGACGTCGTCTTTCTCGTGCTCGATGCGATGGAAGGTGTCACGCAGCAGGACAAGGCGATCGCCGGCGAATCGATCAAAGAGAAGAAACCGATCGTCATCGTCGTCAATAAATGGGACCTGGTGAAGGAAGGCTTCAAAAAAGCGGGTGGCTTCAAGCCCTTCAAGGACGAGCGCGACTACCGCGAGAAATACGAACACGCGCTGTTCGAGAAACTTTATTTCACGCCCGGCGCCCCGTTGATTTACGTGTCGGCGATGAGCGGCTATGAGGTGGACCGCATGCTCAATGCGGCCGTGAAGCTCAACCGCATGCTCGATACCAAGCTCTCGACGGCGAAGCTCAACAAGGTGATCGGCGCGCTCGCCGAACGCATGCCCGCACCGCCGATCGGCGGAAAACGTTTCCGGATGTATTATGCGACGCAAACCGGCACGCGGCCATTTCGGATTAAGCTCTTTTGCAACCGCGAAGAGCAACTCACCGAACAATACCGGCGCTACCTGGAGGCGGGCCTCGTCAATGAGTTCGGCCTGAACGGCTGCCCGATCTACTTCGATCTCGTCGGCAAGGAAAAGCACGATCCCGGCATGTCGTTTTCGGCGATTCGCGAAGCGCAGGAAAAGGCGAAAAACCGGCCGCATACGCCCAAGTGGAAGGCGAGTGAAGATGCCGAGAAGCCATCGTCCCGCCATGAAACGCTCGAAGACTGAGTATCGCGGCGGCGCGGCGCTGCAGCTGACGACCCGGGCGCTGGAGCTTGTGGTCACGACGGGGGTCGGACCGCGGGTGGTCGAGCTGCGATCGCGCGCGGGCAAAGCGGGGAATTTGTTTTTCCAGTTTCCGAAGAATGAAGCGCGGGCGAACGGAATGTTGCTGCGCGGCGGCCACCGGCTCTGGCATTCGCCGGAAGATCGCGTCCGCACTTATCAGCCCGACGATTGGCCGCTGGCGGTGGAAACCTTGCGCCACGGCGTGGCGTTGACGCAGCCGACCGAGGAAAAAACCGGCCTGCAAAAAGCGATGACACTCGAAGCGATCGGCGAGCGCACGGTCAAAGTCACGCATGCGATCACGAATCGCGGGCTGTGGGCCGTGGAATGTGCGCCCTGGGCGCTCACGATGTTTCGCGGCGGCGGCTACGGCGTGCTGCCCCTGTTGCCGAAAGGCAGCCACGCGGCGGGCGATCTCTTGCCGACTTATGCGCTGGTGCCTTGGAGTTACACCGATCTCGCACTGCCGGTCTGGGAGCCGCACCGCGATTTCCTCGGCATCGACACGCGGCGGGCGAGGGCCCCGCAGAAGCTCGGCATCACGAATTATCCCGGCTGGTCGGCCTACTGGCTCGACGGCACGACGTTCGTGAAATTCGCGCGCGTGATCGCCGGCGCGCGTTATCCGGATTTGGGCTGCTGCTGGGAAACATTCACGAACGGGAAGATGATCGAGTTCGAAACGCTCGGCGCGCTCGTGAATCTTGCCCCGGGCAGGTCAGCGAAACATGTCGAGTTTTGGACGGTGATGGAGGGTCTGCCCAAGCCGACGACGGACGTCGCGTTTGCCAAGTCGCTTGCGCCCGCCGTGAAGGCATGGCAAGCGAAGTTGCCGTGACTCCGCTCAAGATCGTTTTTCTCGGCTCGGATCCGATTGCGCTGCCGCTGCTCGACTGGCTGCGGGGCGAGGGGAGCGCGGTCGCGACGGTGATCGGCGTGTTCACCCAACCCGATCGTCCGGTCGGTCGCGGACAAAAAGTTCAGGCCAACGGAATCAAGACGTGGGCGCTGGCGCGCGGCCTCCCACTCTTTCAGCCGGAGAAACTCACGGAGTCGGCCCGCGCCGATCTCGCGGCGTTGGGAGCGGACGTCGCGCTCGTGATGGCGTATGGCCACATCCTGCGCGACGATTTCATTGCGACTCCGCGACTCGGCACGCTGAACCTCCACGCGTCGATCCTGCCGCGCTTCCGCGGCGCCTCGCCGATCCAGACGGCGATTGCTTCCGGCGCACGCGAAACCGGCGTCACGCTCATGCGCATCGTGCGCCGGCTCGACGCCGGGCCAGTGGCCGACCTCGAACGCGTGCCGATCGCGCCGCTCGATACGGCGGTCGAGATCGAAGCGAAGCTGGCGGTCGCTTGCGTCCCGTTGGTCGCCCGCACGCTGCCGCGCTTGCGCGAGGGAGCCCTGAATTTTGTGGAGCAGGATGAACGGACGGCAACCTATTGCCGCCGGCTCGAGAAAGAAGATGGCGTGCTCGACTTCGGCACCACCGCTCCGGTCCTTGCGGCGCGAATTAACGGCCTGTTTCCGTGGCCGGCGTGCAGCATCGAGTTCAACGGCCAGGCGGTGAAGCTCGGCTTGGCCGATGGGAATATGGACGGCGCGCCCGCAATTCTGGCCGGACGCGCCGCCCGCGCTCCCGGTGAAATCCTCGGCACCGACGCCGAAGGGCTGCTCGTCGCGACCGGCGAGGGCACGCTGCGCCTGCGCCGGCTGCAGCGCCCAGGCGGTAAGATGCTCGCCGCCGCCGAGTTTCTACGCGGATTTTCCGTGGCGGCGGGCACGATGGTGGCATCGCGTCCGATGCCCCCGCTGGAGGCGCGCGAGCCATTCCGGCGTTAGGTCTTTCTTGTTTTTGGAAACCGCTTCCGCAAGCTGCCACCATGTTGTCACGTTTGCTTTTGGGTTGCGCGCTCACCGCCACCGCGGTCGCCCAGACCTCGCCGCCCCAAATCGAACTCGCGAATCTGCGCGAGGATGTTCGCGGACTGGTGCAGCGCGTCGGCGATCTGGCGTTGCGCGTGGAGCAACTGGAGCGGGAAAACACGGCCTTGCGCGCGAAGGCGGGCACGACGGAGAGAAATTTTGTGACGCTCGCGCAGCTCAACGACGGGCTCGCCGACCTCCATCGCGATCTCAAAGCGGCGGTCTCTTCGTCGAAGACCGAAACGCTCCAGCAAATCGCCGGGCAGATGGAAAAGCTCGCGACGCAGACGAATGCTGCGCTCGATTCGCTCGCGAAGGCCCAGGCGGTGCGCCCGGCGGTGCAGACCACGTTCGCCGAGAACTATGCCAAGGAGGGCACGAGTTACACGGTGCAGAAAGGCGACACGCTGGCGGTCGTCGCGAAGAAAACCAACGCGAAGCAGCAGGACATCATCAACGCGAACAAGCTTTCCGATCCCTCGCATATCACCGTGGGCCAGACTCTTTTTATTCCGAATTCCGGAAATAAATAATCACCTCATGTCAGCTGCACCCAAATCCCGTCTCGGCCGCGGACTCGGCGGCCTCATCGCCGCCGGCAAGCCCACTGCGCCCTCGTCCAGCGAAACCCCGGCTTCCGCCAGCCCAGCACCCGCGGCGGCACCCATGCCGGGCAACGGCGCGCCCGGTTACTTGGAAATCGGCGTGCACCTCATCGAGCCCAGCCCCTATCAGGCGCGGCGCGAGATTCCCGCGGAGCAGCTCAGCGAACTGGCGGAAAGCATCCGCGCCGAAGGCCTGCTCCAGCCCATCGTGGTGCGGAAGCAGGGCGATCGATATCAACTCATCGCGGGCGAGCGCCGCTGGCGCGCGTTCCAGCAGCTCAAGATCAATTCCATCCCGGCGCGCGTCGTCGAAGCGAGCAATGCCTCGTCCGCCGCACTCGGACTGATCGAAAATCTGCAACGCGAGGGCCTCAACGCGATCGAGGAAGCCCATGGCTACGCGAGCCTCATCCGGGATTTTGATCTCACGCAGGAAACGGCCGCGGAGCGCGTGGGCAAAGGACGCGCAACCGTCGCCAACTCGCTCCGGCTCCTCGGGCTCGACGCTGATCTACAGGGATTCATCGCGAAGAGCCTCCTGAGCGTTGGCCATGCGAAAGTGCTGTTGGGCGTCGACGATGCGGCGCATCGGGCGTTGCTCGCCCGCCGGGTGATCGAGGAAGGGTTGAGCGTTCGCGCGACGGAAAAATTGACCCAAGCGGCCAAGGCGAACCCGGGTTCCCCCGCCCGCAAGGCGCGGCGCGGCCTTCCCGTCAAAGACACTGCGGCGGTGACCGGCATCGAGAAGAAACTCACGTCGCATCTGGGCGCGCGCGTGGCGGTGTTCCACTCGCCGAAGAAGGGTCGGATCGTCATTGAGTATCGCGGCAACGAGGACCTCCAGCGTTTGCTCGAGAAGCTAGGCGTCGAAGCCTGAACGCGTTACGCGGGGGACAGCCGCTGGGATTGCCTGTCCCGCACAGGGCCATTGACAAACCCGGCGCGCGCCTGCTTCGCTGATCCTTTCACATGAGCATCCTTCTCAATCTCCTGACGGCGGTTCTGATCCTCGTCTCTCTTTTCCTCATCCTCGTGGTGCTGGCGCAGAAAGCGAAAGACGGCGGCATGGGCGCGGCCCTCGGTGGCGGCGCGGCTGAAGCGGCGTTTGGCGCCGAGACCGGCAACGTGCTCAGCAAGTCCACGATTTACGCCGCGGTGTTGTTCTTCGTCCTGGCGTTCACCCTCTATTTGGGCCGCATCTATGAGCGCAAGCATGGTGGCGCCGATGCCGGGAACGCATTGCCCTCGATCGCGGCGCCCGCGGCCACAGCCGCCGCGGCGGCCAACGCCACCGCCGCTCCCGGAGTGAAGGTTCCGGCCGCCACAACGCCCGCTGCCACGACGGCTCCGACGACGCCCGCTCCCGTCGAGCCCACGAAAAAGCCGTAAGCGCGTAATGCAGAATCCCGGTCAATGCGCGCCCGCCTCAATTTGGCGGGCGTTTTTTGTTTTGAGCCTCGTGCTCGGCGCGCTGCGCGGCGCGCCGCCGGCCGGCCCCGCGCCGGGCCTGGCCCAAATCGGCAAACCCGACGCCGCCGAATCCCGCCGCATTCTGGAGCAATTTCGCCAGGCCGGAATCGCCGGCGAATACTATCTCGAATTCGAGCTGCACCAGATCCCGCGCGCGGCGGCGGAGAAAGTCTTTCGCGGCAAATTCTGGGGCGGACGCAACGCGAAGGGCACCATCGTGCGCATCGCGCTCACCGATGCCGCGGGCCATGAGCATCGCCTGCTCGTGCAAAACGGACTGCAACCCGCCGTGTGGAGTTACATTGACGGCCAACTCACGCAGCCGGGGATGACAGCGCTCCTCGCGCCCCTGGTGCCCGGTGTCGAGCTTACGGCCTTCGATCTGCAAATGCCATTTCTCGCGTGGCCTGACGTCGAGTGCACCGCGATCGTGCGCGTGCTGGGCCGGCCGGCCCACGCGTTTTTCTTCCGGCCGCCGGCGGCGTTCGCGGAAAAATATCCGGAACCGGCCGCAGTCCGCGCTTATTTCGATGCGCAGTTCAACTCCCCGACGCAGACGGAACTGCTCAACGCCAAGGGGAGTGTGACCAAGACGTTTTCTCTGGTGGAACTCAAGCGCGTCGACCAGCAGGTGCTTCCGAAAGTCGTCGAGGTGCGCAACGAAACCACGCGCGACAAGACGCGCTTTGTCATCACCGCCGCGGCCCTTCAGCTCAATCTGGCGTCGGCCATTTTCGAACCCGCGGCGCTCGCCGACGATCTCCGCCCGCCGGCCGCCGATCGCATTGTTCGACTCGCCCCATGATTATCCCTCCCAAAAAGCGTGCCATCGTGTTCGATCTCGACGGCACGCTCGTCGACAGCCTGCCGCTCGTCCTGCGTTCGATTGCGCATGCAATTGAGCCATTCGCGCCGGTGCGGCCGACCATGGATATCTTCGCCCACCTCGGCGGGCCGCCGCTCCGTTTCCTGAGCGGGCTGGTAGGCGAAGAGCGGCACGTGCCGGCCGCGGCGGCGCGCATGGCGGAGTTTCACGATGCGAACCAGCACCTGATCCTGCCGTTCGAGGGAGTCCGCGCCGTGCTCGCCGATCTGCGCGCACGGGACGTGCAACTCGCCGTCTGGACGGGCCGCGACCGGGAGAGCGGACAGATGCTGCTGCAGAAACACGATTTGACGTCGCTGTTTGCGACGGTGGTTTACGGCGACGATCTGCCCACGCACAAACCCGAGCCCGAGGGCATGCGCGAAATATTACGCCGGCTCAAGGTCCGCGCCGAAGACACGCTGTTCGTGGGCGACGCGGACGTCGATGTGCTTGGGGGGGTGGGCGCCGGGGTTGACACGGTCCTTATTCGCCACAGCCGGGAGATTAACGAAGCGGTGCGGGCGCAGGCGTGGCGCATGGTCGGGTCGCCACTGGAAGCACTGGAACTGGCCGTGGCGGCCGCGCTCTGAGAGGAAGGGGAGCTTTCTCCGCCGCGCGCCTAAATTATAGTAACATCCTTTGGCGGCGAAAATATTTTCGTTGCGACGGCTGCCTCCGCCGCGCATTGAAAGCGTTCGCTGATTCCCGCGTCCCGCATGGCCCGTCACTCCCGCAAAGCTTCCGCCCCTCTCACCTTCGATCTTCCGGTGTCACTCATCGCGAAGATCAGCGCGTGCCGCCGTGGACACGGCTTGAAAACCGCCAGCGAGGTCGTGCGGTTCGCGATCCGGACGTTCGATTTCGAGGACTGTGACCCCCCCCGCGATCCCCACCGCCAGATCTCGGTGCGGGTGAGCCCGGACCAGCGCGCGATGCTGAAACGCTACGCGAAGAGCAAGGACGCGAGCATCGGCGAATTACTGCGCTATGCGCTGGAGAGTTTGCCGCTCAAGCCGCTCAAGCCGGCCAAACGGAAAAAGTAACCCGGCGGAAATCGCGGGTGACTGTGACGCACGTGGGCGAGGGCCGGGCTTGCATTTGCGCGGGCGCGACCCTTTCGTGACGACGATTTGTCCATGAGCAATCCTCCCGCGCCACTCTCCACTTGGGCCCGCAATGTCCTCCCGTCGCCGACGATCGCCGTCGATTCAAAAGCGAAAGCACTGCAAGCCGCCGGCGAAGACGTCTGTGGCTTTGGCGCTGGCGAGCCCGACTTCGACACTCCCGATCACATCAAGGAGGCCTGCATCGCCGCGCTAAAGTCGGGCAAAACCAAATATGGCCCGACCCCCGGCATCGATCCGCTCCGCGCCGCGGTCGCCGAACGCTACCTCTCAGACTACAATCACAAAGTCGCGGCCTCGCAGGTCGTCATTTCGCCGGGTGGAAAATTCTCCTGCTACCTTGGGATCATGGCGACCTGCTCGCCCGGCGACGAGGTCATCGTGCCCGCGCCGTTTTGGGTGAGTTATCCCGAGATGGTGAAACTTGCCGGCGCCGTCCCGAAGCTCGTGCTCGCCGACGATCGCACGGGTTTCAAGCTCACGCCCGCGTTGCTCGAGTCCGCCATCACCCCGCGCACCCGGCTTGTCATCCTCAATTCGCCGTCGAATCCGACCGGCGCCGTCTACACCCGCGCCGAACTCGCCGCGCTCGTCGACATCGCGCTCCAGCACAATCTCTACCTTCTCTCCGACGAGATGTATGAGCATCTCATCTATGACGGCGCGCAGCCGACCTGCGTCGCGACCTTGAGCCCGGCAGCGGAAGCGCGCACGATCATCGTGGCGGGTTTCTCGAAAACGTATGCGATGACCGGGTGGCGCATCGGCACGCTTGTCGCCCCGCCGCCGATCGCGAAGGCGGTGTCGGAATTGCAGAGCCAGATGTCGTCGAACGTGACGACCTTCGCGCAATACGGCGCGCTCGCCGCGCTTAAGGAAAAGGAAAAGACCGCCGCCGCGTTGAAGACCATGCTGGCCGCCTTCGATCGCCGCCGGAAATTCCTCCACGCCGAGTTGAACAAGATTCCCGGCATCAAGTGCCTTCTCGCCGAGGGCGCGTTTTATCTTTTCCCGAACATCTCGAGCTTCGGTCTGAAGGATTTGGATTTCTGCAGCCGCCTCCTCGACACGGAAAAAGTCGCCGCCGTTCCCGGCAGCGCCTTCGGCGCCGAGGGCTACATCCGCCTCAGTTACGCGACGAGCGATGAGACCATCCAGAAGGGGATCACGCGCCTCACGCGGTTCTGTGCGACGCTGAGGAAGTGACTGATGCGGTCGGGGGTCCGCTGGTTTTTCCTGCGCTGCCCGCTCGGCTGCCTCGACTACGAACCCAAGACCAACCGCAAGTTGGCGTTCACGTTCGCGAAAGACGTGCGGAAAAAATCATCCTCCGCGCGCTGCTCTGGCGGGGCGGTCGCGGCCGGTGAGGCGAACGCGTGTGAGCGTAACACCCCATGGCGAGACCTGGCGACGCCCCCTATGCTGGGGAATGAACTCATCTTTGAAACGATTCGTGAGCCTCGTGCTGAGTGCGGCATTTTTCGGCCTCGCTGCCAGTGGCTGCCAAACCACCAAAGGTTTTGGCAAAGACGTCGAGAAGTTGGGCGACAAGATTCAGGACAAAGCCTCGAAGTAACGCGCGGCGGGCTGGGCCGCCCCGACCGGCAGCGCCATGCGGCGAGCCGTGAGGCGAAGTTTCGCGTCGTTCCCGCGGGAACCGATGAACCTGCGTCTGCGAGAATCTGTTTGCTCGCGCGCCGGTTTATCGGCGGCCTTGCGGGCATGGGTGCGAAATATCTACCGACGATCAAAGACTTGAAGGCCTCGCAGCGTTTTCAGCAAAAGCAGCAACCGCTGCACAAGTTCAAGAAGACACCGGGGCCTTCCGCGAAGAAAACGAAGAAGACGTGATGTCGCCGGCGCGCGTGCCTGCACGTTACGGGATGATCGTGGGCGGTCCCCATCAATGAAAGTTGAAGTCGCCCCGGCGCGTTCGGGCGGGACCCGGCTTGATTCTGATGGCGATGACGATCGCCGATCCCGCGGGACTGCTGAAGGGGCTCGCGAAGGACCGCGCCGGGGGGATGGTGGGCGCGGGCCGGGAACTCGCCGCGAACTGATGATGCGCTTCGCGCGCTCGTGCGCCCGGGGCTAAAATAGGTGTGAGCGCGCCGCCGCGCCCCGACGTTACTTTTTCGCTTTCGCTGCCGGCTCCGCCTTTTGGGCCTGCTCGAGCTTCGCGGCCTCTTCCTCGCTTACCAGCATGTAGATGTTGGCCCTCTCGATCTCCATGGTGTAATTGCGCGTGAGGGAGAATCCGTAGGCCTTGTTCATGGCCGCATTGTTCTCGTTGAGCTTCACCATGAGCGCATCTAACTGCGTTTTCATCTCCTGCTTTTTCTTCGCGTCCTTTTCCTTCTCCATTTTGGCGCCGAGGTCCACCGCCGTCTGGTGCTGGGCTTGGAGGAAGTGCACGTTGTTTTGAAATTCTTGGACGTCTTTGACGGAGTTGAGCGTGGCAATGCGCACGAGCTTCTGAGGCTTCGCGGCGGGTGCGGCTGGCGCAGGACCGGCCGGCTGGGACTGGCCGAGCGCAAAGCTGGCGGTCAGGAGAGCGGCGCCAAGCGCCAGAAGATTGAGGGTGGGTCGTTTCATGAGTGAGAGCGATTGGGCTGGGAAAGCCGCCCAGCAGGACAATTTTCCCAAGGCATGGCTAGCCTTTTGAGTGAGCCGCCACAGACCCCTAAAATGAGTGCGAGTGTCCCTTTCAAACCAACAAATCGATCACATTTTCTTCACGAAGCACGCCTTGAGCGCCATCGCGCTGCCCTCAATCTTGCAGTCGATCTCGTCGTCGCCGCCGACGAGCCGGATGTTTTTCACCTTGGTGCCGCCTTTCAGCACCCCCGATCCCCCGCGCAACGTGAGATCCTTAATCAACGTGACCGTATCACCCTCGGTCAGCATGTTGCGTAGGCGTCCGGCACGATACGCGCGGCGTCGAACGCAGTCTCCTTGGGCCATTCATGGCCACAGGTCGCACATTCCCATTTGTCTGGATGAGACTGAGCACGTCGTCGAGCGTGCAAGCCGGGCAAGCAGGTTGGGTCATCGCGAAAGACTTTTCGGCTCAGAGACTCAGCTGCTCGCCCGATTTCGTTTGTCGAGGCTCGCCTCGATCGCGTTCAGAATCTCCGTGCGCCCGTGCTTGGTTTTCGACGAGCACAGAAATACCTCCGGTAAGGCGGACCGCCATTCGCCGACCTTCGCCTGGAACCGCGCGATGTTCGCGGCGGATTGCGTCGCGGATTGCTTGTCTGCTTTCGTGAAAATCAGCGCGAAGTCGGGCTGGCTGTGTCCGAGCCAGCGCACAAACTCGAGATCGTTGGCCTGCGGGGGGAGTCGCGAGTCGATGAGCACAAACACCCGGACGAGATTGCGCCGCTCCTCGAGGAACTCATTGACCGCGGCATTAAACGCGGAGCGCTCGGTCTTGCGCACCTGCGCGTAACCATAGCCGGGCAAATCGACGAGGCTCCACCGTTGGTTGATGACGTAGAAATTGATCAGCCGCGTCTTGCCGGGCAGGTCGGAGACTTTGGCGAGTTCGCGCCGCTCGGCGAGCAGGTTGATCAGCGAGGACTTGCCGACGTTGGATCGGCCGATGAACGCGAACTCCGGCAGCGCCCACGCGGGACACGCCTCAAGGTCAGGGGCACTCACTTCAAACTCGGCGGATTGGATTTTCATGTCGGCGCGTGAGGCTAGTCAGCGCCACCACGCACGCGAGCTTCCTCGGGGCGGGACGGCGGGCTTGGGTTCGCCGCGCGGCGCCGCGGGCGCTGACGGGCCGGCGGCGGCTTCGCGCGCTTTGTCCTTCTTACTTTTGCGTTTGCCCTTGATGCCGCCGGTGGACGGCGGGGGCAACACGGTCTCCACCGGCTCGAAACCCGCGATCTGCTCGCGCGGCAAGTCGAGTCGATGGCGTTTCTCGATCAGCCGGAAATGTGCGTGCGTCTCAGCGCTCACAAAGTTGATCGCCACGCCCGTTTCACCTGCGCGCCCGGTGCGCCCGATGCGATGCGTGTAATCCACGGCTGAGCGCGGCAAATCGAAATTCACCACCGCCGGCAGCCGCGCAATATCGATCCCGCGCGCCGCGAGATCCGTGGCTAGCAGCACTTGCACCCGGCCAGCCTTGAAGTCCGCCAACGCCGTGGTCCGCGCGCCCTGGCTAAGCTCACCATGCAGCGCCGCGGCGTTGATGCCGGCGCGGCGGAGCTTGTCCGCGACGTGCTCGGTCGCGTATTTCGTGGCGACAAACACGAGCACGCTGGGCCAGTTGTTTTCCTGCACGAGGTGGCGGAGCAATTGCGTGCGCTGCGGCGCATCGACCTCGATCACGCGCTGAAGAATAGCGGGGGTCGTCGCCGGCGCCGCGGCCACCTCAAGCCGGACCGGATCGCGGAGCAGGGCGGTGGCGAGCGTTTGGACGGACGGAGGAAACGTCGCCGAGAAAAGCAGGCTCTGCCGTCGCGGCGGAAGGAGCGCAGTGATCCGGTTGAGTTCGGCGGTGAAGCCGAGTTCGAACAAGCGGTCGGCTTCGTCGAGGACGAGAATGGAAACCGCGGACAACGCCACCGCGTTGTGATCGATCAGATCAAGGAGGCGGCCGGGCGTGGCGACCACGATGTCGGCGCCGCCCCCCAGCGCCATCATCTGCGGATTGATCGAGACGCCGCCATACACGACCAGCGTTTTGATCGGTTCGGGTAGAAAACGCGCATAGCGCCGGAGCGATTCGCCGATCTGCGCGGCGAGCTCGCGGGTGGGCACGAGGATCAACGCGCGCACCAAACGTCCCCGCGGCCGGGCCCCCGCGCTCAACCGATGCAGCATCGGAAGTGCAAACGCCGCGGTCTTGCCTGAGCCGGTTTGCGCCGACGCCCAGACGTCGCCTCCGCGTAAAATGACGGGAATCGCCGCAGTCTGAATCGGCGTCGGGACCGCATAATTTCGCGCCGCCACCGCGCGCACCAGCGGTTCGGACAGGCCAAGGGCAGAAAAAGACATGAGCCGCGTCAGGCTAGTTGCACGACGATGGTTTCCTCGCCGAGCGTCACCCGGTCTCCGACCGCGAGCTTCTTGCGTTTCTGCGTCTCGACGGTGCCGTTGAGCAGGACGCGACCCTCGCTGATTGCCTGTTTCGCCGCGCCGCCGCTGTCGGACAGCCCGCCAAATTTCATGAATTGGCAAAGCTCGATAGGGATTTCGCGCACCGTGACGGCGCGTGGGTTGGACGAAGCATTGGACATGGCGGCAACGTTACGGGTAACCCAAAACGAGTCCACCTTCACTTTCGCCCGCGACCGCCGGGCCGCCTCGACCGATTCGCAAAATGCGCAGAACTGGGTATTCCCGATGATTCCAACCATGCAAATCGGCGTAGACAGTTTTGTGGCGACCGCAAAGTCAGGACCGACGGGCGATGTCGCGCGCGTCCAGGAACTGCTCGAGCAAATCGAGCTGGCCGATCAGGTCGGGCTCGATGTGTTCGGCGTCGGCGAACACCACCGGGCGGATTACGTCTCGTCCGCGCCCGCGGTGCTCCTCGCCGCGGCCGCCGCGCGCACCAAGCGCATCCGCCTCGCCAGCGCCGTCACCGTGCTCAGCTCGGATGATCCCGTGCGGGTCTTTCAACAGTTCGCCACCCTCGATTTGATTTCGCAGGGCCGCGCCGAAATTATCGTAGGCCGCGGATCGTTCATCGAATCCTATCCGCTCTTCGGCTTCGACCTCGGGGACTACGACGAACTCGCCGCCGAGAAACTCGATCTGCTTTTGAAGATCCGTGACGAGACGAATGTGACGTGGTCGGGCAGGCATCGCGCCGTGCTTTCGGGGCAGGGCGTTTATCCGCGGCCACTGCAGAATCCGCTGCCGGTGTTCATCGGCGTGGGCGGCACGCCGCAATCCGTCATTCGCGCCGGCACGCTCGGTCTGCCACTCATCGTCGCGATCATCGGCGGGCAGCCGGCGCAATTCCGCCCGCTCGTCGATCTCTATCGGGCGGCGTGGACGCAGGCCGGGCATCCGCCGGAAAAATTATTCGTCGGCGTGCACAACATCGGGTTCCTCAGTGACACCACCGCGGACGCACAGGAGACCTTCTGGCCGGCCTACCGCGACGCGTTTGGGAAAATTGGTAAAGAGCGCGGCTGGCCGCCGCCCACGCGTTCGCAATTCGACGCGCAATGCAGCCCCCACGGGGCGCTGATGGTCGGCGACGCTGACCTCGTGGCCGCGAAAATCATTTCCGAAAACAAATCACTGGGCGGGCTGTCCCGCCTGACGATCCTGATCGACAACCGCGTGCTCACGCATCGCCACATCATGCGCGCGATTGAACTCCTTGGCACGCGGGTCGCGCCGCTGGTGAAAAAAGAACTGGCCGCAACGTCCGCGCCCACGCCCGGCTGACGCGTGGGCCACGCCCGCTGGCGTTACCGTTTGGCGCCGTTGGCAGGAACCGACTGGAAGGCGAGGGGAAGACGCTGGGGCGGCCCGATCTTCCAATTCAGCGAAGCGGTTTCCTTCGTGGTGAACTGCACGACGCAGCGTGAAGTCCATTACTACTGGAAGAAACTCAGCCCCGGCGGCTAGGAGGTCCAGTGCGGCTGGCTGCGAGACAAATACGGCCTGTCCTGGCAAATCACCCCGACGATTCTCGGCGAACTGGCCGCCAGCCAGGATCGCGCAAAGGCGGATCGCGTGATGCAGGCGATGATGGGCATGGTGAAAATCGACGTCAAAGCCCTGAAGGTGGCCGCGAGTCGGAAAATGTAAATGTGCCGACCGTGACCCTTAGTTGCCCGCGGGCAGCTCATACACTTCCACGAGCGCGGCGCCGGTGGTATTGCCTGCGCCGCTCACGACGGCGGAGTAAGCTCCGGGCCCGAGCGTCAGCACGATCGCCGCGTCCTTGCTGCCGGCATCGAGCGCAAACGCCCCGCTGGCGGCGCTCGCCGGCGCGACGTCGGCCGCCACGGTGCCCCAATCATCATTCTGCGCGACGAGCTGACCGTCGTGATAAATCTTCACGATGGGATTGCTGAGCACGCCGCCCACACCGAATTTCGCCAAGCCCGGACCAATGCCGCGCACCAGCACCCGCTGGCCACTGGCACCCCGCACCGCGAAGCCGGCGATCAAGGAGCCACCTTCGTCGACCAGCCCGCGCGTGGAGAGATTGGTGATCACGGACGCTCCGGTAACGCCGCCGTCGGCGTCGTAAACTTCCGCCAGCGCCTCGCCCGCGCCGCCGTTGGGCGAAACGACGAGCGTGTAAGCGCCGGGCGGCAGCGTGACCACAACGGCGGAGTCACGCGTTCCCGGAGAAAGCGAAAAGGCGCCGACGGAGGCTGCGGCCGCAATGGTCTCGGCGCCCGCCCAGTCATCGTTTTCGGCCATGACCCCGCCCGCGCTCGAGTAAACGCGCAGTCGCGGATCGGCGTGTGCGCCGGGCACGCCGATACCGCTCTGCGCGGGCCCGATGGCGCGGAGCAAGACCCGTTTCGTTTTAGACCCGGCGTTGACGTAGCCGGTGATCAACGAGCGGTTCGCGTCACCTTCGACGACCCGCATGCGGGCCGAAACGTTCATCAGCGCGCCGCGCTCGACGGAGGGCGCGCCTAAGCCGACGAGGGCGCCCGCTTTGATGGTGATGCCAGAGACGAAATGGCGGACCGGGAGCGAGGGCGACGCCGTCAATCCCGCGACATCGGCGATCACGCCACCACTCGGAGCGCTCGGCAAGAGTTGCACGCCGTCGGGATCGTTGTCGCTCGCGGTCACCGCATATTGAAAAGTAAGGTCGTTGCTGCCGCTGCCGGAGGCATAGACGGCGTCCTTGAAGGTGGTCGCCCCGGCCGGCCCGATCGCGAGGGAGAGATGCGGCGTGCCGGTCACGAGGACGGCGGCGTTGTAGTGCAGCGTCACGACGATGGCTTGTCCGGCGTGAAATTCGCCTTGCGACGACAACACGCCGACGACCGTCGGGTGAAT
>JBBRLB010000115.1:0-19911 GCA_038231575.1 Opitutales bacterium | reverse complement strand
GTTAAAACCCGCCGAAAATTTCTTCGTGGCCGTGCCCCACTCCACGTATTCACCCGTTGGCAAAAAACCACGTAGCGCCACGATGAAGTCCCGCGTCACGCCATACTTTCCGCCATGCATCCCGCCCGCGTTGCACGCGATGTTGCCGCCGATGGTGCAGTATTCCTTGGAAGAAGGATCAGGCGGATAAAACCAGCCCTTCGCCTCCGCCGCGCGCTGAACGTCCGCGACCTTCGCGCCGGTCTGCACGTGCGCCATGCCCGCGTCCTCCTCGATCGTGATTTTGTGCAACGCCATCATGTCGAGCACCCAGCCGCCGCGCACCGGAGCCGCCGCACCCGTGAGCGTCGTGCCGCGGCCGCGCGTCGTCACCGGCACGCGAAATTTGTTCGCAAGCTCAAGCACGACGCCGATGTCCGCTTCCTTCCGCGGACAGATGACAGCCTCCGTCGAAAACAAAATCTTGCTGCTGTCGAACGACGCCGCGCGCAGCGCCACCGCATCCGTGCGCACCCCGCGGGTGCCGAGCCGGCGTTTCAAGAGTGCAGTGGCGTGGGCAAACGACTTCATCGCCCGCCAAGCGAACGCACTCCGCGCCATGCCGCAACGCGATTTACTTCGCCGGCAGCGGCGGCGCGAACACTCCGAAGTTATTTCCGTTCGACCGCTGCACGCGCTCGCCGCCCACGGCCGCGAGCACATCGCTCGAGCCCAAGCCGACGCCGCTTGGCCGGTTCAACACGACCAGCTTCTTCCCTTCGGCCCGCACCATCGCCGTCGATCCACCGCCATCGAGATTCAAACCGTCGTGCGCCCCGAAACGCTGCAGCCAGTCCGCCACCTCGCTCAGCGTCGCACCCATGCTGTAACCCGACTGACGTCCGTCGATGACGAGAAGAATTAAATAGCGGCCCTCGCGTGACACGCCCACGGCGGTGCGCGGATGAGCGACCAGGTTCTTGGCCACCTTGACGATCTCGGTCTTTATTCCGCCTTCGAGCACGATGTCCGAACCAGCCACCGCGGTCCAATAATCGCTTTCGCGAAACCCCACCCGGCTGTGCGTAATCCTCGCGTGATTGTCCTTCGTGATCGCGAGCACGCAGTCGCCCGGCCCGTAGCGCACCGCCGGTGAAACGATCTCGCCGCGCGAGATCGCGAGCCCGGTCAAATCCTTGTCGCCGGGCGTGCAGCACGGTGAAAAAAAACTCGCATTGATCGCCACCTGCACGCCGTGGCGCTGGACAAATTCGCTCGTCGTCTCGCTCGTGGTTTCGAGCGACGCGTCGCCATTGGACGGTGTCGTAAAAAATTCGATGCCCGGCGCGCGCAGATCAATCCGGATCGCCCGCACCTGTTGCAGCCGGGCTTCCGCCGCGTCCGCTTCGCCGCGCGCGAGTTCGACCCCCTCATAAATGGGCGACCACGTCCCGACTTTCACTTCGGCGCGGCCCGCGAGAATACTCGCACCGACCAGAAACAGCTGGAGCGCCACGCGCAGGGAACGGGAGCGTGAATTGCAGTGCCTTGCCATGGACTCACCCCAAGCGCCGTCGCGCCCACAAGCAAGGCGATTGAGGTTCGCTGCTGGTCGGCCGCAGAACCGCGGGCTCAAACCAATCCGTGTTCGCGGGCCCAGCGTTCGAACTCGTCCTGCAATTGATCGAAGCTCTCGATCACGAAGAGCGTATCTTGGAAATGCCAGATGGCGTAGGGCTGCGCGGCGAGTCGCTCGGGCGTGAAGTCCCTTTTGTTCACTTGAGCGGCGAGGCTATGCTGGGTCTCGCCGAAAGAAGAGATGATCCCGTTGCCGTAGATGCGCAGGCCGCCGCGGTTGCGGATCAGGCCGAATTCGACGGTGAACCAGTAAATGCGGGTCAGCGCCTCCTCGATTGCGGGGTCGCGGCACGCGAGCGCGGCCTGCCCGATGCGTTGATAGAAATCGGCAAAGCGCTCGTGCACGATCATGGGCGTGTGGCCAAAAATATCGTGGAAACAGTCCGGCGCGGGCGTGTAGTCGAGTTCGGAGCGACTGCGGATGTAGTCGGTGCAGGGAAAAATCCGGCGCGCGAGATGCGAGAAGAAATCATGCGCGTCGAGCAATCCCGGCGTGCGCGCGATCTGCCAGCCGGTCGCCTCGAACAATCGCCGGCTCACGTCGCGCAAGGCGGGAATCCGGCCGTGATCGAGTTCGAGCACCTCGAGCCCCGTGAGAAATTCGTCGGCCGCCCGTCCAGCCAGCAATTTCTCCTGCCGCGCATAGAGCGCGCGCCAAACTTCCTGCTCGTCGTCGGTGTAGCGCGGATAGTCGATGGCGTCTCCCACGGGAATCGAGCGCGTGAGCTTGATCGGAACGCAGCGCGGGTCGTTGGCAGCGGGGGCCATCGCCACCGGTGAGGGAGGTTGGGAAATGTCGGGCATCGTGGGGTTACGCGTGCGGTTGGGGTGAGGAGAACCGGGGTTGCGGCGGCGACAAGGCCACTTGGGCAGTTGCTGACGGCGAACGTAACATGCCACTCGCCAATCAGCCATAGGCCGAACAGAGTAAATCATCAGCTCCCGCCGCACGGCCTGATTTTCTCTTCGCCGTGCCACTGACCGCGCCCATCGTGGTCTGTCCCTTGCGTCATGCGTCTGGCCACTCTTCTTCCCCTCGCCGCGACCGCGCCGGTCGTCGCCCTCGCCGCGCCCGACGGCTCCTGGATCGATCTGGCCGCGGTCGCCGGCCGGCCCGTGGCTCGACTCGAAGACATCTTGGCGGGGATGGATGAACTCCGCCCCTCGCTGGCGGAACGCGCCGCGACCGGGCGGGGGCCACGCTACCGGCTGGGAGAGTTTCAGTTTCTGCCGCCCATCGTCCGCCCGCCGGCGTTCCGTGATTTTTATGCGTTTGAGCAGCATGTGAAGACGGCGCGCGCGCAACGCGGACTCGAGATGGTCCCGGCGTGGTATGAAATTCCCGTCTTCTATTTTTCGAATCCTAACGCCTTGGTCGGGCAGGACGGGACTGTATGCGCGCCCGCGGACTGTGCCGAGCTGGATTACGAACTGGAGCTTGGCATTGTCATCGGCCGGGGCGGAAAAAATATCGCGCCAAAATGGGCGTGGGAGCACGTCGCCGGCTTCACCGTGCTCAACGATTTCAGCGCGCGCGATCTCCAGCGCCGGGAAATGCCGGTGGGGCTTGGCCCGGCGAAAGCCAAGGATTTTGCCACCGCGCTCGGCCCGTGGCTGACCACGCGCGACGAGTTCTCCGACCGCATCGTCGGCGAGCAACTCTCGCTCGAGATGATCGCGCGGGTGAACGGCCGCGAACTGTCGCGGGGTAATGTCGCGAGCCTGCACCACAGCATTCCTCGGCTCGTCGCACAGGCCTCGCGCGACGCGGAATTGCTCCCCGGCGATTTGCTGGGCACCGGCACGGTGGGCACCGGTTGCATCCTCGAATTGCGGCCGGAAACCACCGGGGGCTGGCTCAAACCCGGCGACGTCGTCGAACTCGAAATCGAACGGCTGGGCGTCCTGCGCACGCGCATTGTGGCCCGGCCGGACGACGCGACCTCACCGGTTTAGCAGCGCAATCGCGCGGGCACGGCCCTTGATTCCGAGCTTGGCAGAGATCGCCGCAAGCTGCGTCTTTATCGTCAGCGGACTGCGGCCCAACTCGGCGGCAATCTCGGCGGTGCGCAGGCCCTCGCGCATCCGCATCGCCACCTCGCGCTCGCGCGCGGAGAGCCGGGCCAGCGAGGCCACCGCCCCCGGCGAGAGCGGCCGATCGCGATCGCCCCGCGGGCGGCGGTAGTCGATTTGAATTTGAAACGTCGGGCGCAACTGCGCGCTCGAGCCCGCAGCCCGCAGCACGACGTGCGCGTGCAGCCCAAGCGAATGCTCGCTGACGGCCCGCGGTTTCACCAAAGCCGCCCGCTGGCCGCGATCCGCGCTTTCCCATTGCTGGCGCAATTCGGCGCAAGCTTGGGCCACCGGCACCGGGACGCGAAACGCCCGCCGCGCCTTCAACGCCGCCGCGCCGCGCTCACCGTAGTTCCACACCGCACAGCCGTGCGCCGCCTCGCCATTGCGCCAGAGCAGCCGCGATTCCCAGTCGAGCAACAACAGCCCGACCGGCACTTCCTCCAGCATCGCGGAAAATTGCTCCGCTTGAAAAATCTCCTCCTCGTGCGCCAGCACGCGATCGAGTGCCACGTGAAAGTGCGTCTGCAGCGCCTCCGCGAACCGCACTTCGCGCGCGGTGAAATCCGGCTCCCCTTCGCCGCGATAGAGGTGAATCACCCCTTGGATTACGCCCTCGTGCCACGAGACCAGGGAGAGAAATTTGTCCCAGCCTTCGCGCTTCATGCCGCGCTGATAAAAAAACGTCTCCTGCAACTCGTCACGTAAGACCACGTCGGAGAGCCGGCACACGGCCGCCGTGGGGTGGCGCGCAAACCACGCCTCCGCCGGATGCATCCTCCGCCAGTCGCGCGGCATATAGGGATGTGCGTGGCGGTAGATTTTGTTGCCGTCGCCATCGCTGCCGCGACCGATTTCGAAGGTGAACGATCGGCTGGGCAGTCCGTCGCGCAGCAGCAGCTGCAGGCTGTGCCACAAATCGCGCGCCCGGAGCGTCGCGTGCATGCGCAGCAGGTGCTCCGAAAATTTCGTCGATGCGAGTTCGGGCGCCGCGGCGGGCGGGGATGAGGCGCGGGGTGGGCGGGCGGCAGCAGCCATGCGCGCACTGCAACATCCGGCGGCGCCGGGCGCAACGGTGCAGGCGCGGATTTACACCTTTCAGCGTATGGCACCAAAAGCGGACTGAGGCTACTGTAGCCCCGTTCCCCCGCGGCCCGGCCCGCCCTTCCCCAATTCCCCTCCCTCGTTCCCGTCATGTCATGAGCACCACGTTCTTCGAATCCACGGTCGAGAAAAAGCCCCGCGTCAATCCGCTCGGCCTCAAAGGCATCGATCACATCGAATTTATCGTCGATGACGCCGACCAGTGGGCTGATTTTTTCGTCACGAAATACGGCATGTCGCGCCGATTCTACGCTGACGCGAACTCCGGCGTCCTCGGCCGCCGGGCCCATGTTGTCGGGCAGGGCCGCATCAACTTCACCGTCGCCGAGCCGCACGGCCCGGGCGATGCCGCGGACTTCATGCGCTGGCACCTGGACCGGCACGGCTGCGGCGTGCGCGACGTCGCATTTCGAGTGAAAGATGCCCGCCACGCGCTGGGCGAGTCCACGCGCCGTGGCGCGCATGTCGTGCGCCCGCTCGATGAGCACGACCAGTTCATCGCCGGCTCCATCGCGGCCTACGGCGATACGATTCACACGTTCATCGAGCGCAAGCCTCACACCGAATTTGCGCCCGGCTACAAACCCGTCCCGGGCGGCCTGGACGACGGGGACATTAATTTCGCGATGATCGATCACGTCGTCGCCAACGTGGAGCACATGGAGCCGTGGGTGAAATACTACGAAGACATCTTCGGCTTCGACCTCTTCATGCACTTCGACATCAACACGGGTCGTAGCGCACTCATGTCGAAGGTGGTCAGCTCGACCGACGGCTGGGTGAAGCTGCCGATCAACGAACCCTCGTCGGCGAATTCTCAAATCCAGGAATTCCTCCACAAATATAATGGGCCCGGCGTGCAGCACATCGCGTTGCTCACGCCCGACATCGTCACCACCATTGCCGAGATGCGCCGGATGGGACAGGATTTCCTCGACGTGCCGGACACGTATTACGACGCCGAGTTCGACGCCCGCGTGGGCGCGATTGAAGAGGACAAGGAGATGCTCAAGCAGCTGAAAATTCTCGTTGATCGCGACGAGGGCGATGGCGGCTACCTGCTCCAACTTTTCACGAAATGCGTGTTCACCCGGCCGACGCTCTTCTTCGAAATCATTCAACGCCGCGGTCGCGCGCGCGGTTTCGGCGAGGGCAACTTCCGCGCGCTCTTCGAAGCGATCGAGCGCGAGCAGGAGCGGCGCGGGTCTTTGTAATTTGTCAGGGTGAGCCCGCGCGGCGGGCGGGGCGATCCCGCCGGATCACGTCGTCGCTTCAGCTCTCGGAATGACCGAAATCCAAAATGCCCCACTACCTCAAGCTCGGCGAAACTCCCCGGAAGCATCACCTGAAGTTTCCGCGCGCGGTCGACGCGAGTTTTAAGCGCGAGGGTCTCCACTACGAGCATGTCGTCACGACCGAGGGCTTCGATCGGGCTTACTCGATCCTCTACCACCAA
Organism: Opitutales bacterium; assembly: GCA_038231575.1. GTDB lineage: Bacteria > Verrucomicrobiota > Verrucomicrobiia > Opitutales > Opitutaceae > CAITWF01. The sequence goes on along the minus strand of JBBRLB010000115.1, from coordinate 13,661 downwards.
AAGCCGCCGACGCGCGTGAAGCGCGTGGAGCTGTTTCGCGAGGCGTCCCTCCAACCCGCCGCGCCTTCGCCGCTTCGTCATCATCACCTTCGCTCCGCGCGCATCGCCCGCGCCGGTGATCCCTACACGGGGCGCGTGCCGCTGATGTTCAACGCCGACATCACGTGCTGCCGCTGCCGGCCCGCGACGACGATGGACGCCGGCTATGATTTCTACCGCAACGGTCGCAGCGACGACATCATCTTCGTCTGGCACGGCGGCGGCTGGCTCGAAAGCAATTTTGGCCGGCTCCGCTACCAGCAGGACGACTACATCGTTATTCCCCGCGGCACGATCTACCGGCTCGTGCCCGACGATATCGCGCAGGAGGATTATCTCATCCTCGAGTCGGCGCATCCCGTGCGAATCCCGGAACGTTATCTGCACGCCGAGGGCCAGATTCGGATGGGCGCGCCTTACAGTGAACGTGATTTTCACGGGCCCACCGAACTCGCACCGCGCGAGGACGAAGGCGAGTTCGCCGTGCTCACCAAGGATCGCGATCGCTTCACGCGCTATGTGATGGCGAGTCATCCGCACGATGTCGTCGGTTGGGACGGTTACCTCTACCCGTTCACATTTAACGCGAACGATTTCGAGCCCATCACCGGCACAGTCCACCTCCCGCCCCCGATCCACCAGACCTTCGCGATCAACGGATTTGTTGTCTGCACGTTTGCGCCGCGCTACCTCGACCATCACCCCGACGCAGTGAAAGTGCCGTGGGCGCACGACAACACCGAAGCCGACGAAGTGCTCTTCTATGTGCGCGGCAACTTCGGTTCGCGCAAAGGCATCGAGCCGGGATCGTTCACGCTGCATCCGCAGGGCATCCCGCACGGTCCGCATCCCGGCACGACGCTCGCGAGCATGAACGCCACGCGCACGGAGGAACTCGCCGTGATGTTTGACACGCAATTCCCGCTCCAACTCACCGCCGAAGCCCTCGCGCTCGACGACGCGAATTATCCCCTGAGCTGGCTCGGCTGACGAGCGCGCTCCGTCGCGATCGCTGCCGACAACACCATGACCACCTCCGACATCGTCATCGTTTCCGCCACACGCACGCCCCTCGGCGCATTTCAAGGCGCCCTCGCCGCCGTGCCCGCCCCCCGCCTCGGCGCCACTGCGATTCGCGGCGCGCTCGCGGCGGCGAACCTCTTGCCCGGCGATGTCACCGACGTCCTGATGGGCTGCGTGCTCCAAGCCGGCCTGGGCCAGGCGCCCGCGCGCCAAGCTGCGATTCACGCCGGCCTGCCGACATCCACGCGTTGCATCACCGTGAACAAGGTCTGCGGCTCCGGGATGCAAACCGTGATCGGTGCCGCGCATTTTCTCGCCGGCGGCATGGGCAAGATCGCCATCGCGGGTGGGATGGAAAACATGAGCGCCGCGCCCTATTTGCTCCCGAAAGCGCGCGACGGTTTCCGTCTGGGCCACCAGCAGGCGCTCGACTCGATTGTCCACGACGGCCTCTGGGATCCGTATAACAACCTCCACATGGGCAACTGCGCCGAGCAGTGCGCGAAGAAATACGCGTTCACCCGCGAGCAACAGGACGCCTACGCCGCCGAGAGTTTTCGCCGCGCCAATGCCGCCCAAACAGACGGCCGTTTCGCCGAGGAAATCACCCCGGTCGAAATCACCGCCGCGAAAGGCGGCACCACGAAAGTCGATCACGACGAAGGTCCGAGAAAAGTTAACTACGAAAAGATCCCCACGCTCCGCCCGTCGTTCGACCAAGCGGGCACGATCACTCCCGCCAACGCTTCCTCGCTCAACGACGGCGCCGCCGCGCTCGTGCTCACCACCGCCGAGACCGCGAAGAAAATCGGCGCGAAGCCGCTCGCCCGGATCGCCGGCGTGGGTTCGCACGCGCAGGACCCCGTGTGGTTCACGACGGCTCCGGTCGATGCGACACGCAACGCGCTCGCCCGCGCCGGCTGGAGCGTCGCCGACGTCGATCTGTGGGAGGTGAATGAAGCGTTCGCCGTCGTGCCGCTCGCGTTTATGCACGAACTCGGCGTCCCGCACGAGAAACTCAACGTCCGCGGCGGTGCGATTTCGCTTGGCCATCCGATCGGCGCGAGCGGGGCACGGATCCTCGTGACACTGCTCGCTGCCATGCGCGAACGCGGCGCCCGGCGCGGGGTGGCGTCCATCTGCATCGGCGGCGGCGAAGGACTCGCCGTCTGCCTCGAGCAACTCTGAACCCGGAGCAGCCATGAGCGAAATTATCTGGCGCCCCGAGGATCACACCTGGACTCGCGATTCGCACATCGCGCGATTCATGCAGGAGCACGGTTGCGCAAACCTGGCGGCGCTCCGCGCGGCGTCGGTCCGCGATACCGCCTGGTTCTGGGCGGTAGCGATGAAGGACCTCGGGGCCGAGTGGTTCACGCCCTACACACAAGTCCGCGACGACTCACGCGGCTTTCCGTGGACGCGCTGGTTTGTCGGGGGACAAATCAACGTCACCCACAACTGCCTCGATCGCCACGTGCGCGACGGCCATGGCAGCGAGACGGCGCTCTTCTACGAGGCGGACTCCGGCCGCGCCGAGGATGCGCGGAGCGTGACGTTCGCCGAACTCTCTGCGCTCGTCGATCGCTGCGCCGGGGCGCTGCAGGCCGCGGGCGTCGGACTCGGCGACAGCGTCGGACTCTACGCACCGATGCAGGTGCCGACCGTCGTCGCGTTGCTCGCCACCATGAAGATCGGCGCACGCTTCGTGCCGATCTTTTGTGGCTATGGCGAGGAGGCGCTCCGCGAGCGGCTGGCTTCGTGCGCAGCGAAAGTCCTGTTCGCCTGCGGCACGCTCGTGCGGCGCGGCAAAACCATCGACACCGCCGCCATCGCCCGCACCGCTGCCGCCAAAGTCCCCACGATCGCGCGCGTGGTCTGGACGGACACGCCAGACTGGTCCGCGTTTCTCATCTCCGCCGATCCCGTGACGGCCTGCGTGCGGACCGCCGCCGAGGATCCTGGCCTCATCCTCTACACGAGCGGCACGACGGGCCGGCCGAAGGGCACCGTCCACACGCACGCGGGCTGCCTTGCGCAGATGGGCAAGGAGCTGCGCTTCGCGTTCGATGCGCGCCCCGGCGAACCGTTCTTCTGGGTCACCGACATCGGCTGGATGATGGGCCCGTGGGAAATCATCGGCTGCCTGCTCCATCGCACCCCGATCGTCTTGTTCGACGGCGCGCCCAATTTCCCGACCAGCGATCGACTGTGGCAAATCTGTGAACGGCTCGGCGTCGTCACGCTGGGCTGCTCGCCCACGCTCATCCGCTTGCTGATGCGCGTCACCGATGGCCGCGGCCCGCGCGCCCACGATCTCTCACGGCTGCGCGTGCTCGGTTCGACGGGCGAGGTCTGGGACGAGGCGAGTTATCTCTGGTATTTCGAAAACGTCGGCAAGCGGCGCTGCCCGGTGATCAACATTTCTGGCGGCACCGAGATCATCGGCTGCCACGTCTCAGCGACTCCGCTCGATGCCCTGAAGCCGTGTTCACTCGGCGGGCCGGGGCTCGGGATGGATGTCGACGTGTTCACCGACGACGGCCGGCCCGCGCCGCGCGGCACGATGGGCCATCTGGTCTGCAAGCAGCCCGCGCCGTCGATGACGAAGAGCTTTCTCAACGACGACGCGCGTTATCTCGAAACGTATTTCGAAAAATTTCCCGGCGTCTGGTATCATGGGGACTGGGCGCAGGTCGACGTCGACGGCCAGTGGTTTCTCTTTGGTCGCACGGACGACACCCTGAAAGTCGCCGGCAAGCGGGTCGGTCCGGGCGAGGTGGAGGGCGCGCTCACGTCGCATCCCGCCGTCAGCGAAGCCGCGCTGATCGGTGTGCCCGACGACTTCAAGGGCACGGCGCTCGTTTGCTTCGTCGTCCTCAAGAGCAACCAGACCGCAACCGAACCCGCGCTCATCGCCCACGTCGCGCGCGAAATCGGCAAGCCGCTCGCGCCGAAAAATGTGTTCACCGTGGCCGCGTTGCCCAAGACCCGCAGCGGAAAAATCGTGCGCGGCGCGATCGCGCGAGTGTTCCTCGGCCAGCCCGCCGGCGACCTCACGAGCATCGAAAACCCCGCGGCGCTCGACGCGATCGCGGCGCTCGCGCCCGTCCCTGCCAAATGAACGCCGCACCGCCCGTCACGTTCTCGATCGATGCCGACGGCATCGGCTGGATCACGTTCGACGATCCGGCGGGCCGGGTAAATATTCTCAACGCTGCCACGCTGGCCGCACTCGCCCGCGCACTCGATACCGCCACCCACGTCCGGCCCAAGGCCCTCGTCGTCCTCAGCGGGAAAGAAAACACCTTCCTGGCCGGCGCCGACCTGAAACAAGTCGCCGCCTTTGACGACGCGACGGACGCCGCGGAGTTCTCGCGCGCCGGTCACAAACTTTTTGGGCGTCTCGCTGATTTTCCGGCGCCCGTGCTCTGCGCGATTCACGGCGCCTGCGCTGGCGGCGGCTACGAGCTCGCACTGGCCTGCCACTGGCGGATCGCGAGCGACGCGCCGGTCACGCGAATCGGTCTCCCCGAAACGGCCCTCGGCACGATCCCCGGCTGGGGTGGCGGCGTGCGGCTCGCCCGACTCATCGGATCGCAGCCCGCACTCGAGCACATCCTCGCGGCGCAACTGCTCTCAGCGCGCGATGCGCTACGCGACGGACTCGTCGACCAAGTCGTCCCCGCCGCAGACCTGACACAGCGCGCAAAAGCGATCGCATTGAAATTTGCCCCGGTGGGCCAACCCGTCCGCCTCGCGCCGACCCCGCCGCCGAAAACGTTCTTCGCCGATCTGCGCGCCCAGACGCTCGCCAAAACCCGCGGCCGTCTGCCCGCCCCCCTCGCCGCGATCGACCTCGCGGAGCAGACTTCGGACTTCGCTCTGCCGGCCGCCCTCGAGATCGAAGCCCAGCTATTCGGCGACGTGACGATCGGAGCGGTCTGCAAAAATCTTCTCCACGCCTTCTCCGTGCGCGAAGCGGCCCGCAAGCAAACCCTCGCCGGCTGGTTCGAAAGTAAGGCGGACTTCAGCCCGCCCGCGAACGACCCCGCCGTCCCCGAGGGCGAGCTAAAGCCCGCCCGATCCCACATCGTCCGCGTGGGCGTGGTCGGCGCGGGTGTGATGGGTTCCGGCATCGCGCACTGGCTCGCGACGCACGGCCACGAGGTCATCCTGCACGACGCGCAGCCGGACGCCGTGTTGCACGGATTCCGCGTGATTCGCGGCCTTTTTGACGACGCCGTGAAGCGCGGCAAGCAGACGGCCGCGGACGCCGACACCGCCTTCGCCCAGATCAAAGTGACGACAGATTGGGACGGCTTCTCCCTCTGCGATCTCGTGATTGAGGCCATCATCGAGAACGCCGCCGCCAAGCAAAAGCTGTTCAGCGATCTCGCCCGTGTGGTGCGACCCGATGCGCTCCTCGCATCCAACACCTCCGCGCTCCCCATTGAGGAGATCGGCGGACACGTGCCGAACCCAACGCGCACGCTCGGGTTGCATTTCTTCAACCCGGTCAGCCGCATGTCGCTCGTGGAGATTGTCCTCAACGAGGACACCAGCCTCGCCACCGCCGAGCGCGCACTGGCACTGGTCAAGTCGCTCGGCAAGACGCCCGTCATCTGCCGTTCGTCGCCCGGCTTTCTCGTCACACGGGTCTTGTTCTTCTATCTCAACGAGGCGGTCCGGCTCTGGGAGGACGGCGTGCCGACCGAAGCCCTCGACGTCGCGCTCCGCGACTTCGGTTGGCCAATGGGTCCGCTGCGGCTGATCGATGAAGTGGGGGTCGACGTGACGGATTTTATTTTCGGCGAGATGGCGCATTATTTTCCCGGCCGCTTTGCGCGCTCGACGGCCTGCGCGCGTTTGCTCGCGTCGAACCTCCGGGGCCGCAAGAACGGCACCGGCTCCGGCTTTTATCATTACGAGGGCCGCGCCGAGTCCAACAACGACGCCACGACTCGCGCCCTCGCTCCCGCTCCCGTCCCGTCGCACCGCGCACCTGCCGAAATCACCGCCCACCTCATGGCCGTGATGATCGACGAGGCCCGCCGCTGCCTCGCGGAGGGCGTGGTGCGTTCCGCGGACGACATCGATTTCGCGTTGTTGAGTGGCGCCGGGTTTCCGGCGTTCCGCGGCGGGCTGATGCGCTACGCCGAGCAGCTGCCGCAACTCACCCCGATGATTCCCGTCTAATTTTCCGCGTTCCCCCGCCCCTTTCTCAACCCCTCTCCCCCATGCCCACCCTCGCATCGGATCTTTCCACCGAGCTGAAACACAAACTCCTCCTCACCATCCTGGAGAGCCGCCATGGCGACTTGCGCGAGGAGAGTTTGAATCGCCAGGGCAAGGGCCACTTCCACGTCTCCGGCCAGGGCCACGAGGCGATGGCGGCGGTCGCGCTCTTGATGGAGCCCGAGGACTACGCCTGCCCCTATTATCGCGATCGCGGATTTGTGCTCGGCCGCGGCGTGACGACGCGCCAGCTCGCGCTCGATTACATGGCGAAACGCGAGTCGTCGTCGAACGGCCGGCAGATGCCGTCGCATTACAGTTATCCCGAATTTCACATCTGGAGCGTCCCGACTCCGACCGCCTCACAACTCCTGCCCGCCTGCGGGATGGCGTGGGGCATGCAGCTCGACGGGAAAAAAACGCTCACGCTCGCGACTGTCGGCGACGCCGCGGCGCGTCAGGGCGATTTCTACGAGGCAGTCGCGTTTGCGAAGGAACGCAAACTGCCGCTGCTGCTCGTCGTCGAGGACAACGGTTACGGCATCTCCAGCCCCACGCGCCGCACCAATCCGCTCGCCTTGAACGTGCTCGCCGCCGAGGAGTGGGTGCGGGTCGATGGCTGGGACGTCGAGCGCGTTCATCACGTCGCCGCCGAAGCCATGGCGAAAATCCGCGCGGGCGGCGGTCCCGTTTTCATCTGGATGACGCTCGAACGGCTCACGAGTCATACGAGCACCGACGATCAAAAAATTTACCGCTCGTCCGTCGAGCTCTCAACGCTGGGCGAACGCGATCCGTTGAATGTGCTCAAGCACCAGCTTGTGGCCGAGGGCGCGCTGACGCTGGAGGAGTTCGAGCAACTCGACACCGAGATGAGGGAACGCGTCCGCGCCGACTACCTGCTCGCCGAGAAAGCCGAGAACCCCCTCGCCGGTGACCTCGAGGCCAACGTCGTTCACGCCGCGCCCGATCTCGACGAGACGATGTTTCGCCCGGGCAAGTATCGCATGGGCGACATGGTAAACCTCACCTTGCGCGCCGGACTCGAGGCGGACCCGCGACGCGTGGTTTTTGGCGAGGACGTCGAGGATCCGAAGGGCGGCGTGTTCACGCTCACGAAAAAACTCTCCACCGCGTTTCCAAAGCAGGTGTTCAATTCGCCGCTCGCCGAGTCGACGATCCTCGGCGTGGCGTGCGGCCTCGCCAGTTATGGGCGGCGTCCGGTGTTCGAGCTGCAGTTCATCGATTTTATTTACCCTGGCTGGAACCAACTCGTCACGAATCTCGCCACGCTGCGTTGGCGCACCTTCGGCAAGTGGACGTGCCCCGCGGTCATCTACGCGCCTTACGGCGCCTATCTGCCCGGCGGTTCGCTCTGGCACTCGCAGGCCAACGAGGCGGCGATCGCGCACTATCCCGGCCTCAATGTAGTAATCCCGAGCACGCCCGAAGACGCCGCCGGCCTGCTCTGGTCCGCGATGCACGGCGACGATCCGACCATTGTCCTGATCCCGAAACACATGCTCTGGGCCGAGCGCGAAGTGCCAACCGCAATCACCGCCGTGCCGATCGGACAGGCGCGCGTCGTCACGGCCGGCAGCGACGTCACGATCGTCGCGTGGGGCAACACCGTCGAGAAATCCCTTGAGGCCATCGCACAGCTCGGCACCAGCGTGAGTGTCGAGTTGATCGATCTCCGTTCCATCGTGCCGTGGGATCGCGAGACGATTGAGGAATCGGTGCGCAAGACCGGCCGGCTCATCGTCGTGCAGGAAGACACGGAGAACTGCTCCGTCGGCCAAATGATCATTTCCCACCTCACGGGGCGACCTGACGTGTGGTCGCGGCTCGTCAGCCCGCCCATCCTCGTGTCCAAAGGCAACGTGATGATCGGTTACAACCCGATCTACGAATACGCCGCGCTGCCCGATGTCGTGCGGATCGTCGACGCGGTGCATCGGGTGATCAACGGGCTGCTCCCGCGCGCGATCGCCCATCCCACCGCCCGCGAACTTCCGCCTCGCTCCGAAAGTAGGGCGGGCTTCAGCCCGCCCTCAGACGCCGCGCAATCCCCGACCAATCGAGGCGGGCTGAAGCCCGCCCTGCCCCCAGCCACCGGCACGGTCGACGTGGCGATCAAGGTCCCGATCATGGGCGAAGGGATTCGGGCGGTGCGCGTCGTCTCTCTCTTCAAGAAGCCGGGCGACGCCGTCGCGTGCGACGAGCCGCTCTGCGAGGTCGAAACCGACAAGGCGGTTTACCCGGTCGAGTCGGCGATGCAGGGGGTCTTCAAGGCGTGGCACTGCCAGCCGGACGACGTCCTCGACATCGGCCGCGAGATTGCGGTCGTCTCCGTCGCAGCGGCGGACGCGCCGGCGGAATCAGCGCCCCCGGCCGCCGCCCCCGTCGTGCCGCCCTCGCACCCGAGCATCCAGCAGTTGCAACAAATTCCCCGCACGGCACCGGTGCAGGCGGGACTCGAGCCCGCGCTTTCGCCCGCGATTACGCGGCGGCTCAGCGGCGTCATCCCCGTCAACCTGCAGCTCGACGCGCTGTGGAAAAATCTCCGCGCCGCCCGCGAGGCCATCAAGACGACCCAGCCTGACTGCACGCCGTCACTGATGCTCGGCTGGTGCATCGTGCGCGCGATGGAAAAACATGCGCCGTTTCGCCGGCTCGTGCTGCGGGAAGGTGAGATTGTCGAACGTGCGGTGTTCGATCTCGGCGTTGCCGTGGCCCTCGACGACGACCGGCTCTCCACCGCGATCGTCCCGGGCGCGTCCAAACTCGACTGGCCGGCGTTCCGCGTGGCCTACACGAAAAGCATCGCCGCGGTGCGCGCGGGAAAAATCGACGACGTGCAGTCCCCTCTCATCCTCACGAGTCTCGGCGCCTTCGGCATCGAAGTCGCCACGCCGATGGTCGTCCCGCCGTCGATGTGCACACTCTTCGTCGGCAAGACCCACGAGCGCATGCTCAATCACGACGGCGTGATTTACCCCGAGGAAGTGACGACGCTCTCGCTCACGTTCGATCACCGCGTGGTCAACGGCGCCGGGGCCGCCGCCTTCATGCGCGATGTGAAGGCGCAGATCGAAAATTTTCAGCTGCCGGGGAGTTGACGGGGGCGTCCAGGGCGGCCGCCCGTCGGCCGGCCTCGGCTCGGCAACACGCGACGGCCCTACGTTTATTTTCCACGCCGTTTCACCGGCCGCGGTTTGCCGCGGTCGTCGATGGCGACGTAAGTGAAATGACCCTGCGTCACGCGGCGTTCCGTCTTCTCGGTGTGGTGCTTCACCCAGGCTTCAATCGCGATCTTCATCGACGTGCGTCCAATCCGCTCGAGCCGCGCGAAGCAGGTGACGATGTCGCCCACATTCACCGGCGTTTCGAATTTCATCGCATCGACCGCCACCGTCACGACACGGCTGTGGGCCTCGGTCCGGGCCAGCACCGCGCCCCCCAAGTCCATTTGGGAAAACAGCCAACCGCCGAAAATATCGCCGTTGGCGTTTGCATCACTCGGCATCGCGATGGTGCGAATCACAACTTCACCCCGGGGATCGGCGGATGGAACGGCGGCGGAAGGCATCGCGCCATGGAAACGACTTCGCGGCGCGACGCGAGCCGATGTGGGCAATCGGAAATTAACCTCCCGCCAACGCCCCAATGGTCAGCGCGGGGCGCGTCGGGCGTGCCACCCTCCATGCCATGACAACCTTCGGACGCCTATCGCGGCGCCCAATTCGGCGGACGCTTCTCGTTGAACGCGGCGATGCCCTCTTTCGCCTCGGCCGAATCGCGCGCCGCGAGATGCACCGCTTCCGCGCGATCCAAATCAGCGGCCAGCGTCGAGGGCCAGAGTTCTCGCAGCAGTTTTTTGGTTTCGACCAGTCCGTCCGGCGCGCCTTGCAGCAGCGAGCTCACCAGCACTTGCACTTCGGACGCCACGCCGGCTTCGTCGGCGACGAGCCGGTTGACGAGCCCGATCGCGAGCGCGTGTTCGCCCGAAAAAAGTTTACCCAAGAGCAGCAATTCGCGCGCGTCGCGCTCGCGCAGCTGACGACGCAGAAACGTCATGATGATCGCGGGCACGAGGCCGCGGCGCAGTTCGGGGTAACCGAACTTCGCATCGCGCGTGGCGATCGCGAAATCACAGGCGCTCATCAACCCCGCGCCCCCCGCCACCGCCGCACCGTGCACCGCGGCGATCGTGATGAGTCGCGACGTCGCGAGTGCCTCCAGCGCCCGTCGCACCAGCCCCGCGGAACGAGGGGCGAAGTCGCCCTGACCCGCCGCCGCGAGGTCGAGCCCCGAGCAGAAGACCGGGCCCGCCCCACGCACCACCAAGATCCGTTGCGTGGCATCGGCTTCGCTCGCCTCGATCGCGGCGACGAGGGCCTCGAGGAGCGCGGCATTGAGTGCGTTCCGTTTCTCCGGCCGGTTCAGCGTGACCGTCGTGACCGGGCCGGCGCGCTCGATGAGGACAACAGCGTTCATGAGGAAAGGATCATTTTTTCGGCGCGTCGATCGGCAACTCAAGCAGCGCCATCCCGAGCGTCTTCCCTTGCGCGTCGATCCGCAAGGAGCGGCTGCCGCCGCCGCCGAGGATATGCGGCAGCACAAAATTTAACGCCGCGAGATTCGGCACCTCGTAGCGCACGACCGCACCGACGCCGAGCGGACGAAAATAGTCCTCCACCCGCGCCCCGGTGAGTTGCTCCCGCAACCACGCGTAATCGGCCGGCGTGCGCGCGAAGACCGCGACGTTGGCCGAGTCTCCCTTGTCGCCGCTGCGCGCAAAGGCGATTTCACGGAGCGGGATCATGCGACCAACCTCCACGCGGGTTTTACCTGCGCCCGCTCGATCAAGCAGGGCCAGTAACCGAAGATCGGAAAAACTTTTGGCCGGCCCGTCGCGTAACCCGTCACGCCTTGCGGGCCCGAGGTGACGAGCGGTGCGATGGCCCGCGCGAAGCGTTCCACGGGCTCGTTCGTGTCGGCGGCCACGCTCACACGCAGGACGGTCTCGATCAACTGCGCCTCACTCACCCGGCTCGCGATCCCCCGGACGCTCGCGCCCGTGCCGAGACACTCGATCGACGTCTCGCGATAAACGCAGCCGACCGCGTGCAGCCGGTGGAGCAACGCGTTCCCCGCCCGCCGCGCCTTCTTCACGGCGTCGTGACCGAAGATGGTCAGCTGACCATGCGCCTTGAACCCGTCGCGATAAGTCGCGCTCACCTTGTAGCCCGACGGCGGCGCGCGACCCGTGGCGCCGAAAACGCGCACGCGGTTCTCCGCGACTTGATCCACGGACAACGTGAGGAAGGACACCGTCGCGTCCGGCGAGAGGTAATTTCCCGGGTCGCCGATTTCGTAGAGCAACTGCTCCTTCACGGTCTGCATCGTCACCGCGCCGCCGGTCCGGGCGGGCTTTGTAATCACGCACGAACCATCCGCGGAAATTTCCGCAATCGGAAACCCGACATCCGACGGGGTCGGCACCTCGAGCCAGTCGGTCGAAAATCCACCGCACACCTGCGTGCCGCACTCGATGAGATGGCCGGCGACCGTCGCACCGGCGATCCGGTCATAGTCGGTCGAGTCCCAGCCGAAGTGCGCGAGACACGGTCCCACCGTGAGCGATGGATCCGCGACCCGACCGGTGATAACGATGTCCGCACCGGCCCGCAGCGCCTCCGCGATCGCCGCGGCCCCCAGGTAAGCGTTCGCGGTCACGAGACGATCCGCGACCGGAACGAGCGACGCGGCTGTTTCGAGATTGGCGAACGCCGCCGGCTGGTCCTGCAACGCGGGCAACACGTCGTCGCCGGTGACGACTGCAAGTTTGAGCTGCGGGAGTTTCGCGGCGCGGAGAACTTCGCCGCAGGCGTGGGCGCAGGCGCCGGGATCGAGTCCGCCGGCATTGGTGACGATTTTCGCTTTTCCGCCGGAGTGATAAAACGGCACCAGCGAGCGAACGACGTCGACAAAATCGCGGGCATAGCCGGCCGCGGGATCCTTGGCGCGCTGGATCGCCATGATCGAGAGCGAGACCTCCGCGAGGTAGTCGAGCGTGAGAAAATCGATCGAAGGATCCGCCGCGACCAAGCGCGCGGCGGCGTCGGGCTGGTCACCCCAGAAGGCGCAGGCGTTGGCTATTTTTAGAGGCCGGGACACGGATTTTAGACCGAAGGAAGGAAATTAACCAAAGGAGAGCAGCGTCCACGATGACGCTGGCGGGGAGTTAATTTATCGCTTCGGTTCATTCGGACTGAAGTTCAGACTTGGAGCACGCCAGTGTGAAAACCACTCTTGGGCGCCGGACGCGTGGCGCAGGCGAGTGCGGTGAGCAGCACGGCTCGCGTGTCGTGCGGCTGGATGATGGCGTCGACCCAGCCGCGTGCGGCGCCGTAGCGGATGTCGGCCTGATCGACGTAGTCCTGTTTGATTTTTTCGCGCAGCGCCGCGAGTTCGGCCGGCGTGCGCTCGGGGGCGTTGCTGCGGGTGAGAATGTTGAACACCACGTCGCTGGCCTGCGCCGGGCCCATCACGGCGTATTTCGCATTCGGCCACGCGAAGATGAACCGGGGATCGAAGGCCTTGCCACACAGCGCGTAGTTGCCCGCGCCATAGCTGCCGCCGACGATCACCGTGAGCTTGGGCACGGTGGAGTTGCTGACGGCGTTCACCAACTTGGCGCCGCTGCGGATAATACCGCTTTGCTCGGCGTCTTTGCCCACCATGAAACCGGACACGTCCTGGAAAAAAATCAGCGGCAGCCGCGTCTGGTTGCAGTCCATGATGAACCGCGCGGTTTTGTCCGCGCTGTCGGCGTAGATGACGCCGGGCATCTGGAGGCCGGCCGTCTTCGACTGCACGCGGTGGCGCTGGTTGGCGACGAGGCCGACCGCACGACCGCCAATCCGCGCGTAAGCGCAGACGAGCGATTTGCCGTAGTCGGCTTTGTATTCGTCGAGCGTGCCAGCATCGATCACGCACGCCAAGAGATCGCGGGCATCGTATTCTTTGCGGCCATCAAGACTGATCAAGGAATAGATATCCTGCGCATCGCGGGCGGGCTTGGTCACCGGGCTCGGTGAGCCCGGGCCGGGGTCAACGACCCCGGCTACATCGGACAGAAGTCCGACGAGCGACTTGAGACGCACGATGCACGCGGGGTCGTCCTTTTCTTTAAAATCCACCGTGCCGCTGAGCTCGGCGTGCATCGCAGCCCCGCCGAGCGCTTCGCTGTCGGTCTCCTGTCCGATGGCAGCCTTCACGAGCGACGGACCGGCCAGGTAGAGACCGCTGCCTTCGGTCATGAGAATTTTGTCACAGAGGACCGGGAGATACGC
>JBBRLB010000114.1:0-20267 GCA_038231575.1 Opitutales bacterium | reverse complement strand
GATTCTTCGTGTGCGCATAGGCATAGGCGGCGAGTCGCGGCCCGCCTTGCGCGGCCTCGACGTATTGTCCGTCGGCGCCCTCGTTACCCGTCGTGCGATCTCGGTCGAGCACGTCAGCGGGCGCGGCGCCCAGCCGGCAATATTGCAGCCAGGCCTTCGCCCAGTCGTCGCGACCGAGCAGCGGGATCAGTTCGAACATCACCTGCGCGCCGCCTTGAATCGTCGAGAGATTGTAGTTCACGGGGACCTGTTTGCCTTCGACGGGATCGGGAATCGGGATGAGTTTCCCCGTCGCGGGATCATAGCCGACCGTCATGCTGCCGCCGCCCTTGAGCGGGCCGATTTGGCCGCTGCCGATGTCGGGATTCAGGCCGTTGCGCACGCCCGATCGAATCCAATACGGCATCGCGAGAATCGAATCGACGCCCAGATTGATCCGATCACGCCACTTCGAGTCGCCGGTGCGCTCCCACTCGGTCATCCAACTGCCCGCGAGGGCGAACCAGTCCGGGCCGATGCGAATGCGGCCGGGCACTTTCGGATCCTGCGGGAGCACGGGCTGCGCGAGGCGCATCGGGTCGTGCTTCACCGCCGCGAGATCGGCCGTGAGTTGCTCGCGCATGATGTCGCCGGTGCGTTCGTCGGTCGTAAGATAATAATACGGACGCCAGTGAGCCGCCTGGCTCACCCGCGCTTCCTTCGCGCCGTCGCCCCACTTCACCACGTTATGCCGCGAGCCGAGGCCGGCCATCGGGCCGAGGTGATAGACGTTGGTCTCACTCGTGTTGCGCGTGTGCGCTTCCGCGAGGCGGAAATCTTCCGCGCGTCCCGAGCGCAGGAAACTATACCAAAGCCAGAGCGGCGCGGCCAACTCGGTGTTGTCCCACGCGTGCCCGCCATAGTCGTAATACCACACGTGGCCCGCGTTGTTGTAGCTGTGGATGAAATCGCCGAACTGCCAGAAACCATACCAGTGTCGCTCGTCTTGCTGCTGCCGGTAGAACGCCAGCACCGAGTCGAGTTTGTCTTCCACCGCCGCCTTCAACGGCGTCGATCGATCCACCACGCTCCACACGCCGAAGACTCCGCTCGAGTGCAGGTAGGCCGACGACACCGCCAGCAGCGGCGTCTTTTGCGCCGCTTGCGACATCGCCACCGTGACGTCCTTCGCCGGCAGATCACCGCGGGGATAAAGCGTCAGCTCACTCGTGCGCGCGACGCCATACGCTACGCTCATGCCGGCCTGCACGTCTTCGTAGGTCGCGTTGAGCCCGTGCGCTTTGGTGTCGTAGTGCCGCATGTCCATCGCCGGACCGTCGGGTGACCAAAGCCACACGGTCAATTGCGCCGCGGCCTTGTCGGCATCGCGCACTTCCAGGCCCGTCGGATAGGACTGCCAGAAATTCTTCAACCCGATCCCGAGGCCGCCGCTGACATCGCCGACGAACGCGAGTCCCGACGCCCGCCGCCCCGCATCGGAAAAGATCCAGGTGCTCTTCGGATTCGTGCGCTTGGAAATCGTGAAGCCCTCCGGCGTCGGCTGGGACAGTTTGAAATCACTCCAGATCGCGTAGTTGTCGCCCGCGGTGCCCTCGCCGTAGTAGCGCCCGCCGGCAATTTTTTCACCGGCAGCCTGCGCCGCGTTGCCTGGGCCCGCCTGAATCGGTTCAGCCCAGAGTCCGCCATCGGTGCCGGTAAAACGCACATGGCGGTTCTGGATCTGTTCGCGCATCGGCACCGCGAAGGTCAGCCCGAGTCCCCGGACAAAATCCTTCTCCTGATCGCCGTCGTAAACAATCGTGTGCACGAGGCGGACCGACTCTTCGCCGGCATAAAAATACA
This sequence comes from Opitutales bacterium, assembly GCA_038231575.1. GTDB lineage: Bacteria > Verrucomicrobiota > Verrucomicrobiia > Opitutales > Opitutaceae > CAITWF01. The sequence goes on along the minus strand of JBBRLB010000114.1, from coordinate 18,425 downwards.
GCCGCACCACAAACGGCAGCCACTCCCGCGTGCCACTGTCGGCCTGGTGCGTGCCTTCAATTTTCAGCACGACGCGCACCGGGCCGGACTGCTCGAGGGTGACCTTCGTGGTCTTGCTCGAAAATTTTTCGCGCCGCGGCGGGTCACCTGCGCCGTCGTCCGGCCCCAGTTGATCGACGCACACGAGGCGGCCCTGCCGGGCGACTTCGCGGCCACCGACACGGAGTGACTCGATCAGGTTCGGACCGGAAAGCCCGACGCGGCAGACGAGTTTGCCGGTGTCGATGTCGAGGGTCGTGGTGTTCTTCTGCACAGTGACTTTCGCGCCATCGGCGGGCGCCGAATTCCCTGCGTGAATCTGAAACGGCCCCGCGACATTCGCGCCGACGACCGTCGCGACGCCCGTCCACTTCACCGATCCGTCCGGCCAGTAAGCGAGCGGCCACGTTTGCACCGGCAGAGATTTGCCGTCGGCGCCCGCGATCGTGATGCCCTGCTCTTTCGCCACCGTGCCGCGCGCCCACGGCACGCCAAAGCTCACGCCGCCGCCCACGGCCGGCGCCGCGCCGTCGAGCCAGTGCACCGGCACCTCGGCGGCAGGGGCGCACCACCCGTGGAGGACGAGCAAGACGGCGGTGAGCGGACGGACAGTCGGGAGTTTCATGGAAACAAACGGGGTTGGGTTCGGAATGCCGAAGGATCGACGGCGTCTGCGCGGACTGACGAGGGGCGTGCGCCGACGTTGCGGTGTCGTCTCCCCTGACAGTCAGAGGAGATTTTCGGTCAACTCAACGTCGCCGCGCCGATCAATGGCGCGCGAAGGCGAAAGGCAAAAGCGGTCCGCGGTGATTCCAACGCGAGAGTTCTTGCAGCCCGGAGCCCCCGTGGGAAATTGAACCGATGCCGAAATCGTCCAACGCCGTGGACTCTCCCCGCAAAGGAGATCGGTCGCCCTTCGCTGCCTCACGCGGCGCGATCTGGCTGGCCGCCGCGGGCCTCGTGGGCGCGATTCTGGCCGCCTACCACAACAGCTTTTCCGGTCCATTCGTTTTCGACGACAGCCCGGCCATCCTCGGCAATCCTACCATCCGGCATCTGTCGGATCTGGGCGCGGTGTTATCACCGCCGCGTGAGAGTGGGCAGACCGTGGGTGGGCGTCCGATGGTGAACCTCTCCCTGGCGATCAACTACGCGCTCGGGGGGACGGACGTGCGGGGTTACCACGTTTTCAATTTGGTGGTTCACGCCCTCGGCGCCCTGGTGCTCTTCGGCATCATGCGGCGGACCTTGCTCCAGCCGGCGCTGCGTGAACGATGCGGCCTGGCGGCAACGCCGCTGGCCCTCACGGTTGCCCTCCTCTGGGCGGTCCATCCGTTGCTGACGGAATCGGTCACCTACGTGATTCAGCGCGCTGAGTCGCTGATGGGGTTATTCTACCTACTCGCGCTCTACGCCTTCATCCGTGGGAGCGGTGGGCATCCATCGGATGACAAACGGATGGGCGCGCGCACCCGAGATTGGCTGGGAGTTTCGTTCCTCGCGTGCCTGCTCGGCATGGCGACAAAAGAGGTGATGGTTTCGGCGCCGGTCATCGTGCTGCTCTACGACCGCACGTTCGTGGCCGGATCGTGGCGGACGGCGTGGTCGCAGCGGAAATATTTTTATGCCGGCCTCGGCGCCACATGGATTCTGCTTGGCTGGCTGGTGCTCGGCGCGGAGAACCGCGGCGGCACGGCGGGGCTCGGTTTGGGTGATTCGGTTTGGACCTATGCGCTCACGCAGACGCGATCCATTACGCTTTATCTCAGGCTCGCGCTGTGGCCGCAAACGCTGGTTTTCGACTACGGCACGGACGCGATCGAGCATCTGCCGGATGCGCTACCGTTTGTCGTGATCGTCGCCGGAGTGATCGCGGGCGCAGTGGTCGCGTGGAGGCGCTCGCCTGCTCTCGGATTTCTGGCGGCGTGGCTCGGCGCGATTCTGGCACCGAGTTCGAGTTTTGTGCCGATTCCCGTGCAGCCGATGGCGGAGCATCGGATGTATCTGCCGTTGGCGGCGGTGGTCGCGCTCGCGGTGCTCGCACTCCATTCTCGATGGCGGCGGGGCTGTTGGTTCGTGTTCGTCGCGGCGGCGTTAGCGCTCGCGGCGGGCACCGTAAAGCGAAACGAGGCCTTTCGCAGCGCGACGTCCATTTGGACCGACACGGTGGCGAAGCGTCCGACCAACGCCCGCGCGCAGTGCTATCTCGGCGACGCGCTGGCCGCTGAGGGCAAATTCGCCGAGGCACTGGCGCACTACGACGAGGCGATGCGCCTCGACCGGCCGGCACTGGGGCGCGGTGATCGCAGCATCGCTGGCGACATTCTGGTCAACTCCGGCAATGTCTTGCACGCCCTCAGCCGGAATGACGAGGCGGCGAAGCGTTTTGAGGAGGCCTTGCGCGTGGATGCCCGTTTGATTGCGGCGCATTTCAACTTGGGCGTCGTCCATCTGCAGGCTAACCGACTGCCGGAGGCAGTCGCGCAACTCGAGGAAGTGCTGAAGCTCGATCCGAATTACACCGCGGCGCATACGAGCTTGGGGTCGGCGCTGCTGCTCGCGGGCCGGAGCGCCGAGGCCCTGCGTCACTATGAAGCAGCCTTGCGCCTGGATCCGTCGGCGAAATCGCAGCGGGATCTCGGCACCGCGTTGTTGTATGCCAAGCGACTGCCGGAAGCGGTCGCACACTTGGAGGAAGCGGGGCGACTGGAGCCCGAGGTCGCGCTGACGCAGGAATTTCTCGCCACGGCCTTCCTCGCGCTCGGTCAAAGGACGGAAGCGGCCGCGCATTTTCAGCGTGCGCTGCAAATCGAGCCGGGCAACCAACGTGTGCGGCGTGCGCTCGAAGCGCTGACGGCGTCGGCGCGTTAGAGCCGCTCGAAATTGCTGCCGCGAGCGTGAGCGAGTGGAAGTCCGTTCCGCTCGCTCACGCTCGCGGCTACATCAAGATCCCTGTCCAAGGGTCGCGCAGCGCTTCGCCGCTTCCAGCGCGCTCAAAAAAACTCCCCGGCGTCGAAATGCCGGAGAGTCGAAGTGAGTCGCGAGGCGCGGTTCGCTCAGAGATCGAAATTCGCGGAGAAAATGAACTGCCGCGGATCGATCATGCGGAAGGCAAACGGATTCCCGTCCGGATTGTAGGCGACCGGCTGGAGGCGTCCGTTTTCAAAGACGTTTCGCACGTTGAGCTGCAGGCGGGCGCGGATCTTGTCCTTGAACAGCCGGAGGTTGTAGCTCGAGTTGAAATCGACGTAGTAGCGCGCCTTGTCCCAGATCGGGTGGTTCGCGTCGTAGGTGCGCACCACGCCGTCCGGTTCGGGTGAGGCGCCGTAGTATCCGACCGAGGCCTTGCCTTCCCAGCGCACGGCGCCGCCGACGCTAACGTTCTTCAGCCAGCGATTTTCGGTGAGGCCGGAGAGCCGGACGTTTGTGAGCACGTTGAAGCGATACTCGCGCGTCTGGGTCTTCTGCTTGCCTTGCGTGGCGACGATGAGGCTCAGGGGCGCGAGCACATTGGCCGTGTAGAAGGTCGACGGCGTGGTGGAGGAGTTTTGCGTGTTGGTCCACCACAGGGTGCCCGAAGCGGGACCCTTGATGGTCGTCCACGTCTGCAGGCGCGAGGTGATGTATTCCTGCACTTCCGCGGCCAGCCGGCCGTTGAAGGCCAGGGTCTGCGTCACCGTGCCCTTCATCGTCCAGTAGTTCGTCGGGTTGAACGCGATTTCGATTTCCTTGCCCCGCGAGACCGCGTCGCTGTGGTCACCGTGGGTCTTGCCGTAGTGACTCGCGATAAACACCGGATCGGCGCCCGTGTCCTTGATGGTCTGGGCGATGATTTGATCGACCGTCCAAGTGGGATTCTTCAGCGCGAGCTCGCTGCCATACCAGGCGGAGAGATTAGGATCACTGACGGTCTGGGGATACTGCGTCGCGGCGCTCGGGCCGCCGTCCATGCGCAGGGTGCGTTGGATGTAGGTGTTGACGGTGCCGTCGCCGCGGCCGCTGTCCACGGTTTCATATTGCTGGGCGCGGATGGAGAGACGGCCGCCCAACAGGATGAATTGGAATCCGTAGTCGCGCGTCTGGCCCTTCGGATCGTTCAAGGGCTGGCCGTAAACATCGTAGGCGAGCGATCCCGGCGTGAAGCTGTTGGATTGGTTGTAGAGCAGGTGAACCGACGGCAGCGCTTTCACGACGACGCCCTTCGAGGTGGTCTGGCCGTGGTTCTGCACCCAGTCTGAGGCACCGTAGAGCTTCGGATCCGGTTGGATGTAGAAGCCATCGGTCGCCGTCGTAGGGTTGATGGCGCTGTTCGCATCGCGGGTGCGGTTGGCGTCCTTGCGGATGCCGAAAGTGGGAACGATGCGATCATTCAGGAAGAAGCCCTGCCAGGTTCCACCCACCGTGCTCAGCAGACGGCGGTTTGGGCGGTTGGCGTAAAAGTATTCCGCGTAGTCGACCGGCTCGTTGACCCACTGCTTGGTGACGCCGTTGTAGTAGCGCAGCGTGGTGCTGTAGGGCGGCGCCTTGAGGCCCGGCGGACCGTAGTCGACGTTGTAGCCCTGGTTGTCGCCGAGGAGGTAGTGCACGAAAGGCCGGTAGGCGTTGGCGTTGCGGCTCGCGGACACGCCGTTCGCCGAAATCCACTGTTCGTCGGACGACAAAGTGTCCGTGAAACCGGGACGGTAATTGTGGACCGAACGGAATTCGCCGTAGGAGGAGAAATTGTGGTGACCGAGATATTTGAGCCAACTTTTCTCGCGCGTCAGATTGAGTTGGTAGGCGAGTTGCGCGCGATAATTGTCGTTCCGGTTCATCGTCTTGCTGAAGCCCGGGCGCGGATAGCCGAGGTAAGGCCGGAGGTAGTAAGGATTCGCCGTGCCATCGAGGAGGAACTCGTTGATGTCGATATCGACTTCCAGCTTGCCGCCGTTGTTGCCGTAGGAACCGAGGAAGGACCGGTTGTTGTCGAAGATGCGCTCCTTCTGCCACGCGGCTTGCAGCACCAGCGTGTGGCGCGGCGTGTTGAGGAACACCTGTTCGAGGCTGACATTGGAGGTCTCGCCTTTCCGCGCACCGTAGTTGGGCGCGGTGATATTGACCTTGGTCCAGTCGTAAATCGACTTGTCCGTGACGCCGCTGGTCACGAACAGCGGATATTGCGCGGAGTTTTTGTTATAAAACGTGTTGCTCGTGAGGAGGTGGAATCCCGGGAGCGCCGTCGTCGCATCGACACTGGTCGGGCCGGTGCCCGTGGCCGTCGGCATCGCGTTAATCTCGTGCAGCACGATCTGGCCGTTCTGGATATACATGCTCGGCGACTGCGTGAAGGCCGTGTTCGTGGACGCGATCGAATAAGGCAGGAGCGCGGTTTCCTGCGCGACCGTGACGATATTGGTGATCGGGGCCGTCCGGCCATCGAGGAAACGCACCGAGCGGGTGAGCGGGTTGTAGACCGGCCGGCCGTTGGTGATCCAGTCGGTGATGCCGTCGCGGGGCGTGGTGGAATTCGGGCGGTTGTAGGCCTCGCGGTAGGACTCGAAGCTGGCGCGAATCGTGGTGCCCTTAAACGGACGCGCAGTCAGCGCGAAATCCATGCGGCGCGTCTTGTCGTAGGCCGGCTCCTGCCGGTAGCCCTTCGCTTCATACAAACCGAGCACGCGCAGCGCCAATTTGTTTTTGAAAATCGGGCGGTTGACGTCGAAGTTCGCGCGGTAGCCGCCGAAACTGTCGCCGCGCGTGCCGAAGCTGGTGATGCTGCGCGTGAGATTGGCGCGGGACGCGTTGACGTTCACGCCGCCGCCGCTGTTGCCGAGGCCGAAGATACTCGAGTTGGGTCCGCGGGAAATTTCCAGCGAGTCGACGTTGTAGGAATCAAACGGCAGCGAACTCGCGAACCCGTCGACCGCGGTGTTGGCGGCGGTCAATCCGCGCATGCGGGTGGCGCCGGTGGGATTGGCCTGGATGTCATCGCTGACCGTGCCGCGATCGATCGAGAAGCTGGTCCACTGCGCGGTGCCTTCCGTGTTCGTCTCATAGAGGAACACATCGTTGATATCGATGGCCGCGGTGTCCTGCAGTTGCTGCTTCGTAATCACGGAGAGCGAGGCGGCGATGTCCTCGATCCTGGAATTCAACCGGGTGCCGGACATGGCCGACGTGGCCAGATAGCCCTTGTCCTGGTCGGCGCTCACTTCGAACGGTGAGAGCGCGACGACGTCCTTCTCACCCGCGGCGAGGGCGGCTTCGACCGCGGCTTTTTGTTTGGCCGCCGCCGGATCATCGGCGGTGGTGGTCGAGCTGCCCGGCGTTGATTGCGCGCGGAGCCCCACGGCAGCGATTGCCATGAGGGCAATCGCGAGTCGGCGACCGGTCGAAGCTGTGGTAGTCAGAGTTGGCATATTCATGGGTCGGGCAAGCGAGGCGCAGCGAGCGGGGTTTGCGGACACGAGGTCGGTCAGAAACAGACGCGCGCATCCACGGAAGGGCGCAGCCAAAGAACGGGCACGTCACCGCGCTGCCAATCGCGAACCTTTCGGACAGTAAGCTATCATGCGCTCATTGTTGAGCGATCGCGACCGTCGCGGCATCCTCATGCGCGACGTCGTCCCCGTCATGGCGTATTTGTTGGCTGGGCGCCGGCAGTTCTCTGACTGTCAGTGGCGCTCGCGCTGGCCTCTGATTATTATTTCCCGCGGCCTCTTATGCTCCCTACCCTCGGCTAACCCAGCCCTGACCTCCTGACCTACTATGAACCGTTCCTTACCTCCGTGTCGCTTCGCGTCGCCGCTGTCTCGGGCCCTGACTGGCTCCGCCACTGCGTTTCTTGCGCTCGTCCTCTCCGTCGTGCTGGTCGTGCCTCGGGCCGTCGCCCAACCCGCCGCGACCGCCACCATTGTCGGCGCGGTCGCCAATGCCAGCACGCGCCAGTTCCTGAACGAAGCCGAGGTGAAGGTGGACGGCACCAACCAGTCCACGCTGACCGATCGCGACGGCACGTTCAGTCTCCGCGGCCTCAAGCCCGGCACCTACAATCTCACGGTCTCTTACACCGGCCTCGACACCGAGCAACGCACCGTGACGGTCGCGGCCGCCGGCACCGCCAAGGAGGATTTCAATCTCACCGCGAACATCTACAAACTTGAGGCCTTCACCGTCGCCACGCAGGTCGAGGGCAACGCCGCCGAAATCAACAAGCAGAAGAAAGCCGATCACTTCATGGAGTCGATTTCCGCGGATTCGCTCGGCTCGGTGCCGGACGGCAACATCGGCGAATTTCTCCGCTACATGCCCGGCATCCAGGTCAACTACTCGAATGCCGACGCCAACACCGTCTCGATGCGCGGCCAGGAAGCCGACGCCACCGTGGTCACGTTCGACGGCCAGATTCCCGCGGCCTCCGGCACGCCCCCGCGCTCCAGTTCCGGATCGAGCGACGCCTCGAGCCGCGCCTTCGAATTCAATCAGGCCTCGATCAACAACATTGAAAGCATCGAAGTCTACAAGGCCCCGCCGCCGTGGATGGCGCCGGCGACCGGTGGCGTGATCAACGCGGTCTCGAAAAACGCCTTCTCCCAAAAAGGCCGGCGGCTGAACATCCAAACCCAGCTCACCGCGAACAGCGAAATGCTGAAATGGCAAATCGACGGTCCCGGTCGCCGCCCCACCGAACGCATCAAGCCCGGCTTTAGCTTCGGTTACTCGGAGGCGCTGCTCCATAACACGCTCGGCGTTTCGCTGTCGTTGTCCGATACGAATTCGATCAATCCCAGCCACAACTACGCGATGACTTACTCGCCGTTTGTGGCGGGCACGGCGGCGGTGCCGCTCACCGAGACGACGCGGTTCAACGTGAACACGTTCACGCTCGTCGATGGTCCGCAGGCGAAGCACAAGCGCACGGTCGGCCTTGCGCTCGATTACAAGCTGGGCGCCACCACCACCGTCAAATTCAACAGCTCCTATAATTTCTTTCTGGGGCAGAACCGCAGCCACACTTTCCGCGTCAAACCCGGCACGATCGCGGCGACCTCCACCACCACCGATGCGATCGTCAGCAACGCGGGCGTCGATGTCTTCGACGACTACAGCGATGACGTGCGCCAGAACTACCATTACGGTGGCGCCATCGAGCACCGCCTCGGGCCGTGGAAGATTAACTACTCGGCCAACTACTCGAAGGCGGATTCCCGGGTCACGGATCTGCCCAACATGATCCAGTCGATTCAATACAACCTGCTCGCCGCGGATGGCGTCGTGGTCCACCTGACCGCGCGCCCGGACACGCCCGCGCCACTGACGCTCGAGCAGATCGCCGGCCCCGACCTCTACAATCTCGCCAGCTACAAGAACACCGCCACGGGCCTGTCGCTCCAGACCTCCCCGCGTTTTCAATATGACCGCACCTGGAACCTGAAGGCCGACGTCAAGCGCGACTTCGCGAATGCCTTCGTCCCGTTCGATCTGCGCGCCGGCGTGAGTTACTACCAGCTCCACCGCCAAAAATACGCCGGCCAGATCGTGCTCAACTTCCTCGGCCCCGACGGCATCGCCGGCACGGGGGACGAGGTGCTCCCGGCCACGCTCTTCGACGACACCACTTACGGTGACAAATTCCTCTACGGTATCCGCCGCCCGCCCCTGCTGGATCCGTTCAAGGTCGCGGACTACATGCGGAATAATCCGAAGGCCATTCAGGACATCGCCGCCGCCAACATCGGCCGCCGCTTCGTCAACAGCCAGAAGCTCGCGCAGGATGTTTCCGCTGCCTACGTGGCCGGCACTGCGAAGTTTGGCTCGCACCTCACCGTGCTGGCGGGCGCGCGCGCCGAGAAGACGGAAAATTTTGCCCGCGGCGTCTTGCGGCAGAATTCCGCCGGCGTCGGCATCACCGATCCCGTGCAACAGCAACTCGCGATCTTCGGCAAGACGCAGCGTATTGCGAGCAGCTACACGGAATTGTTTCCCAACCTGCAGCTCGGTTATCGTTTCACGCCCAATATTATTTTGCGCGGCGCGCTCAGCCGCTCGCTGAAGCGGCCCGACATCCAGACCATTCTCCCCAACACGACGGTCAACGACACCGCCGCGATCCCCAGCGTCACCGTCAACAACGGCGCGCTCCTCCCGAGCCCTTCGCGCAACCTCGATCTGGGCCTGGAGTTCTATACGAAGTCCGCCGGCAAGGTGGAACTGGGCTGGTTCAAGAAAACCGTCACGAACTACATCATCACCGAGACCAGCACCGTGCCTTTCGGCGCCGATAACGGCTTCGACGGACAATATGGTGGCTACGTCCTCAACACGCAGGACAACGGCGGCAAGGGCGAGTTCACCGGCATGGAGGCGTCGATTCGCCAGAGCTTCCAACCCTATCTGAAGGTTTTGCCCGAGGCCATCCGCGGCTGGGAAGTCTTCGGCAGCTACACGCATTTCACCAAGGCGATCGCGCCAGCCCGCAGCGGCATTCTCACCAAGCCGCTCGCGCCGAATTTCTACGACACCATCACGAACGTCGGCCTGAGCTTCACCACTCGCCGCCGCGCGATCTATGTCGATCTCCGCACGAGTATCCTGCCGAGCGCGGTGCGCACGCTGCCGACGGCGACCGACCTGCGCCCGGTGTTCGAGAAACGCCACCAACGCTGGGATGCGACGATCAAATGGCGCTTCATGCGCTCCTACTCGCTTGAACTGACCGCGGCCAATCTGACCAACGATTCGTTCCTCGACACGTGGGTGGGTGGTCGCGAGACCTCGCGGCGCACGTTTGGCACGAGCTATATCCTGACGTTCTCCGCGGCCCTCGACCAATTGAAGCTTCCGTTCCTCGACCGCTAGGCCGTCCCCGTCACGGCGAACCCTGCAATCCTGCCACCGCGTGTGGCAGGATTTTTTGTGGGCCCCGGCCGCGCTCACTCGCGCGCGATCCGGATCATGACCGCCACGCTGCGGTCGACATCAGGGCCGGTCGTCGCCCACGACGACACGCTGATCCGCATCGCGGTGCGACCCTGCCAGACCGTGATGCCGGCCCAGCACGTGCCCTCCACCTGGATGGCTTCGATCACGCGCTGCGTTTTCGCGGCGTCCCCAAAAACGACCAGCACCTGGTTGAGCACGACGTCGTTGAGGATTTCGAAACCGGCAGCGGCTAATTTTTCGGCAAAGCGCCGCGCCTGCGCGCAGTTTCGCTCCACCAGCTCCGCCACCCCCGCGCGCCCGAGCGAACGCAACGCGGCCCAGACCTCGACCCCCCGCGCGCGCCGCGAAAGCTCCGGCACGAAATCAGCCGGATTACGAAACTCGGTTTGCGTCGGTAAATACTCCGCCGTGATCGCCATCGCGGCCTGCAGCGCGCGAGAATCGCGGACGAAAGCGAGGCCGCAATCGTAGGGGACGTTGAGCCACTTGTGCGCGTCGGTGGCCCACGAATCGGCGCGTTCGATGCCCGTCACGAACGCCGCGCGGGTGGGCGCCGCCGCCGCCCATAAACCGAACGCGCCGTCGACATGCACCCACGCACCCGCCGCGTGCGCGCGCCGGCAAATCTCCGCGACGGGATCACAGGCGCCGGTGTTCACGTTGCCCGCCTGCACGCACACGATTGTGGGGCCGGCGAGCGGCGGAAGTTTTTCCACGCGCATTCTCCCCTGCCCGTCCACCGGCACTTTCACGACACGCGCGCGACCGAGGCCGAGGATCCCGAGCGATTTTGTGACCGACGGATGCGCCTCGCTGCTGACGAGGACGGTGATCGGCGGAGCGCCGAAGAGTCCGTCGGCTTCGACGTTCCAGCCGGCGCGCAGCAACACCGCGTGTCGGGCCGCCGCGAGTGCGCAAAGATTCGCGACCGTCGCACCCGTGACAAACGCGCCCGCGCATTCCGACGGCAGCCGCAGCACCTCGAGCAGCCACCGCAACGCGATCTGTTCGATGAACGCCGTGCCCGGCGTGCCGCGATACAGCGCCGAATTTTGGTCCCACGCGCCCGCGAGCCAGTTCGCACCGAGCGCCACCGGCAGCGATCCGCCGATCACGAAGCCAAAAAAACGCGGTCCGGCCATCGCCATCGACGCGGGTGAGCCGACTTCATCGAGCAACTGCAACGTCGCCGCCGGATCGCTCGTCGTTTCGGGAAACGATTCGTCAAACGCACGCAGCGCCGCAATCGCCGCAGGGGTCGGCGCGACGGGACGGGTGGGCAAGGTCTCAAGGTAACGGATCGCCCGCGCGGAAGCATCGGAGAGCAGCTCTTTCATGCGAAACGTCTGAGCGCTCGCGCGCTGCACTGCAACGCCACACGCGGCTGTGCCGCGAACCTAGAACACAAACTGCGCCCGGCGTCAGCGTCGGCCACGCGCTGACCTACGAGTCCTCACTGCTTCACGAAATCATCCAGGCCCGCGCCCACCGGAAAAAGTCCGGGCAACTCGACCGGCAAATGGCCGGCAGGCTTCGCTTCGCCTCGGAGCACGGCCGCGAGCGCCGTCCACGTCGCGGGGTTCGCGCCGTAAGTCGCCACCAGCGTTGGCCCGGCCTTGGATTCCGTCGCCCTCGTCAACGGCATCAGATCGTAAGGCTCGCGCACCGCGACGAGAATCACGGGCGCGCCGGTCGCGATGATCGTTTGCGCCAGCTCCGATTGTTTGCTGCCCGCCTTTGCGCCTCCCAAGGTGACGATCACCGGCGCACCGGGATGCGCGCGCATGGCGTCCAGAACCGCGCTGGCTTCCTTGTCGGTCGGCGTTTCGCTGACGCGCACTTCGTGGCCGTTGATTTGGTCGGCAAATTTTATGGCCGACGGGATCGCCACGACGATGGGTGCCGCGTTTTTCGCCAACGGCAGCCGCGCCGCGGAATCGCGCAGCACCGTGATCGATTCGGCGGACAGTTTTGCCGTCAGGGCGCGGTGCGCGGGCGACGCACACAGCGCAGTCGCCTTCGCCGGATCAGACGGCGCGGGCTGCATCAAGCCGAAGCGCTCCTTCGCCACCAGCACGCGCCGGACAGCTTGATCGAGCCGTGCCAGGGGAATCGTGCCCGCGCGAACTTCAGCGATGATCTGGGCAATGGCCGCCTGATGAAGTTTGTAGCCGCTGTTGAACAGCAGCAGGTCCGCGCCGGACAAAAGCGCGCGGGCGGCGGCGCGCGGCGCCGGAAAACCGCTGCGGCCGAGCGCACCCATCTCGAGCGAGTCGGTGGCGACGAGGCCGTTGAAGTGCAATTCGTCGCGCAAGAGTCCGGTGAGCACCTTGCCCGATAGCGTGCCGGCGAGACCCGGCGTGGCGTCGATCGTCGGAAACGAAACGTGCGCCGACATGATGCCCGCCACCTCGGCGGCAATCGCGGCCTTGAACGGCACGAACTCCACGGCGTCGAGCCGGGCGCGCGCATGATTCACCACCGGCAAATCCAGATGCGAATCCGTGCCGGTGTCGCCGTGCCCGGGAAAATGTTTACCGAACGCGAGCACACCGCCGCGATGCAGTCCCTCGATAAACGCGGTGCCGAGCACCGCTACGCGCCGCGGCTCGGAGCCGAACGAGCGGATGCCGATCACGGGATTCGCGGGATTGTTGTTCACGTCGAGATCGGGCGCGAAGTTCGTGTTGAGTCCGACCGCGCGCATCTCCGCCGCCATCGCGCTGGCGGACTGGCGGGCGTTCTCGGCCGCCGCCGTTTCCGACGACGCCGTCGCGCTCAAGGCCATCGCGCCCGGAAATTCCGTGAACCCCGTTTTCGTCGACAACCGCGCCACGCGTCCCCCTTCTTGATCGATCGCGATGAGCAGGCCGAAGCCGCTCGCCTTCAGCGCGCTGGCTTGGAGGTCGTTCGTGAGGACCGCCACCTGCGCCGGCGATTCGACATTGCGCGCGAAGAAAATTACGCCGCCGACCTGGTGGGTCTCGATCATTTCGCGCAGGCCCGCGTCGTAGCCCGCCCCGTCAAAACCGATCACCATGAGCTGGCCGACCTTTTGCTCGAGGGACATTTTGGCCAGCAGCGCGTCGGGCGACGCAGGCTTGCTGGCCGTCGCCGTCGCCGCCGGCTCCGTGGGTTGGGCGTCCGTGTTCGAGCCCATCGGCGCGGCGCACGCCGCGAGGAAACCCGCGCCCAGCGACACCAGTGGCAGCCAACGCAAGACGGGGTTTCTCATGCGTCACTGTCACACTTCGTTTGCGTGCGACATGCAACCCAGATTCCACCCCATTTGATCCGGGTAATCGGAGGAGTGCTTGCCGTGTCATCGCTGGCCTCCGCCACGCGGACCCGTCGCGATGTCCAACGATTGCCCCCCGGGATCCATCTTCGCGATCGCCGACTAGCGGGTTTCGTCCGCTCGCGTGTCAACCCAGGCAACGATGAACTCATGAAGGCTCCCGTCCCCGCCTCCACCGCCCCGTCCCCTGACAACCGTTTCCTGGCGCGCGTCGGCCACGAGCTTTTATGCGCGGGGATTTCCGGAATTTTTTGTGTGTTCGAATTGATGATCCTGATCACGGAATTGCGGCCGAAGAAATTATTTTCGCGCCGTCTCGCCACGCCGACAGTGCAGGCATGGGACGCGGCGCGTCCGGCAAAGTTGGGGATTGGCTCGCGCCGTTCGACGCGTTTTGGGAAAAATTCCCCGCGTGCCGCTCCCTCGCTCGTTCGCGCCAAGTCGCCTTAGTCGCTGGCTTGCAAGCCGAAGAACACAGGGCACGCACGTGGCACGAGGGTTGCAAAGCCGCGCGCATGTCCGCTACCCCTTCCCCGCACGACTCCTCGCTCTCCCTGAGCGAGCCTGGTCAACGCGCGGGGGCGTTTTCGAGCGGAGCCTCGCGGGCCGGACGCGAACTCGTCTGGCTGATGATCGCGGTCGCGTTTTGCGTCGTCGAGGCCGTCGTTTTCGTGACCGATCTTCCGGTCTCGAAAATTCTCAGCCGGCGCGATCTGCACAAGGCCAACTCTCGCGTCGCGCACTAAGCTGCGCCGCGCGGATCAGCCGGCGAGTGTTCGCTGGGCGGCAAACACCGGCCGCAACGCCGCGCCCAGTTTGTCCTGCACCGCTTGCAGCTCCCGATACCGCGCGACGTTCGCCTTGTTTGGCGCACACCGGCTCGCTTCGTTGACCGCGACCGTGCCAGCCGTGAGATCGGCGAGTTTAACTTTGCGCCCTTCGCGGAGCGCCACGCACCACGCGGCCTGCAACGCGCCGCCGAGCGCCGCGCCTTCGTCCTCGATCATCGCGACGACCGGGACGCCAAAAATGTCAGCCATGAGCTGGCGCCATACGGGGGATTTCGCGCCGCCGCCCGTCACGCGGATTTCGGTCGCCTTCACGCCCAGCGTCGCGAGCCGCCGCAGACCGTAATTCATCCCCATCGTCACGCCCTCCATCGCCGCGCGGGCGAGGTGCGCCGCGTTGAACGTGCGCTCGTTCAACCCCAGCAACACGCCCGATCCTTCGGGCACGTTCGGGGTGCGTTCGCCCGCAAAATAAGGCAGCAGCACGAGTCCACCCGCCCCCGCCGGTGCACTCGCCACGGACGCTTCCAGCGCCGCGTGATCCTGGCCGAACAGTCCGCGCACCTGTTCGGTGACGGTCGTCACGTTCATCGTGCACAGCAGTGGCAGCCAACCGCCCGTCGACGAACAAAACGCCGCGATCTCGCCCTGCGGATCGATGACCGGCTTTTTCGCATACGCGTAAATCGTCCCGCTCGTGCCGAAACTCGCCGTCACGACGCCGGGCGCGACATTCCCCGTGCCGATCGCGCCCATCATGTTGTCGCCGCCGCCGGCGCTGACGACGACGTCGCGCGGCAAACCAAATTTCTCCGACAACGAGACGCGCAAGGTTCCCGCCGCCTCGTGCGATTCCGAGATCGCCGGCAGCCAATCCCCGAGATTGCGATCGATCGCGGCCAGCGCGTCGCGCGACCACGTGCGCGTCCGCACGTCCATCAGCGCCGTGCCCGACGCGTCGCCGTGCTCCATGAAGTAATTCCCCGTCAGATGAAAATTCAGGTAGTCGTGCGGCAGCAGCACATGACGCAGCCGCCGGAAGTTCGCCGGCTCGTGGCGCTTCAACCACAGAATCTTCGGCGCCGTGAATCCGGGCAGGATCAGATTGCCGGTCTTGCGCAGCGCCGCTTTCGGGCCGCCGAGCTTTTTCGTGATGATCGCGCATTCGGCCGTCGTGCTCGTGTCGCACCAGAGTTTCGCCGCGCGGATTACTTCGCCGCGCTCGTTCAGCGGCACGAAACCGTGCTGCTGGCCCGACACGCCAATCCCTCGCACGCGCGCGCGATCGATCTTGGCGGCGACGGCGCCGAGCACCGTGTCGAGCGCCGCGGTCCAGTCTTGCGGCCGCTGCTCCATGTGGCCGACCGGCAGGCCGGTGATGAGCGCGTGCGGCGCGCGCGCTTCGGCGATGACCTTGCGCGTCTCGAGATCGAGGACGATCGCTTTGACGCTTTGCGTGCCGGAATCGATGCCGATGAAAAGTGACATGGGGAAATGTATCGTCATCGGCGCAAAATCATCGGCGCGGCGCAAGCCGGACTTCCGTCTAGTATTGGACCCGCCGGCGCCGGCCGCGGTTCAGCGGGCCCGCGTCGCTCCCCGGCCCAGCAGCAGCCGGGTCGCCGCATCGACGTTGACGCAGGGCGCGGATCGATACCGCTGGCCGCGGGTGGTGATCACCAAGCAATCAAACGAGGTCGGCAGGTCACCGACTTCCACCACCTCAATCTCGCGTGCGACAACGGCGTCCCGGACGTTGACGCGCGCGTTGGGCCTCGGCCACAGGTAGATCAACTCGACTTCATTGGCCGGTCGCGGACGAATCGCCTCGAACGAATCGTAGCAATTGAACCACAACGCCGTCAGACCGACCGCGACCACCAACCCGACTTGCACCAGCGCGCGCACGGTCGAGCGGGTGCTCAACGCGAACACCGCCGCCATCAGCGTAAACGCCGCAATCCACACCATCGCGTTGGCGTGCTTTTCCGGCGCCCCGAGGATCACGAGATCGGCGGTCGACGGCCCGAACGTCGCCACCCGCAGTCCTCGCTGCAGCATCCCGAAGCCACCCACAAAGAGCGCGAGCAGGAACAACACCAGGCCACAGCCGGCACCGGCCGAACGAATCTGCCGCAACTGGGCCACCCGCTTTTCTTTCGCTTCCGTGGAATGGGTCATGGAACACCGCCGCCGAGAGTAGGCCAAGAGGCTCCGCCCCCGCCACGCAACGCGTCAACGCTCGAAAACGAAAATCTCCCACCTCGCCGCCGCGCTACCGGCCATTCGAGGTATTATTGGTTTTCACGGTGTCGAGAAACTCGACCGGCGAGAAATCGTCCGTGAGCACCTTCGCGGCCGCGACTTGGGCCACCGGAATTTCGGTCCATTCCCGCCGGATCGACTCCATGTCCAGATGATCGGCGAAGGTCGTCGGGAAAATCGACGCGGACGCCGGCCATTTCGCGGGGTCGGTGATCACGGGCGTGCGATACTTGACGGCGCACACGATGACGTTGCCCCAGCCGGCCGTTTGAAACAACACCACCTGCGGAAACACCGCCTGGATCGTCTTGAGGTCGGAGTAGTAGAGCCCGGTCCCCGAGTGGAGATTGCTGATGAACACGCCGCGATCGTCGAGGCGCGCGGCACACTCACGGTAAAATTCCTCCGTCTTGAGATGCGGCGGCACATACCCGCCCCGAAACGCATCGAGGATGATCCAGTCCCATTTCGTGCGATCGCGTTTCACGAAGAGGCGGCCGTCCATCAGCGTGACGGGCGTCTGCGCGGTCGGCTTGAAGGCGAGATGCGACTGGGTGAGTTCAAACACCTTGGGGTCCAGTTCGACGCTTTGGAGGAGCACCGACGGAAACGCCGCCGTGAACAGGCGGTGAAACCCGGCGCCGCCGAGCCCAATCATCAGCACACGCGAAGGCTTCGGCTGAATAAACAGCCCGCCGAAGAGCGAGCGCGTGTAGTGCACCACGAGCTTGAGCGGGTCGGCGAGATCGACCGCGGACTCGCGCGTTTCGCTGCCGCGCGCCCGCGCCCGCAATTCCACCAACGTGCCCGTGCGCTCGACGGTGAGGCTGTTGTAGATCGAGTCGAAGCGCTCCACGTAATCACCCTCGGCCGCCGCGAGCGGCAGCAGCGCGAGACCAAACGCCGCGAGGAGAAATTTGGCGTTCATCGGGCGGCAGAGGTTTGCAGCAGCCGGAGCAGGCCCACCAACCCGAGGGCGGCGACTGCGAGCCAGCCGTAGAGTAACACCGACACGCGGACGTTGGGGATGAGCACGAACGTCGTCAGCATCACGCCGGCGATATTGCCGAGCGTGCTCAGCCCGTAAACGAGTCCGGAGGCCGGGCCGGGAGGGGTGCCGCGCGCCGCGAGAAATTGCACGCACTGCGGGCCGAACGTCGACAGCGCGGTCACGGGGAGGAAAAACAAACTGAGGCACGACACGCACAGCCCCGTGCTCGTCTCGGTAAACGCGACTTCGATCTGATCCAGCACCGGTCGCCCCAGAAAGGCCGTGACCGCCAGCGAAACGACCGCCACCCCGGCGGCGATCCACTGCGCGCGTGACCGGCGTTCCGCCGCAAGATTGCTGATCCAGCCGCCGAGCATTGAACCCGCGCTGAACGCCAGCAGGAACGTCGAGATCAACCACGCCCACACGATGATCGAAGAGCCGAAGTGCGGGCTGAGTAGGCGCGACGCCAGCAGTTGAAATCCCATGCTCAGGATGCCGAGCGTCAAAACGACAACGTAAAAGGCGAAGAGCGACACGTAGAGGCGCACCGTGCTGAGTCGCGCCGCCGATGTCACCACGAAATTCGTCGCCGCAATTGTCCGGAAGACGGCAAACCACCCCGCGATTCGCTTCGTTTGTCATTCTGAGCACAGAGAAGAATGAGGATGACGGACCTCCTTCGCCCCAGCGTGAAAATCCCGCCTTGCGACCGGCCTTAAATCACGCGCAATTCTCACCCCCATGATCACCCCTTTGGTTCCCCGCCTCGCTCTGGCTTTTTGCTTCACCGCCCTGTTCTCCCTCTCAACTCACGCCGCCGACCCGAAGCAAATCGAGATCTGGCCCGAGGGCGTCCCCGGCCTGAAGGCTGACGCCACGCCCGAGAAAATCGAGACCGGCCGGGCCTCCAACGTCCATCATCCCTACGTCGCCGTCTTCCCCGCGCCCGCCGATAAGGCCAACGGCACCGCCGTCATCATCTGCCCGGGTGGCGGCTACGTTCGCCTCTCGACCGAAAACGAGGGCTCGCTGGTCGCGGCCCGGCTCAACGCGATGGGCGTGACCGCGTTCGTGCTCCACTACCGCATGGTGGAATACGGCCACCCCGCCCCGCTGCGCG
>JBBRLB010000113.1:0-20282 GCA_038231575.1 Opitutales bacterium | reverse complement strand
TTCGCGCGTGGCGGATTTCTGGGCCTCGGCGGCGCCGGCGAACTCGAGATAAATTCCTTTTTGCAGCGGAACCTTTTCCGCGATGATGCGGCGAGCGTCGGCGACGAACGACTGGACGTCGCGGGTCGGGTTGCAGGTGATGGTCTGGCGGCGGCGCGCACCGTCGTGCAGGATGGAGAAGCGACCCTCGGTGCGGTAGACGTCGGCGACCGCGGCGAGCGGCACGCGCTGGCCGTTGGGCGCGCTGAGCAGCAGCGCGCCGATGTTTTCGGGATCACCGCGGCTGGCGGCATCGAGCGTGACGGCGATATCGTTGACCTCGTTGTCGCGATAAAGCTGCGCGACGACCGTCCCCTGATATGCGGTGTCGATCGCGTCGAGCACATCGACGGGACGGAAGCCAAAGGCCGTGAGCGCCGCGGGCTTCAGCCGGACGGCGATGCGAGGCGCGCCGGGCGGCGCTTTCACTTCAACCTCGGCGGCGCCGGGGACCGACTCAAGGGCCTTCGCCACGTCGGCTGCCTTAACGTCGAGGTCGTCCAGATCTTCCCCGTAGAGGTTAAGCACGACCGGCGCGGTCTGGCCGCTGATGCTTTCGCCGATGCGGTCGCTCAGGAACGTAAGCACCTCGAATTGAATGCCCGGAATGTTTTCGAGAATCTTCCGAATCTCGTTCGAAACGCCCTCTTCTTCGCCGCCGCTGAGCGGCTTCAGCTCGACGTGAAATTCGCTCTGGTGCGGCCCCCACGTGTCCTCACCCAGTTCCGCGCGTCCCACCTGTTGCTCGACGGTGGCAATATGCGGGTTTTTCAGCAGCGCCTCGGAAACTTGTTTACCCATCCGCAGCGTCTCCGGCAACGACGTGCCGGGGGTCGCGGAGACACCGAGGACGAAGTGGCCTTCGCGAAACTCCGGCAGGAAGGCCCCGCCCAGCGACGACACACGTGTCAGGGCCACGACCACGAAGAGCACCACTCCGCTCATGATCAACCAAGGATGCCGGGCGACGTGACCGAGGAGTCTCTCGTAGAGTCCGCGCAGGGCGGTCTGGATCCGGGGGGCGGAGGCGTCCTCGATGTGCTTCGAGAAGAACACGAGCGTGAGCGCCGGTGTGACCGTCAGCGCCGTGACGAGCGACGCGAGGATCGCGAGGATGTAAGTCTTCGCGAGCGGCGCGAAGAAGCTGCCCTGCAGTCCGGTGAGCGTGAGCACCGGCAGGAAGACGACGATGACGATGAACGTCGCGTAAACCACTGCACTGCGCACTTCGAGCGAAGCCGAAAGAATTACCGAGATGGCGGAGCGGGGTTTCGCCAGCGTGACATTTTCGCGCAGGCGGCGGACAATGTTTTCCACGTCGATGATCGCGTCGTCCACCACTTCGCCGATCGCGATGGCTAGGCCACCGAGAGTGATCGTGTTGAGCGAGACGCCCAGACGATCCATCACGATGACGGCGGAAAGGAGGGAAAGTGGAATGGCGGTGAGCGAAATGAGCGCGGTGCGGATGTGGCCGAGGAAAATGAATAGCACGATCGCCACGAGACCGGCACCGAGCACCAGCGACCCGCGGATGTGGGTGAGCGAGGCCTCGATGAACGACGCGGGCCGGTGCAGCTTCAGGTAAGAGGTGATACCCTCACGTTCGAGCAGCGGCTTCAGATCCTCGAGCGCGGCTTCGAGAAGCTTGGTGACATCCATCGTGTTGGCGCCGTATTGCGAGGACATCGTGAGCAGCAGCCCGGGTTTGCCCATGATGAGCGCGTCACCGAACTTCGGCTCGGCGCCGTAGGCGACCGTCGCGACATCCCTCAAGCGGATCGGGGTGCCGCTGGCGCTGGTGACGACCGCAATGTTGCCGATGTCCTCCGGCGTGAGCATCTGCCCCTCGGTTTGCAGGACGATGCGCTGGTTCGCCGTCTCGATGAATCCGCCGCCGCGCACGCCGGTCGCGGCGCGCGCCGCAGTCAGCACGTCGGTGACGGTGAGGTTGCGGGCGACGAGTTGCTCGGGATGAATTTTAATCTGGAGCTGGCGGACTTCGCCGCCGAACACGCTGCACTTCGCGACGCCGGGCACGGCGAGGAGCCGCGGCTTGAGCGTCCAATCGCAGAAGGTCCGCAGCTCCATCGGCGTCATTTTGTCGGAGACCAGTCCGATCTTCAGCAGGTCCATGGTCGACGATACAAGCGGCG
This sequence comes from Opitutales bacterium, assembly GCA_038231575.1. Classification (GTDB taxonomy): domain Bacteria; phylum Verrucomicrobiota; class Verrucomicrobiia; order Opitutales; family Opitutaceae; genus CAITWF01. The sequence goes on along the minus strand of JBBRLB010000113.1, from coordinate 18,087 downwards.
ACATCTTCGGCGGCTTTACGCCGGCCGGCAGCTGGCGGATGACCTCGCCGAGTTTTTCCCCGAGCATCTGGCGCGCGACCTGGATGTCCGTGCCCTCCTTGAACACCACGGTGATGACCGAAAGCCCTTGGATTGTTTCGGAGCGCAGTGATTCCTGAGCGCCGAGGCCGTTGATCGCGTTTTCGACCGGGCGCGTGACCAGCGTCTCGACTTGCTCGGGCGCGAGGCCGGGCGCTTCGGTTTGCACCGTCACCTGCGGGGGCACGAAGTCGGGAAACACATCGAGCTTCGCGTGCGCGGCGACCCACACGCCGTAGGCGACGACAAGGCAGGCAAGTGTGAGCACGACGCCGCGGAACCGCAGCGAGAATTGGACGATGGCTTGCAGCATGGTCTCAGGGCGCTTCCGGTGCGCCGCCAGCCTGCAGTTCAGCCGAGAGCAATTGGCCCGCGCCGGTGACCGCGACCTGATCGCTTTCCTCGAGGCCACTCTTGATCGCGATGCGGTCACCCATCAGGCGGCCGAGCGTGACGATCTTACGCTCGAAAATGTCCTCTTCCCCGAGCACGTAAATCCACGGGCTGCCTTGATGGAACACCACCGCGGTGTGTAGCACGGTGAGCGCTGTTTCCGCTTTACCGGGACCGGCCAACGCCACCCGCAAGGCCGCCCCGACGGGCAACGATTTCCCGTGCACCACGCCGATAAAATTCACTCCTTGCAACTGCGGATCGGCGGCCGGCGCCGTGCCGAGAATTTCCGCATCGACCATTTGCCCCCCGCCGAGGAGGCCGACACTCGCGGTCTTCAGTTCCGCGGCCGGCGCATCGCCGGGCAATAAGTCAATCCGCACGAAGGCACTGTCTTTTTCCAGCGCTTCGGTCGTCAGGCTCAGATTTGCTCCGTTGGCCAGCTTGCGTCCCCAGCCGGAAATCAGGCGCGCACGGGCGGAGGCAACCGCCGCCCGATCGCGCGCCGCGGCGGCTTCGGCGGTTTCCAGCGCTTGGGCGGAGGCGTTGGCCCCGGCTTCGAAAAGTTTTCTCACCCGGGCGGCGTCCTTCTCCGACGCGACCAGCGCGGCTCGCGCGGTCTCCAACTCGGCCACGAGCGCGACGAACGGCGCCGGATCGATCACCCGGCCAAATCCCGTGACCTCAGCCGCGAGAGACGCACTCGCCGGCTTGGCCAAGGTGATGCCAGCGGCAGCGCGCTTGGTCGCGTTGACATGAAGAGGGTTCTCCTTCGGCTTCTCGGCGGGCGCAGCCGCCACGGCGTTTTTAGCGACGTCCGGACTCGCCATCTGGCGGAGGGCCAGCCAAGTTGCCGCAACGCCGACCACGAGGCCCACGATGATTCCGAGAAGAGTTTTTTTCATGGCACGCGGGCGAATTGGGGCTGCGCAGGGTCGGCCAGCGCGAGAAGATTGGGGAATGGAATCTGCAGGGCATCCTCGAGCTGCCCGGTAGCGAGGGCGACCGCTGAGTCGGCATCAGCCAAGGCGACGTTGGCCGCATGGACTTCGAGCGTCACCACCGCCTGCTCAACTTTATCCATGGCTCCGAGCGCGACCCGCTCCTCGGCGCGATGGGCTTGCACACTGGATTCGTCGCGCACTTGGAGCACGGTTTGGCGCTGTTCGGAGGCCGCGGCGAGCGCAAGCACCGCGGCGTCAATCGCGGCGATCGCTTGGGCCTGAATCGCGACAAATTGCGCCGCTGCCTCACCCCGGCGCGCCACTGCCTCACCAATGGGACCTTCGTTGCGATGAAAAATGGGCAGCTCAAACGTGAGCGCGAGGCTCCATTTGTTCGCGCCTTGATCCCACTGGTAGCCGGGTCCAAGATGAAAATCCGGCTGCTGCTTCGCGAGTTCAAGTGCCAGCGCCGCTTCCGTCGAATGATATTTCGCGAGGGCCGCGAACACGTCGGCGCGCGATTGCAGCGACTGCCGTCGCGCAATCGCCAGGGCGTCACCGGAAAGGTTCGTCACCGGCAGAGGCGCGAAGGTGTGGCCTTCGATGGCCGCGACTGGCAGTCCGAGGGCCGTCGCGAGGCGCGCGCGGGCCGACTGGATGTGCATGCGCACCTCCGCCAGCGCGGCAGCGGAACGAATCGCCGCAAGTCGCGCGGCCGACGTTTCGCTAGCGGTGGCGCGCCCCGCTTCGAAGCGCTCCCGCAGCAAACGCGCGACGGCCGTCTGCGTGGCATCCTGCGCCCGCCAGCCCGCTTCGCGCGCCGAAGCCGTCTGCCAATCAATCAGCGCGCGCCGCAGATCGCCGCGGACCTGCCAAGCGGCAGTCAACACGCCGAGGCGCGCAACTTCCGCATCGGCCCGCGCGATATCCTGCTGCCGCGCGCGCTTGTCGCCTTGGAGCAGGAAATCAAAATTGATCGCAGGAAACCACGGCGAGCGCCCGGGCTCGCGCGTCGAATTGTAGCCCGGCACGAGCGAAATCGTGGGGTTGGGTCGCAGGCCGGCGCTTTCTTGCATCGCACGGGCTGTGACCCATTGCGCGCGCGCGACCGCGAGCGCTGGATGATAATAGAACGCCACCCACGATAAAGTCTCGAGGTCCCACGCCGCCGGCTCGTGCCCGAGGTTGGTCACGAGGAAGCGGTGCAAGCCCGCGTCCTGAAGCGAACGGACGCTGAAATCCGCCGCCGCCATTTCCGGCGAAATGGCCGGCGCCGGCGGCGGATTCGTCGCACAGGCCGTCAAGGCCAGCGCGAGCAGCGGGGAAAACGCGAAACGATTCACGGAGGCAAAAGCGTTTCCGTTTACTTCGGACCGACGACCAGCACTTCAAACGTGCCCGCCACAATCGGCGCGCGGGGCTTCGCCCCACCCTTAACCGGTGCTGGCTTGGGTCCGAGCTTCGCCGAACAGGTGAAGAAGCGGCCGGTCTTGGCATCAAGGCCAATCGTCTTCGCGCCGAGCATCGTGGGGACGGATTGCAGGGCGGAATATTTATCCGGCGAATCCTGGTGAAGGAGTGACATTGTGCCGTCGTAGTTCGAGGTGGCGATGACACCGCTCTTCGGATCAAAAGTGACGCCGTCAGGATCCTCGCCGATGGCGGGCGTGGCGACGACCTTGCCCGTGTCGCTATTGAAGACGACCACCTTGTTATTGCCGCACGCCGAGAACAGCCGGTGGTTCGCTGCGTCGACCGCGAGACCGGTGCCACCTTCGCCGGGCGCGGCGGACCAAGTGGTCTTGTAGGTGAGCGTGTGAGTGTCGAAGACGTGCACCGAGCTCTTGTCCTCGTCGTTGACAAAACATTGTCCGCGGCCGTCGAAACCCAAGCCCTCGAGTTTGCCGCCCTTGAGCTTCACCGTGGAAACGATGTCGCCGGAAACGGGATCGATGACCGTGACATCGCCCGTCTCTCCGTGATTGGCAACGTAGACGCGTTTCGTCTCCGGGTCATATTCGATGGAGTCGGGGTTGGAACCAGAAGACTTAAACTCCTTGAGTTTCGCGAGCGTCTTCAGGTCGAACATGATGATGAGATCGTCGATGCCGCTGCTGGCGAAGCCGTGGCCGGATTCTGGCGCGAGCGCGACACCATGCGCGCGCGTGACCGGCCCGATCTCCCCCAGTTTTTTTCCGGTGTCGGCATCGAGCACCTCGAAGCGCTTTTCGTGGGCGACATACACCCGGCGCGCCGCGGAATCGACGCGGACGTAATCGTAACTGGAGGTGTCGCCCCCGATCGGAAAGTGAGCGACAACTTTATAGTCAGCCTGCGCGGGGAGCGCCAGCGCGGCGAGGAGGGGGAGGAGGAGGAGACGCATAAAAGAGTGAGCCGAAGCGAGGCCGTGCAAGCTTGCGCCGTTAAGCTGAATAGAGCGTGAACCGAGACTGAAAATATTTTCAGCGAGTTTCGCCTCGCGCGCTGCCGCCGAAAGGAGGAAGAAGAAGACCTACCCCGCCGCCAAAATCGGCGGCAACCCCGCCGTGAAAATCCTCATTGTTGAAGACCAGCGTCGTCTCGGACAGTTCTTGAAACGCAGCCTGACCGAGCACGCCTACACTGCCACATGGGTGCAAACCTGCCGCGAAGCGCGGGATGCGTTGTGCGAGACCAAATACGATGTCATTATCCTCGATCTCGGACTGCCCGATGGGGATGGGCTCGCGCTGCTTCAGGAATGGCGCAAAGGTGGTTTTCTGGAGCCCGTGCTAATCCTGAGCGCACGGGACGCCGTGGCGGATCGGATCAAGGGGCTTGATGTCGGGGCGGATGACTATCTGGCCAAGCCCTTCAGCCTTGAGGAACTGCTGGCGCGGGTGCGATCCCTCTTGCGCCGACAGAGCACGGTGAAGGAAACCGTGCTCGAACATGGCGGCGTTCTGATGGACTTGCTCGGGCGCACCGTCACCCAGAATGGCGTGACGGTCGAGCTGACGAGTCGCGAGTTCGCGCTGCTTGAGGTGTTCCTGCAGAATCCCGGTCGCATCCTCACTCGCACGCTCATCAGCGAGAAAATTTGGGAGTCTCACTACGACGTCGATACCAACCTCCTCGACGTCTACATGAGCAAGCTGCGCGGCAAACTTGAGGCCGACGCGGGCCAACCCCTCTTCAAGACGGTGCGAGGCGTCGGCTACCAACTCTTGTGAAGTCGCTCAGCGCCAGGCTTGCGATGCTGTATGCCTTCGTCTCGACGGCCACGCTCGCAGTCCTGTTCGTGGCCGGCTATTACCTGTTGAACAAGCATCTCGTGGGTGGGCTCGATCTGCTGAACGACGCCGAGTTTGAACAGATTAAGGCCAGCCTCGGGCCCGACTACGCGGCGCTCACCACCGACAAGATCGAGGAGCGCATCCGCCGGACAACCGAGGTCGCCGCGGTGTTGTTTTTCGTCGAGGTTCATGAGAAGGGCGAGGGCGTGCTCTTCAGCTCGAAAAATCTCGGCGGCCGGCGAATGCCTGACGTCGCCGGTGAGGCGAAGTTTAATGCCGAACTCGAAACCACGGGCGAATTGCGGGTCGGCGAATTTGTCCTCGGCACGAAAGATGTGATGGTCGCGACCTCGCTCAGCCAGGTGCGCAAGGTGATGGAAGGCTACGCCGAAATCAGCCTCGTGCTCGTCTGCTTTATGCTGATCGTGAGTGTCATCACCGGTCTTATCCTCAGCCGGGTGGCCTTGCGCCCGGTCCGAATCATGCAGGAAACGGCGCACCGGATCCGCTCAGACAATTTGAGCGAACGCATTCCGGTCTCCGCGGTGCAGGATGAAATCTCCAACCTCGCCAGATTGCTGAATGAAATGTTCGACCGGCTTGAATCTTCCTTCAATCAGGTGCGGCGGTTTAGCGCGGAAGCTTCACATGAATTAAAGACGCCGCTCTCCCTCGTGCGACTACAGGCGGAAAAACTGTTGATCGAGGGCGGCCTCACTCCCGCGCAAGAAGAGGCGGTGCAGTCGCAACTCGAGGAAATTGCGCGCCTCAACAAGATTATTGAGGAACTGCTCTTCCTGTCTCGCGTCGAGGCGCGGGCGGTTACGCCCGAGTTGAAACGCGAAGATCCGCGACGCTTCCTCCAGATATTTGGACTGGATGCGCGAGTCCTGGCCGAGAGTCGGGGCGTGCACTATACCGAAACGATTGAGGGCAGCGGCACGGTCGAATATGACCCCAAGTGGATCCGCCAAGTGCTTCTGAATCTAGTCGCCAATGCGCTGAAATTTTCGCCCCGCGGCGGGACGATTTCACTGCGGTCAGAGTTCACGGTGGAAGGCTGGCGCGTAGCGATCGAGGACGATGGTCCCGGCGTGCCCGCCGCCGAGCGGGAACGCATCTTCGAGCGGTTCGTGCGGCTCAGCGACGAGCACAAACTAGAGGACAGCGGCAGCGGGCTCGGGCTGGCAATTTCCCGCAGTATCCTCGGCCTACACCACGGCACGATTCGCGCGGAGGCGGGGGGGCGCGGTCTTGGTTTGCGGGTGGTGTTTGAAATCCCCCTCGCCCGCTCCGCTCCGTCCGAGCCAGGGGCGGCGTCGATCATCGTGGCCGCGTTGCCTTCTTCGCGCGGGATGGCGTAGCGATCCGCCACTACCAGAGCCCGATCAGCTGCCACCACACGAGGCCTACGCCGAGCCAGATCGCCAGGTTTACGAGTGAGATCACCAAGCCCAGCGTCCACCACGTGCTCTGCGAAACGTAACCGGGGCTGAAATAAACCGGGGCCGAGCCCGTGCCATAGTGGGTGACGCCGGCGTTGAGGTTGGAGAAAAACGCGAGGGTCAGCACCGCGACCATCGGCGGCACGCCGGCCGCCAGCGCCGCACCGAGAAATACCGGATAGAGGGCCGTGACGTGCGCCGTCATGCTCGCGAAGCCGTAGTGCGCATAAACATAAAGTCCCGCGAGCGCCGCGAGCACCACCGGCCATGGCCAGCCGTGGAGCTGCGTAAAGACGGGCGTGAAAATAATCGTGATCACGCCAGTGTCGTTGAGCGCGTCAGCCATCACGATCAAGGGACCGAACCAACTGATGGTGTCCCACGTCTTCGTGTCCCCCAGCAACTCGGCCCACGTGATCACGCCGGTGAGCAGGAGGGCACACACCCCGGCCAGAGCGACAAAGGTGTTGAGAATACCATGCAACGGCGTCGTCACCCATCCCGCCACGACGACCAGCATGATGATGACCAGAGCGACTTGGTCGCGCGACATCGGCCCCATCAGCCGGAGTCGGTCCCGAGCGAGCGCGCGCGCGTTCTCCGTCTCCCGCAGCTCGGGAGGATGCAGTTGCTGCAGCAGCCACGGCACCAACGCAAAGGTGCAGAGTCCCGGCACACTGGCGGCCAGTGCCCAGCGGCCCCACGTGAGATCGACATGCGCGAGGCGGCCCGCAAAATCGGCGATGAGCGGATTGGCCGCCATGCCGGTGAGAAACATCGCGGACGCGGCGTAGGTGCAGTGAAACCCAACGAGCGTGAGATAAGCCCCGATCCGGTTGGCGCTGGGACCCGGCTCTGAGCCGAGGGCCGAAGCCAACCCTCGGACAACCGGAGCGATAATTGCGCCACCGCGCGCCGTGTCCGAAGGGACGAACGGCGCGAGCACGAGATCAGAGATTGCGACCGAGTAGCCGAGCGTCAGGGGCGTGCGGGCGAACCGGCTGATAAAAAAATACGCAATCCGGAGGGCAAGGTGCGTCTTCGTCACCGCGCGGGCGAAGAGAAATGCGGAGAACACCAGCCACACGATATTATTGCCGAACCCGGCGAAAATGCGGTTCGGCGGCAGCGTGCGCGTGATCGCCACGAGCGTCATTGTCACGAGCACGCTCACCCCCATCGGCACCGGCCGGGCCATGAACGACACGATCATCGCGACGAAAAACGCGAGCAAGTGACGCTGCTCCGGTTGCAGACCCGGCAGGGGCACGAAATAAAGCACGAGGCCGGGCGCGAGCACCACGGCCCACCGGCGCAGGGGAATCGGGGCGGGCAGGCTCATCGCGCGGTCAGGCGACGGTGACCATGCCGCAGGTCGTCAGCCGCGCAATCACTGAAACGCACTGTGCGTCGAGGGAACGCCCGTCCCGGGAAAGTCACCGTCGTGACCGCCCGCGGCGGTCGCTCAGCTCATCGCCTTGAGGGCGATAAGTGCGGCCGTCACCGTAATCGCGCCGCCGATGCGGGTGGCGATCTGCGCAAATGGCATCATCTGCATGCGGTTCGCCGCCGTGAGGATTGCGACGTCGCCGGTGCCGCCCTGACCCGAGTGACATGCATTCACGATCGCCGCTTCGATGGGGTAGAGTTTGACCCAGCGGCCAACGATGAAGCCCGTGCCCATGAGCGTCGCAACGGTGGCGATGATCGTCACGAGATTAGCCGGGTGGAGCGCGGCCATCAGCTTGTCCCATGGCGTGAGGGCGACACCGATGGCGAAGAGCAGCGGATACGTCACGGCGGTCCGGAAGAATTTGTAGACGATACCGGCACCGTGCTGGAGTGACGGCGGCACGCCGTAGGCGAGCTTCACTGCCACCGCGAGAAACAACATCACGACCGGCGCGGGAAACCGCAAAGCTTCCGGCGGCAGCCGGTTGGCGGCCACGCCGAGCAGGTAGAGTGTAATGGCGATGCTCGCGCCCGCCGCGATGTGGCTCACGTCCACGTGGCCGGTAATTTCCTCACTCTGCGGCTTGAGGTCGTCGCGTTCGCCAGGTTGCATGCGGCCCTCGCCAGTCAGCTTGGGGAATTTTTTTCCGACGTAGTTGAGTGTGCCCGAAAGCAGAATCGCCGTGAGGCTGCCGAACATCACGGGCGGCAGCACGCGCGCAAATTCGTCGCCCTGTTTCAGGTGGAGGATTTCCGCGTAGCCGGTCGAAAGCGGCAGCGCCCCCTCACCCACCCCTCCCCCCATGATCGGAATGACGATGTAAAAGAGCGTGTTCTTCGCACCGAGTCCCATGAGCGTGCCCACGCCGGTGCCGACCAGCGCCGCCGCGATCGAACCGGCGGCGAGGGGGATGAAGATTTTCAGGAAGCCTTTGATCAACACCGCTCGGTCCATGCTCAGGATCGAGCCGACAATGATGCACGCGATGAAAAGATAGAGGAAGTTCGTGACCGTCGTGAAATCGGTGACGGTCTGCACGATGACCTTCGGGATGTATTGGTGGAACGCGAGGTAGCTCGGGATAAACGTCGCGAAGATTGCCGCGCCGCCGATGTTCCCGAGGAGCGGGAGCCGCTTGCCGATTTCGGCGCAGACGAAACCGCCGAGCGCGAGCACGGCGAGCATCGTGCAGACGTCCTGAGGGGTCTTGCCACTCGCGGGGAACTTGCCCGTCGCGATGAACGTGCCGAGCAACGCCGTGAGGACGACGGCGACCGGCAGCGGCAGGATGCCGATCCGCAGCTCCATGATTTTCCACCAGCCGTGCGGCCAGAACCCCGTCGGCGTCTCTGGAGCAGCGGAATCCGCCGCCGCGGGCGAGGAAGAGGAAGGGGGCGTGGCCGAGTCAGGAACGGGGGGCATGATGCGAAATGTCCCAGCTGTCGTTAAACGGCGGCTGAAGCCTGCCTGAAAAATATTTTAGAATTTTCGAGCGATGCTGGGTTTCGCCGCGGCCCGATGAACGCCCCGGTCGGCGGGTGATTCGGCGCACCCGCGCTCGCACCATCGCCCTGAGGCGGAAATCAATTCGCCGAAACCGTCGCGCTCGGGCCCGGGGCGGACGCGGCGGCGGGCTGCTTCCGCCGCGCGGTTGCGGCGCGACGTTTGAGGTAACTGGCCACGCCCGTCCACGCGAGGAGCGGCACGCTGAGCGTGGCGAAAAGCAGCAGGAGCTGCGCGACGATGCCGCCCGTCGCCGCGGTGTGCAGCGACATCATCCAGTAATAGAGCCGGTAGCCCGTGCTCGCCTGTGCAAACGGCGCGTAACGCCCGACGTTCGCCGCCGGATCAAGGTAAACGTAGGAGCGCGCATTAGGGTGCGGCGCATCGGCCGCGATCGCGTAAGCGGCGACCAGCCCTTTCTTCGGCAGCGGGATGTAGGTCTCCCGCGCATTGGGCATGAGGTCATTGATCTGACGTTCCGCGGCGTCGAAGCCCGTGAACGCGACCACGGGTCCAACGGGCGCGATGGGCGGATCCTCGCGTTCGGAAAACGTAATCGCATCGAGCACGGCGCGCGTCGACTCGAACGAAATGGGAATGCCGCTGAGCGCGCTGAAGAGCAGGATGAGCGCGGCGTAAGCGCCGATGGTTTTGTGCAGATTGAGATTCCACGGCCGTCCGCTGAGCTTGCGGTTGAACGTAAAGCCGGCGATGAGCGCGCGCCGCGTGGCAGGCCACCAGAGCACGAGTCCGGTCGAAAGGAGCGCCGCAAAGATGAACGCGAACGTGCCATTGACGTTCTCGCCGAGGGGGCTCGGTTCGAACCACAAATACTTATGCACGCTTTCGATCCAGCCGAAGCCTTCGCCGTAACGTTGGCGCGCGCCGAGAAACTCCCCCGTGTAGGGATTGAGGTGGACGTATTGCTTGTCGCTGAACAGCGCCAAGAACGGCATCGTGGGATCGCTCCAGAAGCGCACACTGAGGAAATTCGGGCCGGGATGCGCCGTCTTCGCCCGCGCCACGAGGTCGTCGATCGGAAGTCGGGTGGTGCCGGGCTCGACAACGAAACGCTTTTGATCGAACTGCCGCTCGAGCTTGGTGCGGAAAATCAGCGCGGCGCCCGACAACGCGACCACAATGAACACGAGGCCGACTGTGATGCCCGTCCACAGATGAAAGGTGAGCAGCGGGGTGCGCAGAGCGGGTTTCATGGGTAACGCTACATTCGTCGCAGAAGCTAAAACGAGGCTGAAGCGCACCTGAAATCTTTTTCAGAGTCACCCGCTTCGTGGCTTCCCTGAAGCGAATTTAAGGCTCAATTCAGGATGGCTTCAGCCGCTGCGCCGAACCTCTCGCACCCCGCCGTGTCTCGCGGGTCGTGCCGCGTTTCGCTGCGGCCGCGTCTAGTCCGTTACTTCCCCGCTCCCATGAAAACTCCCTGTCTCCTCCGCTCCCTCCTCCTTCTGGCCGGTGCCGCCATTCTCGCGACTGGCGTGCCGCCGGCCACCGCCGCTGAGCCGACCAAGGTCGTCCTCGCAGTCGACGGTATCAAAGTCGTCCGCAACCTCCCTGTGCTGCTCGCGGATCACTTGGGCTACTTCAAGGACGAAGGCCTTAGCGTTTCGCTCACCGAGACAGCCGTGACCGCGCAGGTGGACGACATGCTCACGGATGGGCGGGTGACCGGCATGGTGGCCTATTATCATCACACGATTGTGGCGCAGTCCGAGGGCCGGGCGTGCATGTCCGTGATCACGATGGGCGTCACCCCGGGCTACACCTTGCTCATCGCGAATCACCTCAAGGGCAAAGTCACCCGCCTGTCCGAGTTGAAGGGCCGACGCATTATCACCGGCGGGCCGCACTCCGCCAAATCCACCTCGGCCAACATGCTCATGTTGCATCAGGGCTTTTCGATCACCGATTTCACCGCTTTGCCGACCAAGGATCGGGTGGCGAACGCCGCGACCCTGAAAAGCGGCGAGGCTGACTTCATCATCGCTCCGGAACCGGACGCCGGCTTCTACGAGGCGCAGGGCGTCGCAACCGTTTTCGCCGATCTCTACTCGGCCGACGGCACCCGCCAGACTCTCGGCTCCACCTGTCCCTCGACGGTGCTCTACATGTCCACCGCCTACGCGAACGCCCACCCGGAGCTGACGCGGCATCTCGTCCGGGCCTTCGCCCGTGCGCTCACGTTTATCAATACGCATTCGGTCGCGGAAATCACGGCGGCCGCCCCGGAGGTCGTCGGCGGCGAAGGCAAGGAGCCCCGCGTCATCGCGCAGGGATTAAAAATGTTCGCGACCGACGGGGTCATGGAAGACGCCGCCGCCCGCAGCGAGGCCAAGGCCATCGCCGCATTATTTCCGGAGTATGCGAAGGTCGACCTCGCCACGACCTACACCAACAAATTCATCGACGCGGTGCGGAAGCACTAACGCGCCGCGACCCCGCGCCGCAGCGTTTCAATCAAGTTTCGCCCGTTGCGCGGCGGCGGTGGCCGCGGGCAGCGGGAGAAACCCACTGCCGTCCGCCACGATCGCCTGGCCTTCGCGGCTGAGGATGAAGCGGAGAAATTCACGGAGCTTCGGCTCGACCGACGTGCCGGGTTTGCGGTTCAGATAAAGGTAAATGCTGCGCACGAGCGGATAAGTGCGCGTCTGAAAACTCTCGCGGCTCGGCGCGACGAACGGGCCGCCGTCCGCTTGTGCGAGCGCGAGCGATTTGATGCCCGCGATACCTTTCGCCTGCGGCATGATCGTCCACGCGATGCCGTAGCGGTCGTGTGCGAGTTCGTCGCGCAACATGTGCTGGATGCCGAGGCGCTGCGTGGCCTTGTCGGAATCGGCGATCATCTTGCTGCCGGTCTCGACATAGCCGCGATAGTTCGGCGCCCACTTGTCGGAATTGTGCAGCACCATCCATTGGAAGAAACGCGCGGCACCCGACGGCGCATGGCCGTAAGTTTGAATCGGTTTGTCCGCCCACTCGCCGCGGAGGCCGAGCTGGCCCCACGTGCGGATGTTCTGCTCGGGGCCGCGCGCGTCCTCGGGCGTCCACTGAAATCCGCGCAAGCCACCACTGCGTTCAGCACCAAAAATTCCGTCGAGCTGCTTCAACGTGAGCTGCGTGAGTGGATTTTTCTCATTCACGAAAATTATCATGCCGGGCGAGCGCCCTTCGGTGTCGTAGGTCCCGCTCGCGACCGTGATCCCCGTCGCGTGGTAACCGTAGACCTCGAAGAACGCCAGCGTCTCGGTCAGCGCCGGCTCCGAGCCGTCGGGCGCGAGATCGGTCACGCCGGTGATGAGCGCGGGAAATGCCGCGTCGCTCGTCGGCAGCGTGTCGGCGAACGAAACGTCCGGGTGAATTTTCCGAAACGCGTCCTCCCATTTTTTCAGGAGCCCGGCATAGGCGTTGCCGTAATTCCGAATGACGCCGGAAACTTTCTGCTCCGGCGCGTAGCGCGGCAGTGAGTCGAGCGCGGCGTCTTGTGCAAAAAGTGCGCCGGCTGCACAGCCGGCGCACCCCCAACCCAAAAAACGAACGAGCTGAAGCGAGGCGATCACTTCGCCTTTCCGAAGAGCGCGGCGTAGCCCGGGATTTGCTTCTGCAGCCCATCGCGCAGGTCGCTGGCCATCGTGAAGAAGCCGCGTTCGCCCTTGGCGTTGGCGCCGTCGTTCTTGTAGGCGAGGATGATGCTGCCGCAGAGTTCACCGGCGGAGTCGCGCAGCGGCATCATCATCACGAATTTTTTCACCACGTCTTTCGTGCGGTGCCAGCGCGAGTCGACGATTGTGATGCCCAGCTTGATGATCATGACATCATCGTCGTCGTCGGGATTGCCGATTCGTTCGGGAAATGAGCCCGCGATCATCGTGTAAACCTCCGGCGTGCCCGCGGGCACGGCGTGGATCGTCACGCTGATCAGCTCCGGATGCTGCGCCATGATCTGGTCGCACAGCGTCTGCGCGTAGATTTTATAGGGCGGCGGCGTCCAGTTTTTCTTGGGCGCGTCGGCGGCGAACAGCGCCGAAACGGCAAACGTGAGGGCGAGAAGGGCGGTGCGGATTTTTTTCATGGGTAGTGTCTTTTTGCGGGTGCGGATCACGGAAGTTTTTTCAACTGCTGGCGCGAAACGTCGGCGGTGAGCGGGAGATATTTCCCGTCGCGCATGATTTCCATCTGGCCTTCGCGGCTTACGATGAAGCGCAGATACTCGCGGACTTTCGGGTCCATCGCCTGGCCGGGTGCTGCATCGACGTAAGCGTAAATCTCGTCGTAGAGCGGGTATTTCCGGCTGCGGATATTCTCGAGGGTATAACCGTAGGCGGGGCCGTCGAATTTCTCGGCGACGTCGAGCACCTTGCACTCGGCGGGCAGATTGGGGCCGACCGGCGCTGAAACATAGGCGATGCCGGAGCGGTCCTTCTTCAGATCGTCGTTGAGACCGCGCTTGAGCGACCCAAAGCCCATCGATGCGCCGCCGCTGTTCGGATCGCCGACAAAGTTCGCGTAGATGCGGAGACGCTCATTCCACTTGTCGCTCCCCTGGAGGATGCGATCGGAAAACGTGCCGGCCTGACTGTAGCGCTGGTTGAGGCCGTAAGGAATAATCTCCTTGTCAGCCCATTCGCCCGTGAGCCCGAGTTGGCCCCAGCGGCGGAGATTTTTTTCGGGCCCGCGGGAAAACTCCGGATGCCAGTCCGTGCCGATCCAGCCGCCGAGCCGCTCGGCGCCGAAGATTCCGTCGAGCTGCGCAAACGTGATTTTCGTCAGTGGGTTGTCCTTGCTCACCACAATGCCGAACGCGGGATTCCAGCCCGTGACATTATAGGAGCCGGTCGCGATCACGAGCTCGAGGGGCGAGTGATTTTTGTAGCGCTCGAACAGCTGCTGCTCCTCGGTCTTCATTTTGCGGCTGATGCCGACGTCGGCGAGGTCAAACGTCAGCGCGGGGACCGCGGCGCGCGTTGTTAGCATGTGATACTCGAACTTCGCGCCGGGATGAAATTTTTGAAACGCTTTCTCCCAGTAGTCGCCGACGTTGCCATCGACGATATAGTTGCTGCCCCAAAGGCGAATCGTGCCCGTGACCTTTTCCTTCGGCTCGTAGGCGGGCAGATCGCTGAGGTCCCACTTGTCGCCGGGGTAATAGGCCTTCTTTCCTTTGGCGACGAGCCCGTCGGCGCGCGCCTTTTGCATCGCGAGCCCGGTGGAGGCTTTTTCGTCGGCGTGAAGCGCTGGCGCGACCGCGAGGAGCGCGAAAAATAAAGTGCGGGTTTTCATTGGAGTTTTCTCAGTTGTTCGCGGACGACCGCGGCCGGCAGCGGGAGATATTTGGCGTCCCGCTGGACGGCGTCCTGACCCTCGCGGCTGAGGATGTAGCGGAGGTATTCCCGCACCTTCGGCTCAAGCGGCTTGGCGGCGTCGCTCCGCGTGTAGAAATAAACTTCGTCGAAGAGCGGATAGGCGCGGCTCCGGAGATTTTCCAAATTCAGGTCGACATAGTTCGTCGTGCCGCGCGGCGCGATGGCCACGCGCTTCGTCTCCGACGTCATGAAGCCATAACCGGAATATCCGATCCCGTAGCGATCCTTCGCGACCGCGTCGGCGCTTTGCTTACCCTCAAGCTCGGTCGTGCCGTCGGCGTTCTTGTAGTTCGTGAACTCGACCAGATTTTCGTTCCACTTCGCGCCGCCTTGAAAAACAAGGCGCTCGAAGGTCCGCGGGATGTGGTATTGGAGATTGAAACCGTAAACGTGAATCGGTTTGTCCGCCCATTCACCCGCGAGCCCAAGCTGGCCCCACGTGCGGAGATTTTTTTCCGGGCCGCGCGCCGCCGCGGTGTCCCAGGAAATGTCCACGAACGCCCCCGCCCGCGGCGCGCCGAAGATCCCGTCGAGCTGCTCGACCGTAAGTTTCGCGAGCGGATTGTCCTTGTTGACGTAGATTGCGATCGCGTAGTTCCACCCCGGGACGTTGAGGCTGCCCGTCACCGCGGTGATTTCAAGTGGATGCGATTCGTGATAGCGCTGAAAAAGCAGCGTCTCGTCCGAGGTGATGTGCCGGCTCGGCCCGAGATCGGAAAGCCCGAAGGTGAGCGCGGGAATCGTGACAAGCGTCGTCTTCAGCTCGTCCTCAAACGTCACCCCAGGGTGAAATTTTTTGAAGCCATCCTCCCACGCTTTGCCCAGCGGACTGTCCTTGAAGTAATTCGAGCCCCACTGGCGGATCACACCGGTCATCTGCTGCTCGGGCTTATAGGCGGGCAACTCGGAGAGATCCCAGCGCGTATCATAGTAAGTGATCGCGCCGCGCTTCTTGAGTTTGTCGTCGCGACCTTTCTGGACTTCGATGGCGTCGCGCGTCTGCGCCACCGCCACCGAAACGATCGCAACCGCGAGGAGAAATTTCCGGCTCATGGCTCAGTCCAGTTTCTTGCGCTGCTCCTTCAAATAGGCCGCATTGAGCGGGTAATAGTAGCCGACTTTCGCGATAATTTCCTGGCCTTCGCGACTCAGGACGAAACGCATGAACTCGCGCGCGCGCGGATCGAGTTTTCCACCGGGCGGCTTGTTCACGTAGAAATACGCGTCGCGGATCAGCGGGTAAGTGCGGCCGGCGACGTTGTCGGGCGTGAGCGCGACCGCGGGACCGCCGCTGCGCGGTGAAACTTTCAGCACCTTGAGGTTCGGATAATCGTTCACATGCATCAACGCAGCGATGCCGATCGCGAATTTGTTCTTCGAGAGCGCCTCGAGCGGGCGCACGCTATCGACCTTCGCGCCGTCGGCATCGGAGGTCGTCTGTTTGGTCTCGACGTATTCCATGAAGTTGCCGTTCCACTTGTGTGACCAGTGAAACAGCTGCCGCTCGATCGCGATCGCGAAGCCGGGCGCGACGTAGCCGAAGGTCGAGATTTCCTTGTCGGCAAACTCGCCCTGGAGTCCGAGCTGGCCCCATTTGCGAATGTTGGTGTCGGCACCGCGGGCGTATTTCGCGGTGTAGAGAAAATTTTCGTTGTTCACGAGTTCCCAGCCGCCGCTGCGCTCGCTGCCGAACGTGCGCTCAAGTTGGTCCATCGAAATTTCCTCGAGGGGATTGTCCTCGTGGACGACGATCGCCCACGCGAAGAGCGAGCCGCGTTTTTCGTAACCGCCGGTCGCCACGGAAATCTCCGTCGGCATATAGCCGAACGCATTGTAGAATGGCATCTGGTCGGTGATCTTCGCGTCGTCGCCCATCGGCGCGACGTCGGAGATGCCGCTGTAGAGGCCGGCGATGCCTCCCTCGCTGCTCGGGATGTGGCTGACGACCACCCGCGACTCGGGATGGAATTTCGCGAAGCCGTCGGCGAGATATTGGACGACGTTTTTTAATTCACTACCGACCACGCGCACGCCGCCGACGATGATCGTCTCGGGCTTATAGGGCGGCAGATCGCTGAGATCGGGCGGGGGCAACTCGGTGTAGGTCGCGTTCGTGCCGTGGCCGTCAAGGCGGAGCGTGTCCTTAATTTTGTCCGCCTGCGCGTAGGTCGGGATGGTGGCAGTGAGTTTTTCGCGAATCCCGGTCTTCAGCGTGCCCACCGCGGCAAGCGCGTGCGCATCGCGATACTCGAGCACAGTGATCGCGTTGACCTGGCCCTGCTCCCCACGCTCGTGATACATCGTGTAGCGCACGAGGTGCTTCGTGGCGCGCATCGCTTCATAGAGCGGTTTGATGTAACCTTGCGCAAATTCGTTATAGCGCTCACGCGAAACGATCGGCGTGTAGGTGTTCACGATGAAGATCGAATGGTTCGAGTCGCGCGGGGAAAGTTCACCATGCACGAGCGCGTCGGCACGGCGGACGATGAGGCCGGCGGGCAGGGCGGGCGCGGCCTCGCCCTGCCAGCGGTCCGCGGCGGCCTCGTTGGGAAACTCAAGGACAACAAGCGTCTCGAACGAAGCGGGGTGCGCGGCGGTTTCCGGTTTGCCCTGCGTGAGCAGGAGGGCGTTGGCGACCTGGCCGGACTGACGCCACTTCGAGAGGAGCGGCGCAAGCTCCGCCGGCTGCGACGTGCCGACGGGGACGCGGAGGAGGACATTGGCCGGCACCGCCGAAGCGGCGGTCGCGAAAATCAACGAGGCGAGGACGGAGAGGAGTCTTAGTTTCATGAACGGGACGTAGTGCGAAACGCAGGGGCTGCGTCGCCATCATGGATTAAGCAGCTTTGAGCTTAACGAAACATGAAACCGCGCTGAATTTCCTTTCAGAAAACGGGGTTAGTTGAGCGCCGCCCGGGCGGAGTCCGCCGCGCTGGCGTCCAGTGGCAGGTAATCGCCCGGGCGCCCCAACTCGCGCTGGCCCTCGGCGCTGAGGATGTAGGCCAGGAACTCGCGCACTTTCGGGTCGAGCGGCGCACCCGGTGGACGGTTCACGCACGCAAAGACGGGCCGCGCGAATAGATAGCTCCGCGCGACGAGGGTCTCCTTCGTCGGCAAAACGAACGGCCCGCGATCGTCGGCGGCGATCGCGATCATTTTCACCGCCGCATTCGCGTCACCCGACGTCGCAACCGCAATGCCCGCAGGATCGCGCGCGAGCGCGGCAACTGCTTGGGCACCCGCGCGCACGAGGGAGCCGTCGGGATTTTTCTGATCGGAAAACTCGGCGTAGGTTTCCCAATGGATCTTCTGGCTGTCGTTCAGGGCGACGTGACGGAAGAACACGCCCGGCCCGGAGCGCGGATCGTAGCCGTAGAGCGAAATCGGTTTCGCCGCGAGCGCGCCCGTCACGCCCAGCTCGCGCCAGGTCCGCATCGGCGCGTGGCCGCGCCGAAGCTCGTCGCCAAAAATCGCGTCGAGCTGCGCGAGGGTAAGCTGCGCGAGCGAATTGTCGCGGTGAACGAAGACCGCGAGCGCGCAGGATTTTCCGGGCCCGTCGAGGCTGCCGGTGGCGAGCTCAACGCGCAGCGGCTTGTAGTTGAGCACGTGCTCGAAGCC
>JBBRLB010000112.1:0-20713 GCA_038231575.1 Opitutales bacterium | reverse complement strand
GATCGGGCGCGACGTGGTCGCTGCCGCGCAGCCAGGCGATGGCGCGGCTGGCCTGATAGAGCGCGAGCACGGCGCGGGGCGAGGCGCCCCACGTGAGGTAACGCGGCTCGCCTTCAGGCGGATTCGCGAGGGCGCGGGTGGCGCGCACGAGCGAAACGATGTAGCCCTTGATCTGCGGCGAGACGTAGATCTGATCCACAAGCTTGCGCAGCTCGAGCAGTTCCGCGCCGGAGGAAACGGCCTCGACGACCGGCTGCTTCGTGACCTGGCCCCAGCGCTCCATCAGGTTGATTTCGGTGTCGTGCGACGGATAATCGAGCGAGAGCTTAAAGAGAAAACGATCCATCTGCGCCTCGGGCAGGTGATAGGTGCCCTCCTGCTCGATGGGATTTTGCGTCGCCATCACGAAGAACGGCGCCGGCAGGGGATAGGTGTGGCCGCCGATCGTGACCTGCCGCTCCTGCATCGCCTCGAGCAGCGCGCTCTGCACCTTGGCGGGCGCGCGGTTGATTTCGTCGACCAGCACGAGGTTCGCGAAGATTGGCCCCTTGTGCGCGGTGAACTCGCCGGTCTTCGGCTGGAAAATCATCGTGCCGACCACATCGCTCGGGAGCAAATCGGGCGTGAATTGCACGCGGCCGCAACTGACGCCGAGGGCGGAGCCAAGCGTTTTCACGAGGAGGGTCTTCGCCAGGCCGGGCATGCCTTCGAGGAGGACGTGGCCGTTGGCGAGCAGGGCGACAAAGAGGCGATCGACGATCTCCTCCTGGCCGATGACGGCCTTGCCGATTTCCGCCCGCAATTTTTCCGACCAGGTTTTGCCATCGATCATTGTGGAGATAATTAGATGTTGAAGCGTTGGAGAAGGTGCGGATGGCTCGCTGGCCTGACGCAGTGTGGGCGTCTTTCGTTGCGCGGCAAGTGAGCAGGGACTACGCCAAGAAATTTCGGCTGAACGCGCCGCGCGATCGGTCAAAAAGTTTTTTGGGCGGCGGGAGTTTTTTTGAGGTTGGACTTTGCGCGTGCCAATGAAAATGTTTCATCACCCCACGGCACAATGACTGCTGCGAGCCGACCCTTCGAGCAACCTTCGTTTTGCGCACTCGTCTGCCGCGCATCGGGCCGTTGGTGCGGAGAATATTTTTCCTGAAGCGCCGGCTTCGTCCCCGTCTGTTTTCACCTCACACCTATGATACACCAATGGATCAGTTCTCCTGCTAGAATCGGACTCGTGCTCGGCGGTCTCCTCGCCGCCTCCGTCGGATTCGCGCAGCCAAAAATCACGCCGCAAAAGGACCTCATCGGCTTCACCATCGGCGACGACTACAAGATGGCGAGCTACACCCAGATTTCGACGATGTTGAAAAAATGGGACGAAGAATCGGATCGCCTGAAAGTGATTTCGATCGGCAACACGGAAGAAGGCCGCCCGCAATACATGGCGATTATTAGTTCGCCTGCCAACCTGCAGAAGTTGGATCACTGGAAAGAGATTTCCCAGAAGATGGCGCGCGCCCGCCTCACGACGGAGGAAGCCACCAAACTGTCCAAGGAAGGCAAGGCGATCGTCTGGATCGACGGCGGCTTGCACGCGACGGAGACCGTGAACTCGCAGAGTCTCGCCGAAATGGTTTACCAGATGGTGAGCAAGACCGATGAGGAGACGATGCGCTTCCTCGACGACAACGTGCTCCTCATGCCCGTGCCGAATCCGGACGGCGTCGAGCTCGTCGCCAACTGGTATATGCGCAACGCCGACGAAAAGGAGCGCACGATGAACAATCTGCCGCGCCTCTACGCGAAATACATCGGGCACGATAATAACCGCGACTCGATCATGTCCAACATGGCGGAGACCACGAACCAGAACAAGGTGCTCTTCGTGGAATGGAATCCGCAGATCATGCACAACGTCCACCAGACGGGCCCGCTCGGCGCCGTGATTTTCATCCCGCCGTTCCGCAATCCGTTCAACTACGACTTCGATCCCATGATTCCGATCGGCATTCAGGAAGTCGGCACCGCGATGCATTCGCGCCTGGTTTCGAAGGGCATGGGCGGCTCCGCGATGCTCTCGGCGGCACCGTATTCCACGTGGTTTAACGGTGGCATGCGCACCGCGACTTATTTCCGCAACACCATCGGCATCCTGACCGAAATCATCGGCGGCCCCACGCCGATGGAAGTGCCGGTCATGGCCGACAAGCAGCTCCCGACGACCGAGTGGCCGCTGCCGGTGGCCCCGGGCACCTGGCACTACCGCCAGTCGATTGACTACATGATCGAGGTCGAACGCGCCGTCTGCGACTACGCCTCCCGCAATCGCGAAAAGGTGCTCATGAATTTCTATTTGATGGGGCGCCGCTCGATCGAGCGCGGCAGCAAGGACACCTGGACCGTCACGCCGAAGCGCATCGATGCGATGGTGGCGGCGGCAGACAAGGACCGCCTCGCCAATCCCAATCGGTTGAACTTGGACGCATTTGGTGCCAACGCCGCGGCGTTTCTGGCGGCGCCGGCCGCAGGCGGCGATGCCGTGGTCGGCCGCTCGCTGACGCCGCCGATCCCGAAGGAATTTTACGACAAGGTGCTCCATGATCCCGCGTTTCGCGATGCGCGCGGCTACATCATCACCGCCGATCAGGATGACTTTCCGACCGTCGTGAAATTCATCAACGTCATGCTCAAGGGCGGTCTCGAAGTGCACCGCGCGACGAAGGAGTTCACGGTTGCCGGGAAAAAATATCCCGCCGGTTCCTTCGTCATGAAGATGGATCAGGCATTTCGTCCCGCGCTGCTCGACACGTTCGAACCGCAGGATCACCCGATGGATTTCACCTACGCGGGTGGACCGCCGAAGCGCCCCTACGACATCACGGGCTGGACGGTCGCGAAGCAAATGGGGGTGAATTTCGACCGCGTGCTCGAGGGATTCGACGGCCCATTCGAAAAGCTCAGCTTCGATCTCCTGGCTCCGCCGGTGGCGAAAATTAGCGGCCCCGCGAAGCCGGTCGGCTATCTCGTGAGCCACAAGCAGAATGATTCGTTCATCCTGATGAACCGCCTGCTCAAGGCCAATGCCGACGTCTACTGGCTCAAGGAGGAAGTCACGGTCGAGGGCAAGGGCCTCGGCACCGGCACGATTTACGTGCCCGCCTCTGCCGCCGCGCAGCCGATCATCGAGGCGGCGGCCAAGGGCCTCGGCCTCACGATCGTCGGGGTCGCATCGGCCCCGAAAGGCGAGGCGACGAAGCTGAAGCCGATCCGCATCGGCCTCGTCGATCTTTATGGCGGCCTGATGCCCTCGGGCTGGGTGCGCTGGATTTTCGAGCATTATGAATTCCCGTTTGAGCTCGTGTTCCCGTCGGTGCTTGAGGCCGGCGGTCTCAAGGCGAGCTACGACGTGATCGTGTTCCCGAGCGATTCCTACACCGAGGGCCGCGGTGGCCGCGGTGGCTTCGGCGGCTTCGGCCGTCGCGGCGGGCCAGCAGCCGAAACGATTCCGGAGGAGTTCCGCTCGATGCTCGGTTCAATCACCAATGCCAAAACGGTTCCGCCCGTCCGCAAGTTCGTCGAGGAAGGTGGCACGGTCGTCGGTCTCGGCTCGGCCGCGACGATCGGCGAGGCGATGGGTCTTCCCGTCGAGAATCACCTGACGGAGGTCGGCCCCGACGGCAAGTCGAAGGCGCTTTCGAGCGACAAGTTCTACATCCCGGGTTCCGTGCTCGCGGTGAAGTTCAACAACAAGAGCCCGCTCGCCTACGGCATGCCGGATTCGGGTTACGCGTTCTTCGACAGCAGCCCGGTCTTCCGGCTGAAGCTGGACGCCTCGCCGAAGCTGAGCCGCGTGGTGTGGTTCGACAGCGACGCACCGCTTTATTCGGGCTGGGCCGTCGGCCAGCAATATCTCAAGGGCGGCGACATGGCCACCGAAGCGAGCGTCGGCGCGGGCAAGCTCGTCTTGCTCGGCCTCGAGGCCGTGTTCCGCGGCACGCCGCACGCGACCTACAAGCTGCTTTTCAACAGCCTCTATTACGGTTCGGCCACTCCTGCGTCGCTCGAAAAATCGCCCGCCGCCGGCACCAACTGATTGATCAAGCCTTCGCGGAGAAATCCGCCCGAATGGTCGCGGTCCGCGTCAGCACGCGGACCGCGATGATTCTTTTTTTCGATCTGGCGCGCGCCACCCCGCGCCCCCCGTTAGATCCCCGGCGGAATTTTTTCCGCCGGCCCTTTTCCCATCGCACTCATGAAAACCCGCTCCTTTGTCTCCCTGTGCTCCCTCGCTAGCCTCGCTGCGCTCCCGTCCGAGGCGCAGGAAGCCAAGCCCGGGGTGATCAGGTTTCCCCCGGCCACGATGACCATGGCTCTCACGGGCGACTCGATCATCACGCAGCGGCTCTCGCCGTATCGCGAACCGGAATTCCTCCAAATGATCGACATCATCCGCGGCGCGGATGTGGCGTTCACGAACGTCGAGATGCTGTTTCACAACTACGAGGGCTACCCGAGCGTCGTCTCGGGCGGCACCTACATGCGCGCCGAGCCCGCGATGGCGAAGGAACTCGCGTGGGCCGGCTTCGATTTGGGCGCGTGCGCGAACAACCACACTGGCGACTACACCGTCGAGGCGCTGTTCTCGACCGCTCGCGCACTGACCGAGGCGGGGATCGTCCACGCGGGCATCGGCGAGAACATGCAGCAGGCGCGCGAGGCGCGATTCGCGGAGACGCCCGCCGGGCGCGTCGCGATCATTTCCGCGGCCTCCACCTTCACGCCGCACTCGATGGCGGGCCGCCAGCGCACCGACATGAAAGGCCGCCCCGGCCTCAGCCCGTTGCGTTTCGACACCAAATACCTCGTGGATCAGGCCACGCTCGATCAATTGCGCGAGCTTGCGAAAAAACTTCCGGGCGGCGCCCCCGCCGGCGGCGAGGGTGGCTCGGGCGGCGGCCGGGGCGGGGCGGCGAACCCGAATGAGTTTACGTTTCAAGGCAATCGCTTCGTGCTCGGCGAGAAATTCGGCGTGGTCCGCACTCCGAACCAGGAGGATATCGCCGAAATCACCGCCTCCGTGAGCGACGCCAAGACGATGTGCCGCCACGTGATCGTCTCGTTGCACTGTCACGAAGCCGGCACGGGCGAGCGCAGCGCGCCGCCGGACTTCTTCGTGGCGTTCGCGCACGCCGTGATCGACGCGGGCGCAGCCGCCGTCGTCGGCCAGGGCCCGCACGTGCTGAAGGGCATCGAAATCTACAAGGGCAAACCGATCTTCTACAGCCTCGGCGATTTCATCATGCAGAACGATACCGTGCTGCGGCAGCCGCAGGAGAACTACGACAGCCAGGGGCTCGGCCTCGACGCGCGCGTCGGCGAGTTCAACCTCAAGCGCACTGGCGGCGACACGCGCAGCTATCCCGCCACCCGCGAGCCGTGGGAGAGCGTGATCGCGCTGCCGAAGTTCACGGACGACAAACTCGTCGAAATCTCGCTCGTGCCGATCACGCTCGGCTTCGGCAACCCGCCGGGCCTGCGTGGCCGTCCGCTGCTCGCCTCGCCGGAGAACGCCAACAAGATCATTGCCGACCTCGTCCGAATGTCCGCGCCGCTCGGCACGAAGATCGAGAACCGAAACGGTGTGGGCTACGTCGTGCTGTCGCCGTGAGCGCGGCACGGTGATTGCATCGCAGCGGTTGCCAGTCCTGCCGCCTTGGTTATTTTCCCACACTATGAAGCACTCCACCCGCTCTCACTCCGTTTTGATCGCCACCGTGGCCTTGGCCGCGGCCGGATGGTTCGGCTCGACGGCGTCGGCCGCGGACCACGCCAAGTCCGCCGCGCCCGAGGGCTACACGAAAGCGGGCTTTGATTTGCTCGCCTCCTACACGTTCGTCCCCGCCGAACTCGATCCCGCGGCGCCGCCCGGCACGCCGCCCCCGTCCGGCGCGAAACAAATCCCGGCGCAGGTCAAGGCGCTTGACGGCCAGAAGGTGATCGTCAGCGGCTACATGCTGCCGACCAAAGTCGAGAAGGGGCTCGTGAAGGAATTCCTGCTCGTCGCCAGCCCGATGCTGTGCTGCTACGGCCAGACGCCGCAGGTGAACGAGTTTGTCGTCGTCAACATGGGCGTGAATGGCGTGAAGCCCGTCATGGACACGCCCGTCCAGTTTCTCGGCAAGCTCGTGGTGAAGGAAATGTATGAGGACGGATTTCTCACGAACATTTACCTGCTGCAGGGTGAGAAGATGGGCAAGGCGGGGGTCGACTAAGTTGCCGCGCCCGCTGCTCCGCTGCTCCCACTGAAACTTCGCTTCATGCCCGTAACCGTTTTGGCGCCGCCCAGTCCGATCCTACTCTTCCGTCCTGGCGCCGGCGCTGCTTCGCGCTGGCCGCTCGGCCTCGCCCTCGCTGCCGCGCTGCTCGTGTGGCCAGCGTGCGCGGAGAAAAAAGCCGACCCTAAAAAAACCGCCGCCGCCGCGCAGATGACGCCCGTCGAGGTAATGCCGGTCGAGCGCCGCGACTTGGTGGAAACGCTGAACCTCGTCGGCTCCGTGGCCGCAACCGAGTCCGCCCAAGTCCGCACCGAAATCGCCGGCATTGTCCGGGAGATCAGAATCGAGGAAGGCCAGGCGGTGAAGAAGGGCCAGCTCCTCGTGAAGATGGACGACAGCGAAATCTCGGCGCAGACCGAGGAGGCTGAGTCCGCTTACCAACTCGCGCTGCTCAACCAGAAGCGCAGCGACAGTCTCGCGAAAACCAGCAGCGTGACGCAGGCCGACCGCGATCGATCGGAAGCGGAGGCGCGCAGCGCCCGGGCTCGCCTCAATCTGCAGCACAGCCGGCTGGAAAAAACGGAAATCCGGGCGCCGTTCGACGGGGTGGTCGGCTCCCGCGCGGTTTCGCCCGGCGACTACGTGAACAGCCAGAGCATCATCACCAGCGTCGATGATTTGAGCCGGTTGAAAATCGAGTTCGACGTGCCCGAGCGGTTTTACCGCAAGTTGCATCCGGGCACGACGTTTTTTGTCCGGACCAACGGCGGCGCCTCCGTGGGCGGCGAGGTTTATTTCGTGAGCTCCGCGATCAGCCGGGAGACGCGCTCCAGCACCGTGAAGGGTTATCTCACGAACCCGCCGGCCGAGGTGAAGCCGGGGATGTTTGCCAATGTCGAACTCGTCCTCGAAGTGCACAAGGCCGTGCTCGTCGCGCCCGAAAGCGCGGTGCTGATGACGCCCGAGGGCGCGCAGATCGTGCTCGTCGAGGAGCAGGGCGCAGAGCGCACCGCGAACTTCGTGAAAGTGACGCTCGGCCTGCGCAGCAAGGGCATGGTGGAAATCATTCCGGTCGGCGCGAAACTGAGCGAGAAGGCCGTCGTCGTCGCGTCGGGCACGGGGGCGATTCAACTTTTCCAAGGCGCGAAACTCGATCCGCGCCCGCTCCGCCAGGAGCTCCGGGTCAGCGCGGACAACTGACGCCATGAATCTTTCCGATCTGTCGATCCGCCGCCCGATTATTTGCGTGGTGGCCTCGATCCTGATCATGCTCGTGGGCCTGCTGCGTTTCGGACGGTTGCCGGTGCGCGAGTATCCCAACGTCGATTCCCCCACGGTCTCGGTGCAGACGACTTATCCCGGCGCCTCCGCGGAAGTCGTCGAAACGAAAATCACCGAGCCGCTGGAAAAAGAAATTTCCTCGATTGAGGGCATTCGGCTCGTGCGCTCGTCCTCCGCGGAGCAGTCGTCTTCGATCGCGGTGGAGTTTTCGCTCGCTCGCAACATCGACGAGGCCGCGAACGACATCCGGGATCGGGTCGGCCGCGTGAAACTGCCGGCCGAGGTGACCGATGTGCGCGTGGCCAAGGTCGATCCGGAGAGCAGTCCCGTCCTCTCGATCTCGTTCAATTCGGACAAACACACGCGCCTCCAAATCGTCGAACTGCTCGAGCGCCTCGTCGTGCAGCGGGTGCAGTCCGTGCCCGGGGTCGCTTCGATCAAGATCGACGGGCCGCGCTACGCCATGCGGCTGTGGCTCGACGGCGATCGGCTCGCGGCCTACGGGCTGACGGTCGGCGATGTCGAAAGCGCGCTCCGCCGGCAAAACGTCGAAGTGCCGAGTGGCCGCATCGAGTCGGTGTCGCGGGAGTTTCCGGTGCGATTCCTTGGCAATCTCCGCGAGACGGCCGATTTTGAAAATCTTGTCCTCGCCACGCGCGGCAACTCCCAAATCAAGTTGAGTGATCTCGGGCGCGTGGAGCTCGGCGCGGAGGAATATCGGACGGAAACGTATTTCAAGTTGCGGCCGACCGTCGGGCTGCAGGTGTTCCGCCAGTCGCAGGGCAACCTGCTCGAGCTGGCGAAAGGGGTGAAGGATTTGCTGCCGGTCTTTCGCAACGAGCTGCCGCCGGACATCCGGATCGAAATCAGCAAGGATGACTCGGTTTACGTGGAGCGCTGCGTGTATGAGCTCTACAAGACGTTCTACGAGGCGGCGATTCTCGTCGTGCTGATGATCTTCATGTTCCTGCGCGACTGGCGGGCGACGCTCATCCCGCTGCTGGCCATCCCGGTTTCGATCGTCGGGTCGCTCGCGATCATCTCGGCGCTCGGTTTCTCGATCAACATCCTGACACTCCTCGCGTTCGTGCTCGCGATCGGCCTGGTCGTCGACGACGCGATCGTGATGTTGGAAAACATCTACCGGCGGGTGGAGGAGGGCGAAGCGCCGATCCAGGCGGCGATCTTCGGGGCGCGCCAGGTCACGTTTGCGATTATCGCGACGACCCTGACGCTCGTCGCGGTGTTCGTGCCGGTGGCATTTCAATCGGGACAGACCGGCCGGTTGTTTTTCGAATTCGGCATCACGCTGGCGGTGTCGGTGCTGGTGTCGGCGTTCGTCGCGCTGACGCTCACGCCGATGATGTGCTCGCGGCTGCTGCGATCGCATGATGCGGCGCACGGCGGGCGCGGCTGGGTCTACGCGAAAACCGAAGTGCTGTTCGAGAAACTGAACCGGGCCTTCGCGACTTCGCTCGAATGGGGGATGTCGTGGCGCGTGCTGGTGCTCTTGGGGGTCGGGGCGTTTTGCAGCGCCGGGGGGTATTATTATTTCAAGCTCCAGCGCGAACTGATCCCGGCCGAGGATCGCGGCATCCTCACGGCCAACATGCTGCCACCGGTCGGGTCCACGCCGGAATATCTCCGGCTCTACTCCTACGACATGGAGAAGATCATTGCGGCCGTGCCGGAGATGGACCGGACCTTTCACCGGACCGGCGAGGGCGGCCGCGCCTACGTGACCGGGACGCTGAAACTCTGGGAAGATCGCAAGCGCACGACGCAGCAGATCATCGCGGAACTGCGGAAAAAATTTGCGACCGCGGTCACCGGCGCGCAGGCGACGGTCGCGCCCTCGCGGCCGTTCGGCCAGAGCGGTGGTGGCCGCGGCTCCAACGCCGTGCAACTCGTCATTCAGGGCACCGACTTCAATCAGTTGCAGGCGGGCGGCATGCGCTTGTTGAAATCCATGCGCGACAGCGGCCTCTTCGGTCCCTCGCGGATCGACCCCTCACTCGCGAAACCCCAGCTCGATGTGAAGATCGATCGGGCGAAGGCGGCGGATCTGCACGTGGCGATCAGCGACATTGCGGTGACGCTGGAAACGATGCTCGGCAGCCGGCGCGTGACTGATTTTCAGCGCGGCAACCAGCAGTATTACGTCGTGCTCCAGATTGAGAATCAAAAGCGCGTCACCCCGAGCGATCTGGCGCGGCTCTACGTGCGATCGAGCACCGGCCATCTCGTGCAGTTGAGCAATCTCGTCAATTGGACGGAGAATGCAGTGCCGGAAAATTATCCCCATTTCAACCGGCTGCGCTCGCTCACGGTGTCGGCGCAACTGGCGGAGGGCGTCACGATCGGCGATGCGGTCAGCTTCCTTGAACGCGAAGTGCACGACGCGCTGCCCCCGGGCTACTCGTATGCGTGGGATGGCGAATCGCGCTCCTACGTCGAGAGTTCGAGCGACACGTGGATGCTGTTCGTGCTCGCGCTGGTGTTCACATTCCTGATTCTCGCCGCGCAATTCGAATCTTGGATCCATCCGATCACGATTTTCGTCGGCGTGTTGCTGGCGCTGGCGGGTGGGGTGCTGGTGCTTTACAGCACGCGCTTCTGGGGTGGCGCGATGACCGACAATATTTTTTCCCGATTCGGCCTGATCATGTTGATCGGCATGGTGGCGAAGAACGGCATTTTGATCGTCGAGTTCGCGAACCAGCTCCAGGTGAAAGGGGGGATGGACGGCGCGCGCGCCGCCCGCGTCGCGGCGACGCAGCGGTTCCGCCCGATCCTGATGACGTCGATTTCGACGATTCTCGGCGCCGTGCCCATCGCGTTTGCGAGCGGCGCGGGGGCGGAGATTCGCAACCCCCTCGGCCTCGTCATTGTGGGCGGCCTGAGCTTGTCGACGGCGATGACGCTCTACGTTGTCCCCATCGTCTACGTGCTCATGGATCGGATGTGTCTCGCGCTGACGGGCCGGTCCAGCGCCGCCGGCTTGAAGCGGGCCGAAGAGATCCGGGAGCAAACCGACCGGGATCCGAGGGAGCGCTCCGGAGAGCCGATGATGGTAAAATAGCGGGTCGGAGCGGGTCGCAGGACCAGAGGTTCGATGTTTTCGGCGGCGCTAAAAAACACCACCGATCGGGCGGGTTTTGAGAGGTAAGATTAATGAGCCGCAGCGGAGATTGGGGGTTGAAGTATGGGGACAATTCATGGACAAAAATGGCGTCGGAGCTCGCTTGGCCTGCCCCCTGCTACCCCCAGCCACGATTCTGCACCTTGTTTTATCTCTTCACCTCGCACGGCGATTTCCGTTTGGCATTGAACGCTGCATTCAGTTTTGGCCGCGGG
This sequence comes from Opitutales bacterium, assembly GCA_038231575.1. Lineage (GTDB taxonomy): Bacteria > Verrucomicrobiota > Verrucomicrobiia > Opitutales > Opitutaceae > CAITWF01. The sequence goes on along the minus strand of JBBRLB010000112.1, from coordinate 9,803 downwards.
CCAAAACCACGGCCGGTGTCGTGATCGGTTTGTCTTTCCCCTCCCGCCTCACCCGCGTGGCAGTTTCTCGAAGAATCCCCAGATAATGCCAGATCGTATGATGTTTTGACCCAACCAGACCATGAAACCTAATCCGAAAAAAATCCTACGCGCAGGCTCCGCACTTTTTGCGGCGCTGACGATCCTACAGGCGGTGACCGCGCAAACGACACCCGCGGCCAAAGAACAGGACAAGAAGTCTGACACCCTCGTGATGGAGGCCTTCGTCACGACCGGTTCCAACATCAAGCGCCTGGACCAGGAAAACACGCTGCCGGTGACCGTGTTCAGCATGGCGCAATTGGAAACGCGCGATTCGGCGACGCCGATGGATTTGCTCATCGGGATTCCCGAAATCACGAACATTCCCGCCAACGAGACCTCGACGAACGCGGTCGCCGCCCGTGGCGACAATGCCAATGTCGCGCTGCGCGGACTGGGCACGCTCAACACCCTCGTGCTGCTCAACGGCCGGCGCATGCCGTCGCATCCGTTGACCTCCTCCGCGGTCAACGTCAACACGCTGCCGACCTACGGCCTGCAGCAGGTTGAAGTGTTGCGCGACGGGGCTTCGGCCATCTACGGATCGGATGCGGTCGCGGGCGTGGTCAACTACGTCACCGACAAAAAGCCGCACGGCGGGCAAATCTCCAATCGCTTCGGCATGACGCAGCATGGTGGTGGCATGGAGGACGGCCTCAACCTCGGTTTTGGCAAATCTTTCGCCGAGGGCAAAGGCAGCTGGGTGATGAGCTTCACGGGTTATCATCGCGATGCGATTTACCTTCGCGAGCGCGACGTCAGCAAAACTACCGATCGCCTGAAGATCGCCCGGGCGCCGTGGAACGTCGTGGGACAATCCGCCTACGACGGTCTCACCTCGATTGGGCCTTACGCGCAGTTTATTCCCGGCACCTCGACCTCCAACGCCGCCTCCCGCTGGTTTTACCCGTCGAGCGCCGTCAAGGGTGATACGCCGGCCATTCAAACGGTGGCGCCGAATCGCGCGACGCAGGCGGGGATCTTCGAAAACTACAACGATTACGTCACCGGTCAGCCGCGGAGCTGGCGCAACAATCTCTACAATCGCATCGACTTCGAGATCACGCCGGGCCTTCACGCCTTCGCGGAAGCCTCCATGTATTTGTCCCGGTCGTATACGGGTCGTCAGCCGATTACGCTCAACTCGTCCGACTCCCGGGTGTTTCTCGGCGTGGATAATCCCTACAATCCGTATGGCTCGCGGTTCTACAACGCCGCCGGCACGCCCAACGCCGATGGCACGGTGCGCATCGCCCAGGCTCCGCAGCAGACCACCATCACGGCCGTCTTCATGACGGACGGTGGCGTGGAGAAGCTCGAGGCGCTCGACTCCATGTATCGCGTCATGGGCGGCCTCGGCGGCCAGTTTGGCAAATCCTCATGGAAGTGGGAAGCGGCGGTCATGGCGGGCGGCGTCTACGCGACCGACCAGGCCAAGAACGCGGTGCGCGATTCCTACCTTCGCGCGGCGGCGCTCCGGAGCGACGCCACCGCCTGGAATCCCTTTGGCTACACCTTCAAGGTCCAGAACGGTGCGGTCGTAGCCGACCAGAAATATGTGAATCCCGAGAGCGTGCGGAAATCCTACACGGTTTCCGCCAATCGCTTTGGCCACAGCAAGCTCGCCAGCGGCGACGTCCATGTGGGCGGCAACCTGCTCGACTTGTGGGCGGGCCCGATCGCCGCGTCCACCGGTCTCGAGTGGCGCTACGACTTCAATGAAGAGCACAAGGATCCGTTTGTGAACGCGAATCCGGTCGGCTCGATCGGCGGCGATGGCCAGCCCTTGGATCCGAACAACAACGACATTCTGGTGACCTCGCCCAAGTTCGATTACAAAAACGGCCGCGTCATCGCGAGTGCGTTTGCCGAGACCGTGGTGCCGCTCGCCGCGCCGAAGAACAATATTCCCCTGGCCCGTTCGTTGAATTTCAACGCCTCGGTCCGCTACGAGCACTACTCCGATTTCGGCAGCACGACCAAGCCGAAGTTCGGCGGCGACTGGCGTCCGACGACCTGGCTCATGATGCGGGCATCACTCAACAAGGGCTTCCGCGCTCCGGTGCTGTCGGATCTTTACCAACCGCCCGCGTTCACGATCGCCTCGCCCCCCGGCAATCGCGACAACGCGCGCAACAACCTGTTTGTGGCCGCCGGACTGGCGCAGGACCAGCAGGTGTTGAATCGCACTTATACGCTGGCGAATTCGCTCCTCGGGCCGGAGACCTCCGAAGGTCGCAGCGTGGGCATCGTGCTCGACGTGCCGAAGCTCAAGGGGCTCTCGTTCACGGTGGATTACTGGGAACTCTCGCAAAAGAACCTCATCCTCACGCAAGGCACGTCGGCCGGCCTGGATGAAGCCAAGCTCCGCGCCTACACGCAGGCCCAACTGGCCGCTGGCAAAAGCATCCTCAACATCGATGTCGGCTCGCGCACCACGCCCGGCCAGCCCGCCAGCGGTTACCAGGGCGATCCGTTCCTCCTGCGCAATGCCGTCAGCCCCGCGGATATCGCGCAGTGGCAGCAGGTGATCGCGACCAACAAGATTCCCCAGAACCAGATGATCGCGCCGCTCGGGACGCTGGTGGGCTACATCTCCCAGGTCGTCAACAGCACCGGCCGCAACTTCACCAACGGCCTCGACTTCTCGGCCAGCTATAATTTGCCGCAGACGCCGTTCGGCCAATTCCGGGTTTCGACCGAGTGGTCGGAATTCCTGAACAAATTCACGAAACAACGCCCCAACGATCCCAAGAACGACGACCTCATCTCGATGCAGGTGCCGAAGTGGAAGAGCTCCGCTACCGTCCAATGGCGCAAGGGGCCGTGGGATGCTTCGCTGAACATGGCCTATCAGTCGGACATCCGCACGGGTGCCACGACGACCGCCGCGCTTTACAACGCGGAACAACGCGCCCAGCTACATCAAGCCGGTGACGGTCTATAACAACGTCGGCACCGGCACGGTGAACTACTACGAAGTCGGCAAGAGCCAGACGCAGTTCAACGCGGCGGTTTCCTATCGCTTCAGCGCCCAAGCGCCCCGGTGGATCCGGCGGACTCAGCTCCGCCTCGGGGTGAACAACCTCTTCGACACCAATCCGGCTCCGGCCAACATGAGTTCGCAGGGTTACACCGGCGGCTCCGGTTCGAGCCTGTGGGTCGGGCGCGCCTTCTCGTTCACCACGACGCGCGATTTCTAAGCGAAGCGACTGAAATTGTTTCGCTCCCGTCCCGCGCCTTCTGGCGCGGGATTTTTTTTGGGCGGCCTGCGCCGGGCCGCATGAGGCCGGGGTGATCGCCGAAAACTCTGAGCGTCCCGGTGAATTTCGGTCAGGGTCCGGTCAAATCAAGCCCGCGCTCAGGCGCGGGCTTTTTTTCCGGCCGCGCCCAATCCGCTTGAGCCGCGCCCGCGAACTGTGCGTTGCTCGGCGGACGCTTTCCCGCTGATTCGCCATGCCGCCTCCCACGCTCGACTCGCTCAACACTCCTTGTCTGGTGCTTGAGCGCGGTCGCCTCGAACGTAATCTCACCCGCGTCGCCCAGATCGTCGCAGCGCGCGGCGTGCGACTGCGGCCGCACTTGAAAACGGCGAAGAGCCTCGACGTCGCGCGGCTCGCAGTGCCCGATGCAGCGTCGCCGATCGCGGTCTCGACGTTGCTCGAGGCCGAATATTTTTTTGGCCACGGCTATCGGGATATTTTCTACGCCGTCGGGCTCGGTCCGGGCAAACTCCCCCGCGCGGCCGCCTTGCTCCGCGCGGGCGCGCGCCTGCTCACCTGTCTCGACGACGCGGGGCTCGCCGCGACGCTCGCGGCTTTCGCGGCGACGGAGGGCGTCGGATTTCGCACCCTGATCGAGATCGATTCAGGCGAACATCGCGCCGGCGTCGCGCCCGACGGACCGGAGTTGCTCGCGATCGCGCAGGCGCTCGGCCGTAATTTTGCCGGCATCTCGACGCATGGCGGCCAATCCTACGACGGCCGCACGCCCGCCGAGATGAACGCCTGTGGTGAAGTCGAAGCCCACGCGGCGCGCACGGCCGCCGCGCGCCTCGCGGCCGCCGGTTTCGCCTGCGCGATCGTGAGCGTGGGCTCCAGCCCGACGGCGCTGAGCACGAATGCGTTGTCGGGAATTACCGAGATGCGCGCCGGCGTCTACATGTTCGGCGATCTTTATCAGGTGGGCATTGGCACCTGCACGCTCGACGACATCGCGGTCAGCGTGCTCGCCGAGGTGATCGGCCGCCCGGCCGGACGCAACGCGTTCCTCATCGACGCCGGCTCCTTTGCCCTTTCCAAGGATCTCGCCACCGCGAGCCTGCCGGCCGCTCGGCAAGCCGGCTACGGCTGGCTCTGCGATCTTGATGGCCGCTTGCTGCCGGGCCTCAAGGTCGAGCGCGTGTGGCAGGAGCACGGCCGCGTCGTGAGCGCCTCGCCGCTCGCGCCCGCAGCGTTTCCGGTCGGCACGCGGCTGCGCGTTTTGCCGAATCACATCTGCCCCACGGCCGCCGCGCACGGGTCCTATCACGTGGTCGACGGTTCGCGCGCGGTGGTCGCGAATTGGCCGCGCGTCAACGGCTGGTAACCTCCTCTCTGCTCATGCCGATCACCCCTCCTGCCTTGCTCCTCGATCGTCGGACGATCGCGGAATTGTTGTCGCTCGACGAATGCATCATCGCGGTCGAGGCGGCGTTCGCCGCGCACGCGCGGGGGGAGACGCTCGCGCCCGGATTGCTGCACGGCGACGGCGTCGGCGGCGAATATCACATCAAGGCCGGCGGCCTGCGCACGCCGCAGCCGCGCTACGCCTGCAAGATCAACAGCAGCTTTTTTCAGAACCGCGCGACCAACGGCCTCCCGAATATTCAAGGCCTCATTGCGCTCTACGACGCGGCCGACGGCCGTCCGCTCGCGGTGCTGGAATCTGGCGGCATCACGATCAAACGCACCGGCGCCGCGACCGCCGTGGCCGCGAAATACCTCGCGAAGTCCGACGCCCGCGTCGCGACGATCGTCGGCGCCGGCAATCAGGGTGCCATCCAACTCGAAGCGCTCTCGCGCGTTCGCGCGCTCGAAAAAGTTTTCGTGTGCGGCCGGAATGCGGCCGCGCTGGAAGTGTTCGCCGCGCGCATGGCGGAGAAATTGAAAATCTCCGTCCAGCTACGCACCGATCTCGCCGCGGCGGTGGCGGAGAGCGACATCGTCGTCACCTGCACGCCGTCGAAGAAGTGGATCATCGGACGCGACATGGTTTCACCTGGCACGTTTGTCGCCGGCGTCGGTGCCGACAGCCCGGACAAGCAGGAGTTGGAGCCGGCGCTGCTCGCGCACGCCTCCGTCGTCACCGATCTCACTGAGCAATGCGCCCAGGTGGGCGATCTGCATCACGCGATCGCGGCCGGGTTGATGCGCGCGACCGAGGTGCGGGGCGAGTTGGGCGCCGTGATCATTGGCCAGGCGCCGGCCCGCCGGAACGCGAGCGAGGTTATTATCTACGATGCAACCGGCACGGCGTTGCAGGACGTCGCGGCGGCCGTGGTGGTTTACGAAAAAGCGCGTGCGCTGGGGCGTGGGACGGAGTTTCCGTTTTGGGGCTGAGCAAAAGCTTCTTTTCGACAGCATAGCCGGAAGGGATCGAGGGGCCCGAGCTGACGCGGAAAATTAATTCGGTTCCTTTGGTTCATGCGGCTGAAAAATCAGCCCCGCCCTGGATACTGGATCGGAGTCACTTCAGCGCCGGAGGTTCTCGTAAAATTGCGTCGCGGGGCGCACGATTCGTGCTCAGGTTTTGGCCGAGCCGCCGGGCGGAATTGGCGCGGTGTCCCGCTTCTTTTTTATCCATGAAAACTACCACGAGACTGCTGTTGGCCGGGTGCGTCGCGGTCAGTGCGGCGGCCGCGCGCGACTTCGACGTGATCATTCGCCAAGGCACCGTGATCGACGGCACGGGCGCGGCGCGACGCGTGACCGACATCGGCATCGTGGGCGACACGATCGTGGCGATCGGAAATCTTGCAGGCTCGAAGGGTAAGACCGAACTGAGCGTGCCCGGCCTCGTCGTGACGCCCGGCTTCATCGACCTGCACGCCCACCTCGATCGCGAGGAAGGCTTGCTGTCGAAAGACGTCCGGCGCCGCGCCGCGCAGAACTACGTCGCGCAAGGCATCACGTCCGCCGCCATCAATCCCGATGGCCGCCAGCCGCCGTCGTTGCTCCAGGAGCGGCGGGACATGGAGCAGCGTGGCATCGGCGTAAACGTGGCATTGTTCAACGGCCACAACGCGCTTCGCGCGATGGTCATGAACCAGGACGAGGAGCGCCCCGCGACCAAGGGGGAGATTGAAAAGATGCAAGCGATCCTCCGGCGCGGACTGGAGGAGGAAGGATCGTTCGGGCTCTCGCTCGGCGTCGAATATTACAGCGGCCAGTATGCGACGGCCGACGAGCTCGTGGACCTGGCGAGGGTGTTGCCGGCCTACGGTGGGATCTACACCTCGCATCTGCGCAGCCAGGGAATTTCACCGATGTGGTATAAGCCGAGCGTCCACAAAAACATCACGCCGCCGACGCTCTTGGACGCGTTGAACGAAACCATGCGCGTGGCCGAGGAGACGGGCGCGACGACGGTCGTGACGCATATGAAAGGGTGGGGGCCCGGCTATCGCGGTGAAGCGGCGAAATTTGTCGGAATGATCCAGGCCTCGCGTGATCGCGGGGCGAAGCTGTTCATCGACGTCTATTCGTTCGACAGCACCGGGTCCGATGGAGATTTCGTGCTGCTTCCCCCGTGGTCGCTGGGCGGTCGGATCACGGGCCGGGACGACATCGCGGTGGATTATCGGGCGAATCTGAAGTCCGCGCTGGAGAAAAGCGCGACGGCGCTCGCTGATCTGGAGCAGGACGTGGAGCATCAAGTCGCCTTGAAGGGCGGGCCGTCCAGCGTGGTCGTGCTCGAATCCAAGGATCCGTCCTACGTCGGCCAGACGCTCGCCGACCTGATGAAGCGGCGGAAGATGAACGCGACCGAACTCGCCCTCGCGCTGCAGAACGAAGGCGACCCGGGCAAGCCGGGGGGAGTGAAAATGCGGGCGCTGAGTCTCGACGAAAAGGATGTCGAAACCTACTTCGCCCAACCGTGGGCGGCGACCAGCACGGATGGCTGGGTGGTGTTGCCGGAAGAGGCGGTCGGGCCGCTGAAATATCTGGGCACGAACCGGCGTTGCTTTGGCACCTATCCGCGGCGGCTGGCGTTCCTCAGCCAGCAACAAAAAGTCGATTCGTTGGAGGAGGCGGTGCGCAAAAGCAGTTCGCTGCCCGCGGAAATCCTGAATATCCCCGACCGCGGCCGCATCGCACCGGGGATGAAGGCCGACCTCGTGGTGCTCGACATGGCGACGCTGCAGGACAACACGACCGTCGCTGAACCCAATGTCTATCCCACCGGCGTCCAGTATGTGTGGGTCAATGGCGTGGCCGCCGTCAAAGACGGGCAGCGGACCCTCGCCCTCGCTGGCCGCGTGCTCAACCCGGTCGGCCGTCCCGCGCAAATGAGCAAGCTGGCGACGGCGCCGTAAGGCTAACCGAGTTTTACAGGAGGCCGCAGAGAGCGCAGAGAAAAGGAAGACAGCGGACGGAGGGCAGAAGACAGACTTCCGACCCCTGCCGTCCGTAATCTTGTCCACCGCCTTCCGTCCTCGTTGCCTTTAACTCTGCTCTCTCTGATCCCTCCTGTAAAACTGCCTGAGCGTTGAGGCACGTTGCCTAAATCTCCGCCGGGACGCCGGCCGCTCCACCTCATCGCTGCTCTCTTTCATTTGCTCTTTGCCGCGTCAAACCAGCCGAGAGATTTCAAGGCATCGGCGACCTCTTTCCGGATCATGATCAACCAGTGATCACCCTTTCACAACGTGGCGAGGGATCACGCGCCTAATCTGTAACGGTCTCGCCGCTTTTGCTTGGGCTTGGTCGTCTCGTGGGAAAGATTGCGCCGTGAATCGGCGTCGTGTGCATTGCCGACGTCTGGCATTCTTTCCCGCAATCGTTTCCCGAATTGACTCTTCATGCTCAACGGCGACATCCGCAGTAAAATCGACTGACGGGGATGGGGGGCGCGATGCGGTTGAGCCGCAGGCTCGTCCACGCGGGGCCGCCGACGCAGAGCGCGGCGAGCGGCCAGGCCAGCCATGGTGGCAGCGGGGCGAATCTGGCCCAAAGCAAAAATCCCCCGAGGGCGAGCCCGAGCGAAACGAAAAACCAGAGCGTGTGCGTGCGGAGCATTGGGCCGGTGGCAGCGAGCGCGGGGAGCGGTTCGTCGTTCTTCGCGGGTGCGCGGCGCACCCCCCGATCTGCCAGCCACCAGCAGAGTGCGGCGAACGGCGCGGCGGCAAAAAGATCGACGACGTAGTGGACGCACATCGTGAGCGCGGTCGCGATCTGCACGACGCCGACGGGGAGGCAGCACCAGAAAAATTTTCGCCGCCAGCTCCAGGCGGCGGCGAGCGTGACGAGCGCGAACGTGACGTGCAGCGAGGGCATGACGTTGCGCGCGAGCACCGCGCCGCCGGCGAGGCGATCGGGGCCGCGGAGCGCAAGGTCGCGCGCGGCGATGGCGAGATCGCGTTGCGCGGGCGACACAGCGGGCGAGGTGAACAAGTTCGGAAACGCGTGAATCGGGCCGATCGCGGGGACGAGCGCGTAGCAGACGAGGCCGAGCACGCCGGCGTAGAAGGCCGCCGCGAGGAAACGGCGCGCGTGCGCCGTCGCGCCCGCGAGATGAAGCCGCGCGGCGACGCCCGCGATGAACGCCCCGAGCAGCGGGTAGCCGTAGGTGCTCACGAGCTCGACCCAGCGCAGGTCGAATTCCCACGCGAAGATCGCTTCGCTCGGGCTGAAGCCGAGCGAGAGATCCATCCGCAGCAGCACGGGATCCCAGACTTGCGGCGAGCGCGCGATGATTACGAGCATCCACACGCCGGAGCCCGCGAGGAACGTGAGCAGCGGTCCCCAGAGCGAGCCGACGGCGCGCGCGGCGGCCGACGCGGCGCGCAGCGGGAGGAGCCCGGCCACGGTGAGAAACAGCGTGAGCAACACCGTCGTCACGCTCACGCACAGCGCGGACGCCTCGAGCAGCCGCGTGATCGGGATCGCTTGCGGCGGGTGCACGGTGAGGAACAGCGCGAGGGCGGCGAGCGTCGTGAACGCGAGCCAGCCGCCCATCCAGCGGCGGCGCGCGGGCGCGGGAAAACTCCGCAGCAGCAGCGTGCCGAACACGCCCGCCAGCGCCGCGATCCAGCCGGCGCAAAACGCACTCGCGAGCTGGTAGTAAACCTCGACGTTGATCGGATCGATGTGCGCGCGGCCGGTGGCGACGCCGAGCGCGGTCGCGGCCGTGAACACGCCCGCGGCGCACCACTCGGGGCGGAGGCGGCGGAACGAAAAAAACCGCGGCGGGGCGGCGGGAGCGACGGAGGGGATCACGCGGAGCGGACGGACGTTTTCAGGCCGATCAGGTTTCGTCAAATGACCCGCCGGGCGTCGCGCCACGCGACGCGGCCGGACCGCGGATCGGGCCAGGGCGTCCGTTTCGAACCGCTCGACCCGGACCACCCGCGACGCGCGGCCTACGGTGTGACCCTGCGGCGGCGCTTCAGGCGCACCGCGAGCGCGGCGAGCAGCGTGCAGCCGCCGACGATCGCGGCGGCGGTGCCGGGCTCGGGGATC
>JBBRLB010000111.1:0-22264 GCA_038231575.1 Opitutales bacterium | reverse complement strand
GTCGATCCCGAGGCCGTCCGGAAGGAACTCGCCACCGGTGCCTACGATGCCATCACGCTGATCCATAACGAAACCTCCTGCGGCTGCATGAGCGATCTCGCCGCGATCATGAAGGTCGTCCGCGAGTTTCCCGACGTCATCGCAATCGTCGATACCGTCAGCTCGCTCAGCGCGATGCCGATCAAGAAAGACGAACTCGGCATCGACGTGCTCGTGAGCGGCTCGCAAAAAGCGTTCGCGCTGCCGCCCGGCCTTTCGTTCCTCTCCGTCTCGAAGAAGGCGCTCGATCGCGCCGCGACGATGTCCGATCGCGGTTATTACTTCGACTACGTCGAATTCCAAAAGAACCACGAAGCCGGCATGACGCCCAGCACGCCAACGATCTCGCACATCTATGCGCTCCGGTCGAAACTCGACGACATCAAGGCCGAGGGTCTTGAAGCCCGCTATGCGCGCCACCTCCGACTGAACAAGGCGGTCCGCGATCGCGTATTCGGACACGGCTTCAAACTCTTTCCGAAGGAAGGCTACGGCTCCGTCACGCTGAACTGCTTCGCGAACAATCTCGGTTACGATCTCGCGGCGCTGAACAAGACGCTCAAGTCGAAACACCAACTCGTCATCGATGGCGGCTACGGAAAATTGAAGGGAAAAACTTTCCGCATCTCGAACATGGGCGACGAGACCGACGAGACCATCGCGGCGATGCTGCATTCCTTCGACGCCGCACTGGCCGAGACGCCGAAGGTTTCAACCGCGTGAGGTAGGTCGGGGTTTATCCCCGACATGTCGGGCGTAAAGCCCGACCTACGTTGAGGAAATTTTCCGCGAAGGATTTGGACGGGGGGCGCGTATTCTCTGTGAACGTATCTCATGAAAACTCTTCTCCCCCGATTCCTTCTTCTCTTGATCGTGGCACTCGCTGCCGCGCCCGGCCGCGCGCAGACCGATTCCACTTCCTCTTCCCAGGCCACCAAGGCGCCCCAGGAGCTGGCTGCCTGGGGAGGTCACTTGGGCGCGCGGCGACTATCCGGAGTTGGCCCATGCGCGCGCGGAACGGGATACTCTGGAACGCCGTTACGGTGAAAAACATCCCCAGCTCGTCGACCTCAACAATCGCATCGAGGTGCTCGAGAAACGGGCGCCGTGGGTGCTCAGTTTCGATTTTCCCGGCGGCTCCTTCGCGAAGTTTCTCACGCTCATCGCCAAGGCGAATGTCGTTTCCTTCAACATCATTACCTCTGAACCCGCGGAGATGAACGTCGAACTGCCGCCCTTCTCGCTGCGCAATGCGAAGCTGGGCCCCATCGTCCGGGTCCTGGGTCAGCTCCTTGAGCCACGTGGCTATGAGTTGCGGATGGTCGCCGATGAAAACCAGACCGACGGCAACTCCGTGATCTGTGTTCTCACCCAGCGTGCTGGCGCGAGCGCCAAAACTGAAACACGTCCCACGCAATTCGAATCGTTCCCCGTCGGCCAATATCTCAGCGAACAGTCGATCGATGACATCGTCGGGGCGATCCGGGCCGGCGGGGAACTCGACCCGACGCACGACAAGGACGCGCTGAAGTTGAAATTCCACCAGCCCACTGCCATCTTACTCGTCTCCGGTCCGCTGGAAGCCACGAATATCGCCGGCAAAATCATTTCTCAGCTCAAACGCCCCACTTCCAAGCCGGTGAAAGTGAACGCCAACGGCGTCCCGATTTCCGACGCCGATAAAAAGTGATTCTGTGATTCCGACCGCCACTTCCGCACTGAACTCCGCTTTGCTCATCGCCCGCATGGAGCAAGCCGCCTCGCCTTCGCGCCTTCGCGCCTTCGCGCCTGCGCGAACTGACGACGGCGCCGGCGCGGGGTGATGACACAGCGTGGGTGGCGTTTCATCGCGACTACGGTCCGGGGCTTTTCCGTTACCTGCTCGGTGGCACACGTGGTAATTATGATCTCGCGGCGGAGGCGCTGCAGCAAACGTATCTCCGCGTCGCCCGCTACGCCCGCCCGTGCGACTCGGCGCCAGTGTTGCCGGCTGGTTGAAGGCGCTCGCGAGTTCGGCGCTCAACGATTGCCGGCGCCGGCGGAAAAGTTTCTGGGGTCTCCTCAGTCGTCCGGAAGCGATGCCAGAGGATTATTCCGCCGATGTTACTACCGGCGATCGGGCCTTCGCCGCGCTCGACGCGGCCCTCGCCCAGCTCGACCCGGCCGAACGGGCGTTACTTGAAGAAAAATATTTCTCCGGCGCCGCCGTGCGCCATCTCGCCGAAAGACTCGGCCTCACACCCAAGGCAGTCGAGTCGCGACTCACTCGCGCCCGGGCCGAATTGCGGCGTCAACTTACGCTCGCACTCTCCCGCCATGAATAATCTCCCCGACGATCGCACCCGGCTTCTCGCGGCAACGCTGGAGGGTGAATGGACCACGGGTCCGGCGGCCGCGATGGCGCTGCGCGCGGCGGCGCATGCGCGGCATCGCCGTGCGATCAAGCGCGCCACGCTCACGCTCGCGGTGAGCGCCGCGGCGATCGCCGCGGTAGTGATCAGCCGACGCACGCGGCACCGGCCCCGCCCGCAGCGATCGTTCGTGCGGCAGCGGCGCCCGCCGCCCCTCCGGGTTATGAAATAATTTCCGACGCAGAATTATTGGCGACGCTGCGCGACCGTCCGCTCCTCGTATTTCCACAGGAAAACGGAGCGAAAAAAATCGTGTTACTCGATCGCTGAGACCGCGCGCGGCCAAAACTATTTCTTGCACTTCGTCGCGGCGCAGCTAACGGCTCGCGTTACATGAAGTCACTTGTCATCGCGGAGAAGCCGTCCGTTGCGGCCGATTTGGCGCGTTCGTTGGGCAAAATTCCGAAGAAGGGCGACCACTATGAGAACGACACTCACGTCATTTCCTACGCACTCGGTCATGTGGTCGAACTCGAGATGCCCGAGGACATCGACAAGAAGAAATACGGCTTCTGGCGGCTGGAGACCCTGCCCATCATCCCGGATAAATTCGGCCTGAAGCCCGTCCCGGAATCGAAGGAGCGCTTCAACGAACTGAAGAAACTTCTCGGCCGAAAAGACATTTCCGAGGTGATCAATGCCTGCGACGCCGGGCGCGAGGGTGAGTTGATCTTTGCGTATCTTTATCAGCTCACGAAGTGCAAGTTGCCGGTGAAGCGCGCGTGGATGCAGACGATGACCACGGGCGGCATCCAGGATGCGTTCAAGAATCTCCGCGACGGCAAGCAGATGGCCGGCCTCGCCGACGCCGCCCGCTGCCGCAGCGAGAGCGACTGGCTCATCGGCATCAACGGCACCCGCGCGCTTACGAAGCGCATGTTCGGCTCCCGCGCGGGCAACGTGGCCTCCGTCGGCCGCGTGCAGACGCCCACCCTCGCGATCGTTTACGCCCGCGAGCTGGAAATTCGGAATTTCAAGCCGCGCGACTACTGGCGCGTGACGGCGACGTTCGAGGTCGCGAAGGGTAAATATGAAGGCGTCTATCAGCGCCCCCATTTCAAGAAGGCCGAAGGCGACGAGCACGATCGCATCGATCGCGTTTGGGATCAGGCGATGGCCGAGGCCGTCCTGGCCTCCTGCGCGGGTCAGCCCTTGGCCAGCGTCACCGAGGAAAAGAAAGGCAGCACGCAGGCCGCGCCTCGCCTCTATGATCTGACGACGTTGCAACGCGAGGCGAACAACCGCTACGGCTTGCCCGCCCGCCGCACGCTGCAGATCGCGCAGGCGCTTTACGAGCGCCACAAGATGATCACTTATCCCCGCACCGACTCGCGCGCGCTGCCGGAAGACTACATCCCGACCTGCCGCGAGACGCTCACCAACCTCTCCGGCGAGCTCAGCGCGCACGCGCAGAAGGTTCTTGAGGCGGGCTGGCTGCGGCCGAACAAGAAGATTTTCAACAACGAGCAGATCTCCGATCACTTTGCGATCATCCCGACGGCGCACGAGGCGAAGAACCTCGATGAGATGGAGGCCAAGGTGTTCGACATGATCGCGCGGCGGTTCATTGCGGCGTTTTATCCGGCGGCGGAGTTCGATGTCACGACGCGCCTCAGCACCGTCGCGCCCGGCCACGATTTCAAAACCGAGGGCAAGGTCCTCACCGCACCTGGCTGGCTCGCGGTCTACGGCAAGAACACCGTCGATGACGACTCCGCCGACTCGAAAGCCCTGCCCGCGCTCAGCAAAGAAGATGGTTCGCCCGCGAAGGCGAAGACAGTCGATCCGGTGTTACACGCCGAGGCCACCCGGCCCCCACCGCGCTACACGGAAGCCACCCTGCTTTCCGCGATGGAAGGTGCCGGCAAACTCATCGACGACGAAGAGTTCGCCGAAGCCATGAAAGAGCGCGGGCTCGGCACCCCCGCCACGCGCGCCGACACCATCGACGGTCTGATCAACCAGAAGTATATTGATCGCCCGCTGCGCGAACTCATCCCGACGGCCAAGGCCGAGCAGGTGATTCAGTTTCTCGCGGCCGTGAAGGCCGACGCCCTCACCCTCCCCGCGATGACCGGCGAGTGGGAATTCAAGCTTCGCCAGATGGAGCACAACAAGTTCTCCCGTGAAAAATTCATGGACGAGATTAAGGAGCAGACGAAGGGCATCATCGAACGCGTGAAGGGCTTCGAAGAAGACGACTCGATCGCGCGTGTCACCGAAATCATTGCGCCCACCGACGGCAAACCGCTCCGGGAAACGCTGCGCGGCTTCAAGTCGCAGGACGGCGAGTTCATGATCTACAAGGTCATTGGCGGTCGCAAAATGGAGGAGAGCGAAGTCGCCGAACTCGTGGCCAAAGGCCAGGTCGGTCCGCTCGATGGATTCATTTCCGCGAAGACGCGCGCGCGGTTCTCTGCCCTGCTCAAACTCGTGCAGGTGGAGGACAAGAAAGATCCGACGATTAAGAAATGGCAGGCGCAATACGACTTTGGCGACAAGGTCGACCTCGGCACCGTCGAGCCCTACTGGGTCGACGAGAAAACCGGCTCGGGCTTGGTCGAAGTCGGCTCGAGCCACGTGTTGCGCGAGCGCGACGGCGAGGGCTGGAAACAGACCTTCCGCATTGGCCGCCTGATGTGCCAGAAGCCGATCACGCGCGAAATGGCGATCGAGTTGGTGCGCGATGGAAAGACCCAGCTCATCAAAGCTTTCATTTCGAAAAAGGGCCGTCCCTTCGACGCGTTCCTCAAGCGCGAAGGCCCGAAGTTCTCGTGGGAATTTCCGCCGCGGGCCCCGAAACTCGACAAGGACGGCAACCCGATCGCCCGCAAGGCCAAGACCCCGCCCGACCTCTCGAAGGCCGAGGTCATCGGCAAGAGTAAGGAGCACAAGGACGGCGAGATTCTGATGACGCCGGAGTCTTATTATGTGCGCCGGCCGGATCAGGATAATCGCATCGTCTTCACCCTGAAACGCCATCTTTGCGCCAAGGAAATCCCGCCGGAGGAAGTCGTTCGCCTGCTCGAAACCGGTCGCACGGAATTGATTCAGGGATTCATGTCGAAACGGATGCTGCCATTCGCCGCCTACCTCGTCCTCTCCAAAACGGGCGTGAAGGCGGAGTTCGAATTTCCGCCACGCTGACCCGCGCGGCGGCTGGTGGAGGTTTGGGTAACTTTCGCGAAATGCCCGCGTCTAGCCCACCGTGAAATCCCCGAAGACCCTTGTTATCTTAGTGCTCGCGCTGACCACGGTGGGTGGCGCGATTCTCGCCTGGCAGCAATATTCCGAGCTCGTCGAACTTCGCGCCGCCGCGATGAACAAGGACGAGCGTGCGGCATTGCAGAAGCGCGTGTGGGACCTGGAGCGCTTTAACAAGGAGCTCAATGATCAGCTCACCGCGATGCGCGAGGGCGACGGCTCCGCCGATCCCGCGATGGCGGGCGGTCCCGGCGGCCCGGGCGCCAACCCGGGCCCACGCGGTAACTTCCGTGGCCGCGGAAACAACAATAATAATAACCCGCAGCAGATCGCCAACGCGCTGCGCGACGTGATGTCGAAGCCGGAAGTGCAGGCACTCCTCAGCGTGCAGCAAAAAGCCGCGATCGACGCGCGCTACGCCTCGATGTTCAAGAGCATGAATCTCTCGCCGGAACAGGCCGACAAGGTGAAGGGCCTCCTCGCCGATCGCGCGACCACGATGCAGGACGTGATGAACGCCGCTCGCGATCAGGGCATCAACCCGCGCAACGATCCGCAGGGTTACCAAAAGCTCCTCGCCGACGCGCAGACCGATATCAACAACGGCCTGAAGGCCGTGCTCGGTGACGGCGGGTTTAACCAGCTGCAGAATTACGAACAGACGATGCCGCAGCGCAATGTCGTCAATCAGCTCCAGCAACGTCTGAGCTACTCCGACACCCCGCTCACGCAGACGCAGGCGGATCAACTCGTGCAGGTGCTTGCAACCAACGCTGCTCCGCAACGCACCAATCCCGACGGCACGCCCGCGCAAGGCCGCGGCAACCGGGGCGGTGCTCCGGGCGGGGGCAATGTGGCTTTTGTCGGTGGTGGGGGCGGCGGTGGCGGTGGATTTGGCGGTGGCGGTGGACCGGGCGGCGTTGACATCGGTGCGGTGCTCGGCGCCGTCGGTGGCGGCATCGGTGCGCTCGCTGGTGGTGGGGGCGGCGGAGGGGGCGGTGCCACGATCACGCCCGCTGCCGTCGCGCAGGCGCAGACCGTGCTCGCCGGCCCTCAACTGGCCGCGCTGCAACAACTCCAGCAGCAGCAGCAGACGCAGCAGCAGCTCGCCCAAATCGTCCGTGATACCGTGGCGGCGCAAACACCCGCCGCCGGCGCAGCCAAGAGTGGCACGACCACGGGCGGTGCGACCACTCCGGCCAAGGGTAGCAATCGCAAAAAGGGTGGCGGCGGCTGAAGCCGCTTCCGCCCATGCTCCCGACCGCTTTCACGGCCGCCATTTCTGGCGGCCGTTTTTGTTTTCGTTCCGGCACGCCGGCTGCAAGCTGTGCGCGCTCTTCCGCCGCTTTAGCACAGAGAAAACCCTTGCTGGATATTTCCCGGCGACGGAAGCTGCCCGCCCTTTCCTTTCTCACCCATGATCGTTACCACCGCGCAACTGTTCAAACACGCCTACGGAAAATACGCCGTCGGCGCTTACAACATCAACAACGCCGAGCAGGCGATGGGCCTCTTCAAGGGCTGCATCCAATCGCAGGCGCCGTTCATCATCCAGATTTCCAAGGGCGCGCGCAAATACACCGACAAGCGCATGCTCGAGGCGATCATCCGCGCCGCCGAGGTGATTTTCCCCGAGGCCATCTATGCCGTCCACCTCGATCACGGCGATGAGGAAACCTGCTACGACTGCATCAACTCCGGTTTCTTCAGCTCCGTGATGATCGATGCCTCCCACGATCCGTTCGAGAAAAACGTCGAGATCACCAAACGCGTCGTCGAAGCCGCGCACAAGAAGGGCATCTCCGTCGAGGCCGAGCTCGGCATGCTCGGCGGCGTCGAAGAGGACATCAGCGTCGAGGACGGCAACGCCTGCCTCACCGATCCCGACGAGGCCAAGGAATTCGTCAAGCAGACCGGCTGCGACTGTCTCGCCGCCGCCATCGGCACCTCGCACGGCGCCTTCAAATTCAAGGGCAAACAATCGCTGCACTTCGACGTAATGCGCAAAATTCAAACCCTGCTGCCCGGTTTCCCGCTCGTGATGCACGGCTCATCCTCCGTGCCGAAGGACGAAGTCGATCGCATCAACGCCGCCGGCGGCGTGATCAAGGACTCGATGGGCGTCGATCCCGCCGAATATCTTCCCGCCGCCAAGCTCGGGGTGACCAAAGTCAATATCGACACCGATGGCCGCCTCGTGTGGACCCGCGTGCACCGCGAGTATTTTCGCGACAAGCCGGGCGATTTCGATTTCCGCCCGCCGGGCAAAATCTTCATCGAGGAATACGCGAAGTTCATCGCGAGCCGCAACGTCCTCCTGGGCAGCGCCAACCAGCTCACCGATCTCAAGCAGAGCCTGGGCAAATAAAGTCCCTTCGGCGTTAGCCTGAGCGCCGCGAAGGATCTCTTCTGTTTCATAGCCGCGTGGGCTCCCGCCCGCGCGGCTTTTTGTTTTTTCACCGGCGAGATTGGGCTCGAAAAACCGGCCACGGCGCGCACGCTCGCCGCATGAGCCGGCATTCGCACCCCTCGCGCCGTCACTTCTCCCGCCGCCAGTCCGTTTGGCCGCTCCGCCTCCTCCTCCTCGTCCTCGCTCTTCCCGGCGCCACCGCGCTCGCCTTCCTGTTCTGGCTCGAGCCGGCGGGCCGTTTCCTCTTGGGCGGAGCCATCGTCCTCTCGGCCCTCCTCGCCGTCGCCTGCGCGGCACTCGTGACTGGTCGGCTGGCCGCCCTCATCTACAATTTGACGAGCCTCTGGGCGGGCCGCTCGGGTCTGGAAAAGATTCTACGCGCAGGCCACGGCGGAGAACACGCCCGCGGCATCATCCCGCAGAAACCGGCGTGAGCTGGCCATGCCCGTCGCGAAGAAAAAATCCTGGCGGGACAAACTCGCCGACGACAAGGACCTCCCGAAGGTCATCACGTTGACGGGCGCGGCCGTGAAACGGTGGGGTGGCCGGACGATGGTCATCGGCGCGCCGCGGGAAATCGACGCGCTCATGGGCTCCGTGCCACGCGGGCGCGTGACGACCATCAACGGCCTCCGCAGCGAGCTCGCGAAAACACATCGCGTCGAAGCCGCCTGCCCCATCACCACGGGAATTTTCTCCTGGATTTCGGCGCACGCCGCGGAAGAAACGGCGGCGGCGGGCGAAAAGAAAATCACGCCCTACTGGCGGACACTGAAAAAAGACGGCGAGCTGAATCCGAAATATCCCGGCGGCGTCGAAGGCCTGAAGCGTAAACTCGCCGCCGAGGGCCACGCGTTCGTCGCGAAGGGCAAACGCGTGCTCGTGCGCGATTACGAAGCGGCGTGGTTTCAACCGACGGCGACCAAACCCTGAACGCCGACGGGGCTGATCACTTCCGCGTATCGACGGCGCCGAGCGAGTGCGACGCGACGAGGTGCATTAGCAGCGCCTGATATTGCGTGACCGAAACGTTGCGCGTGTGGCCATCCGCGGCTTTGCCCGGGATCGTCTTGTGCGCGATTACCATCCGCATCGCGGGCAGCACGGTGATGAACTGCCCCGACACACCCCACCCGGTGAACGCGCCGGAAAACGGCCCGTCGTTGCCGTGATCATCCCACACCCACCAGAGGCGGCCGTAGCCCCACAGGCTGCCCTCGGCGTAGCCGCGCCAGAACGGCGGGTTGATGCCGCTCACCGGCGTGACGAGCGTCGTGATCTTTTCGACCCAATCCTTCGGGACGAGCTGGCGGCCATTCCAGTTGCCGCCGCGCGCCATGAGATAACCCAGCCGCGCCATGTCGCGCGTCGAAAGATGGATCGGATAGCCCGGATATTTTGAGCGCGTCGCATCGCCCTCTTTTTTCTGCCTGGCCAAATCGAAATCCTCCATGCCCAGCGGAATGGCCAGGTCGGTCTGCAATGCGGCGTAGAGGCCCTGGCCCGTGAGTTGTTCGAAAACCGCGCCCGCGAGATTAAAATCCCAGTTGTTGTAGAGAAAATAGCGGCCCGGTTTTTGCGATCCGCGCGGCGGCGCGGAGGCGCCGGCGTCGCCTTTGTAGGACGCGGGATGAAACACTCCGGAGCGCGCGGTCAGCAAATTGTCGATCGTCGCGTCCAACTCCACCGGCAGGAGCCCGCCGACATCGTCGATTTCCAGATCGCGGAGTGTCCGCTCAAGTTTGATTTGGCCGGAGGCGACGTAGTTGCCGCACAGCATCGCGAGCACGCTCTTTCGGCAGGAGGCGAGATAACTCACCACCGCCGTGTCGCCATACTCGTAAACCACCGCGCCATCGACGATCACCATCATCGCGGTCGTGTCCATCGTGTGCAGAAACGGCGTGAGCGTCGCCAGCCGATCGGCGGCGAAGCCGTATTTATCCGGTTGCTCCGTCTTGGTCCAATGGGCGCCCGGAAAAATGGGCGGCGGACGATCGAGCGGAGCCCGCGCGGCTTCCGATGCGTTGGGCACCGCTGCGGTGGGCGGTGGAGCTGGAGGCTGCGCGACAGCCACCAGCCCGGAGAACAGAATGCCGCCGGCGACCCAAACAGCGACGTGCGACAGTCTCATGCTGAAGGCTACAGCACCGGATGCTTCAAATGGAAGTCTGTCGCGTCCTGGTAATTCTTCGCGACGGCCAGCAACGCGGCTTCCCGGAAGGGTTGGGCGAGAAACGTGATGCTCGTGGGCGTGCCGTCCCCCGCGAAGCCATTCGGCAAGGCCAACGCCGGGTAGCAGGCCAGGTTCGCCATCTGGGTGTGGCGCGAATTCGCCGTGCGCGGCGCGTCAGGCGGCGGGCCGCCCGCCGCTGCTCCGCCCCCACGACCACCCGCGCCGGCGCCACCCCCACCGCCTCCAGGCGCGAGATAAACGTCCACGCCCGCCGTCGCCTCCGCGAGCGTCTGCATCATCATGGAGCGCACGCGCATCGACTGGAGAAATTCCACGCCCGGAATAAAACGCGCCGCGCCGAATTGCACCGTGCGCGTTTTCGTTGTGAGCAGCTTGTTGCGGCCCGACCGAATCAAGTCGTCGAAGAACGCCGCGGCTTCCACCCGCGTCTCGCCAATCGCCAGCGTGTCGCCGAAGCGGTCGTCCGGCGCCGTGACCGGGATGAGTCTATGCCCGAGCGCCGCGAGTTTCTCGAGCGTCGCCTGCTCGTTTTTCACCGCATCCGCTGGACGGTTCTTCGTGTCGTCGAACGCCTCCTTGAGATAGCCGACACGCAGTTTTTTCACGTCGAGGTTCGCGTTCCAGTTAAAGGGAATATCCATCACGCTCAGGTCGCGGCCGTCGGGTTTCGCGATGGCCTGCATCACGATGGCGGTGTCCTCGACGCAGCGACAGAGCGGGCCGAGCCGATCTTGCGCCCACGAAAGCGTCATCACCCCGTAGCGACTGCTCCAACCAAACGTCGGCCGCAGTCCCGTCACGCCGCAGCGCGCCGCTGGTCCGAGAATCGACCCGGCCGTCTCCGAGCCGATGCCGAACGCGATGCAGCCGCCCGCTGTCGCCGAGCACGGGCCGGCCGACGAGCCGCTGGAGCCCTGATCGAGTTTCCACGGATTGTTCGTGCGCCCGCCGAACCACACGTCGCCCCCCGCGAGTTCGCCCGTGGTCACTTTGGCGATCAACACCGCGCCCGCTGCGCGCAGCATTTCAATCACGCTGGCATCCTCGTCGATCACCTGCTCCTGGAAGGCGCCGGAACCCCAGGTGGTCTTGTAGCCTTTGACCGCGATGATGTCCTTCGCGCCCCACGGCATGCCGTGCAACGGGCCCTTGTATTTGCCGGCGGCAATTTCCGCGTCGGCCTGCTTCGCCTGCGCGCGCGCCACATCGTCGAGAAACGTCACCACACAGTTGAGCTTGGGATTGAGCCGATGGAGTCGCCCGAGATACATCTCGGTCAACTCGGTCGACGTCACCGCGCGCGTCTTCAACAACTGCGCGAGCTGCGTGATGGGCCAGAACGCCACGTCCTCAAGGTTGGCCGGTCGCGTGACTTTCGGCGGCGTGCTCAGCACGAAGGGCTGCGGCGTGCGGTTCACCGTCATGCCGGGCACGAGCGGATTAAAGTAGAGCGGGGGCGCGACGTTGTTGGGAATCGCAATTTTCCGCAGCGCCCCATGACGCACGAGGTTTTGATTCACCGCCGTGAGGATCTGTTCGTAGTCATCGTCGGTCAGGGCGAGCCCGGAGACCGCTGCGGCGGTCTTGAGCATCTCGATCGTGACCTTCGGAGTGGCGGCACCCTCCTTCTCTTTTTTTTCCTCGAGCTGCGCCCAGAGCACGCCGGGCAGCAGCGTCGAGCCGAAGCCCAGGCCGGCCAGACTGGTGATAAAACGACGACGCGTGGCGGGGGTATTCTTCATACGACAGGAAAGGAAAGGTCGGGCCGCGGGTGCGGCGTTTACGGGGCGATGATTTTCTTAAACTCCGGCTCGGTCCGCAGCGACTCGAATGTCTTGTTCAAGGGCAATTGCCGCTTGTTCGCCGGATTGATCTCGATCGATTTGCCGAGCGCGGCGATCGCCTCGGGTTTCTGGTCAGTCCGCAGGTAGACTTCGGCGAGCGAGAGGTAGTTGGCGTCAATCTCTGGCGAGGTGTCCCGCGCGACGATCGCTTTCGCCATCGCGCCGTTGAGATCATTGGCCTTCAGCAGCGCCGCAATTTGCGTGCGCATCTCGCCGGTGCGCGTCGCGCGGAGAATGCGGTGCAATTCACCAAACGGATCCTTGTGCTCGTCCACGCGCAGATCGATCACTTTGTCGCCGTAGCCTTGAACCGTGAGTGGCTTGAGGATCAGCAGGCCGGCCGACTCCACGCCGCGTTTGTCGCCGCCGGCCTGCTGACCGGCTTCGAGCGCATTGAGCAGGCGCTCCGCGAGCGGCAGCTTACCGGCCGACGCCTCGAACGCGGCCGCCATGTTGTCGACGACGTCGGGCCCGGTGAGCGTGTTGCCCTGCGCGCTGTAGTTGAGGCCGGCCTTCTGGCCTTTCCAATCGGTGATCGTCGGACTGGTCCAATTCGCGGTGCGCCCTTGGATGTCGAGGATGGCGACCTGACGCTGCTTCCCGCCGTCGTCGGCCTTGAGCATGAAGTCGAGCGCCTGCTGCGGCGTCATGCCCTGCTCAATCAATTTGATGCCGATGTCGCTATACATCGGATCGGAGCCGGCTTGGTGCGCGAAGACGGCGACCCCACCCTTGCCCCCGCGCACGCGCGCGCCGGAGGCAATCGTGTGCGAGTGCACCGCGACGCCCAGCTCGCCCGTCGCCGGGTCACGCCCGAGGATCGAGAACGTCCCCTCTTCCTCTGGCGTGTAGGTTTGCGCCCACGCCTGGGCGGCGACGAGGGCCAGAGCGGCCAACCGGACGCGGATGAACATGGCGGTGCGGCGAGAAGATCTCGTGTAGCCGTTAGAAATGTTTCGTGAGTTCCATCGTCCAGGTGCGCCCGACGAGCAGGCCTTGATAGACCGCGGTCGAATAGCCCGTCGCGCCGGAGGTGAGCGGCGGCCGCGCGTCCAGCAGGTTGACCACGCCCAGGCGGATAGATGACCCCTTGAACCACTTCGGCGCCTGCGGGCCCGCGCGGAACGACGCGAACGCATTATACGTGAGGCTGTCGTGCACCTTGTAGTAATAGAAATAATTGCCCGTCGTATATTGCCGAATGATGTAGCTCGGATGGCCGAGGGAATCGTAGAGCGCCTGCGTGGTGGTCGCGCCCGTGTCGCCAAACGCACCGATGTAGTAGGCACTGACGCCCGCGCCCCACTGCCCGTTGCGCCACGACAGCGTGTTCGAACCGCGCCAGCGGCGCGAGCTTGATCGTGGTCGGCGCATTCAGGCTGACGGGCGTGCGCTGCGTGTAGGATTTCGCGCGGTAAAACGAAACGTCGGCAAACGCCGTCATCCCGTTGTTGAGATCGTATTCCGCCGAGTTGAACCAATTCACGCGCGAACTGCGCGGGGACCCGATGAAGAACTGGTTGATGTTGAGATAATATTCCGGATTGGCCGCGCGGGTCGGCGCCACTGCCGTGAGCGTGGGCACGCCATTGACCGGGCGAAAATAATTGTTCGCCGTGCCGGTCCCGATGCGAAACTGCGGGTAAAACGTGGTCGCACTACGACCATCAAATGTGCCACCGACGGCGTTGAACGGCGGCGGCGCCGCGGCCGAGTGATTGGCATTGGCCGTGAAACCGCGATCACGGAGATAGATCGCATCGCGATAGAGAAAATCGAGCGTCGTCAGGAAGCGCCCCCGGCCACCCGCGAAGTCCGTGCCGTAGGTCAGCGTCGTCTGCACGCTCTGACCGCCTTTGGCATCCGGATAGCCGTAACGCGCCTTCAGTTCGGTCCCGCGAAAATCCTTTCGCATGACGTAGTTCACCACGCCCGCGACCGCATCAGATCCGTAGATTGACGATGCGCTGTCCCACAGCACCTCGACCTGCGCGATGCCCTGGGTCGGCAGTTGGTTGACGTTGGAGGTGTAGCTCAACGCGCCGCTCGTCGGGTGCGCCACGAGGCGCCGGCCATTGAGGAGGACGAGCGAGTTGCTCGTGCCGATCCCGCGAAGATTGGCCGGCGGTGTCCCCGCGCGCGCCGGCGCTGCCCTGCGTCGTTTCGTTGAGCGGGACGCTCGTCACCTGCGGCAGCGCCGTGAGCAATTCCACCGGCGTAATCGCGCTGCGCAGATCCATCGCGTCGCGGCTGATGACGGTGACCGGCAGAACCTTTTCGACGTCCATCCGCCGGATGTTGGAGCCGGTGACGGACGCGGCCTCCAGTTTGATGACCTCTGATGCGCCAGAGTCTTTCTTGTCGGTCGGCGCCGGCGTGGACTGGGCGCGGAGGGTTGAACTTGCCAATAAAGCCAGCGCGCAGAGCAAAGCTCCGCGGGCGCCGGTCGCAACGAGGGTGATGGTGGATTTCATGGTGTCAGGTGCACCGCAAACTGGCGCAGCGGCTTGGTGCTTGAAGAACAGTTCAGCCGTTGCTGAACCACGTGGAAACGATGCCTCGTTTCCGTCAACGAGGCGGGACGGGGTAGCAACTGCGGTGCCACGAACAATACGATTTCGACTCGCGAACAAAAAAGCCGGTCACCCGCCGCGACACCATCAGTCCATTCGACGCGAGCGGTCTCGCGTCGGACCGACTCGGCCCCCACTAGCAACTCGGCGACTTGCTGATTTTCTCATGGCAGCACCCATGACTTGGCGTAGGAATTTTTTCCGTCCGTCGACACCGTCCAGACGGCGTGCGTCTGCGGATCGACGGCGACGTTCTTGCCGCCCTTCGCGACTTTCACGTCGCCCAGGGACACCGCGCCGTCGGGCGTTTCTTGCACCACTGAAATGATGCCGTCCGCCGCGCAGTAAACGCGGCGCAGTCCGGGATCGAATGCGATTTGGTCGACGCGATCGGCGATTTTCACCGTGGCGACAATCTTCCCCGTGCTCGTATCGAGCACGACAAGTTGACCGTTCGCCCCCGCTGAGAACAGGCGGCCGGTGTCCGGATCGAGCACGAGCCCGTGCGGCCGTTGCGCCGGTTGATTCGTCCAGTGTTCCACCACCGTCGCCGTCTTCGGATCGATCACGACCGTTTCGTGCGTTGGGATGATGTTCAGGTAAACGCGATCCTTCACCGCGTCGTAGACCAGCACCTCGGGGTCGCCGGGAATCGCGACGGTCGCGACGAGTTTCTCCGTGTCCGCATCGATCACCCACACCGACTTGCCGTCATCGTGGGTCGCGTAGACGCGGCGGTTTTTCGGATCGAGAAGGATCGCGTCGAGTTCGCCCTCCGTCGCCACGGTGTTCGTCACCTTCAGCGTGACGGAGTCGATCACCGCGACCTGCTTCCGGTCGCTGATCGTCGCGAAATATTTTCCGGTCTTCGCATCAATCGCAATATCCTGCGGCGCACCCGCCGCGATCCGCGCGAGGACTTTGTTCGCCGCGAGATCGATCACGTCGATGGTGCCGTCCTTGGTATGGGCGGCCACGAGACGTTTCTTCCCCAGATCGATCTCGAGAAAATCGAAACTACCTTTGCCACCTTCGATCGTGATGGTGGCGCCCGGCACGAGCAGCGGCGGGGTTTCTGCGGCGGGCGCCCGGGAGAGCAAAAGCGCCACGGTTGCGAACGAAGCACCGAAAGTGAACCGGCATGACAGAGGTGTTTTCATGATTTGTTGGGGAACCCGTGGAGTCGAAACCATCGCCCGTCTCAGGTCTAGCGGGAAGGGCATGCAGACCGTAACCTCGCCGCTCTCCTTCCGCGCGTTGCGTCGAGCCTAGTGGGAGGGCCACAACAGGGCTCGGGCGCCCCCGATGACCTTGTCCCAGTCGAACGCCGGGCCGGGATCGATTTTGTTGGTCTGGACGTGAAAATGGCCAAGCACGCCGTGGTAGGCTTTAAGTTCGTCGTCGGGGAGTTTGCGGCGGACGAGCTGGCCCGCGGCGTCGCGCGGATAGTCGCAGGTGATTTTGGGAAACACGGTGCAGAGCGCGGCGGTGAGTTTGATCAACGCGGCGTATTGCTCGGGCGTGAAGTCGTATTGGGTGAGGTCACTCCCCTGCACCATCCCGCGCACGGGCTCGGGCCGCGCGGGATGCCCAACGAAATTCTGGGTGTGGATCATCGGATCGCCGAGCCGTTCGGGAATTTTAAGCCGGGGCCGGCCGGAAACGTCGCGGCCATACCACTCGTCCGCGGCGGTCGAGGCGCCGCCCGCGCGATAAGCACCGATGTGGGCGATCTCGACGCCGACCGACCGCGAGTTGGCAATCGTCGCATGCGAGGCGCGCTCCTTGAGATCGAGCGTTTGGTAGATCGTGCCGTCCACATCCAACATGAGGTGGACGCTGAGGTCGCGATTGTCTTGAAGCGTCTTGAAACAATTCTTGCTGATGCCGGCGGCATCGTAATGCACCACGAACTGATCGACCACGCGCTGGAGCATGGGCAAATCCCAGCCGCCACCGCGCACGCGCTCGAGTTCCTCGGGCGTCACCCCGTCGCGCCGCAGGCCGTAGCGGTTCGGCGAAATGAGTTCCTTGACGGCGGCCTTCGATTTTTCCCAACCGCTTTCGTCAAGCGGACTGAAGCGCCGCTCCACGCGATAGGCGTCGTAGCCGCCCGGATCCATCCACGTGATGACGCGCGTGCCCGTGTGAAACATTCGCCCGGCCACCACGATCTCATCGCCGGTGCGCGGCGCAAAGGTGCGCGGCCGCGCCGTGTGGCAGCCCGCGCTGGCAAGCGCTACAGCAGTTAACGCGAGCAGACCGATGGGGCGGAGTGAATCTCTCATGGAGCGAAGCGGAGGGACCCACGCCATCCGAGCGAGGCCGCGGGCACAACCGCGAAAGCCGGAACCGCGAAACAAGGTCGATGATTCCGTAGACCTGTGGAGCGGGGTTGAGCCCCGCCACGGCATCGCGGGATAAACCCGGCTCCACAATATTACGATTGGCCGAAACGAGCTCCCGCCTTGTTCGCCGCTTGAACCGAAAACGAAATCGGGGTCCCCTCCACGGCGTGATTTCCGCCGCAAAAATTCTCCGCCTGACTGCGGAACGCTTCCGCCGCGGGCTCGCCGCCGGGGTGTGGGTCGGCGGCGCGGCCCTCCTCTTCGCGGCCGAGCCTTCGCCCGGCCGGCTCGCGGCGGGCGCCACGTTCGAGACGCTGCAGGCCGGCAAGACTTCTTATCAACACGTGCAGGTGCGCTCGGTGAACGCGCGCACGCTGATGATTTCGCACGACGGCGGGATCGCGTCGGTGCGGCTGCGCGATCTGGCGCCGGAATTGCAGGCCGCGTTTGGCTACAATCCCGACAGCGAGGCCGCGGCGGACTCCGCGCTCAAGAACGCCCAGTCGCACGCCGAGCAGGCGCGCGCGAAGGAAACGCAGAGCCGCGCCGAGGCCGACGCGAAAAAACCCACCGCCGCCGCAGCCCAGATTGATCATCTCGTCCAGAAATTCGGCCAAGCCCCGGAACTCCGCCCGGTCATCGATCTCCGCACCAAATATCTCGATCTCGGACTCACCGTGAAAAACCAGGGCGCGCGCCCGAGCTGCGCCGTGTTTGCCATCGTCAGCGCGCTGGAATTTCAAAATGCCGAACTCACCGGGCAGCCCGAACGTTTCTCCGAGGAATATCTCGTCTGGGCCACGTGCAAGACGCTCAACCGCGCCCCGCGTCTCTCGGTCGAGACGGCGGCGGCCGCCGATGTGGAAGGCGTCGACGCCAAGGAAGTCGACGACGAAGGCTTCGCGTTGTCGGAGGTCGTCACCGCCTTGCGCGCTTACGGCGTCCCGCTCCAGTCGCGCCTGCCCTACACCTTTGGTCGCAACAACGCCGTCGCCGATCCGCCGGCCGATGTGATTGCCGACGCGCGCAGCCACCGCCGCGTGTCGGTCTTCGGCTTGCCCGGTCGCGATCAAACAGCGCGCCTCGTCAATCTGCTCCACGCGTTGAACGAGGGCGTGCCCGTCGCCGTCGGCCTCGCGTGGCCTTCGGCGCGCTCGGTGCGCACCGGCTATCTCAACACGCAGCGCCCCCAGCCCAACGGCGGCCACGCCGTAACGATCGTCGGTTACGAAAATAAAACCGGCGTGCTCGCGGACACGGTTTTCACGTTTAAAAATTCCTGGGGCGTGCGGTGGGGGGTCGGTGGATTCGGCTACGCCACCTACGCCTATCTCATGGCCAACCTCCAGGAGGCCGCCGTGCTTGAGGTGGAGCCCGCCGTCGCCGCTCCTCGCGCCCCGCGATGACGCACGTCTTCCTGCCCGCCCGCCCCGCCCGAGCGTCGGCTGGCAGAATCGGCTCATTCCGGAATCGGTGAGGCCTTGTGGCCATTGCATGGTTCCGCGCGCAGGAGGGACACCTGCCCGCACAACGCGTCGCCGAATTGGAAGCGCAGCTTTTCGTCGCCCACGCGTCCGTGGTGAAATTCACCGCGAGCAACACTCCCCGCTCGGCCCGACTCGAAGGCGCGGAATTGCGGCATCGGAAACTCCGCCAGAGCGCCAACCGCGACTCACGGGACTTCACGAATGCGGATACCCTGCGCGCAGCCCAGACCGCGCGGCGACGCTGAGTCGTCCCCGAAGCAGACCCGCGCTCGAATCGAGTGACGCGAGTCTCCGCGTCCACGTCGATTTCGTTTCCCGTTCTCGACTCACCTGCGGCGTTGTGTTGCGCTCCGGCCATGCCTCTGCGCCGTTTGGCCCGCGTCGTTCCCCTCCTCGCTTTAACCTCCGCCGCGTTCGCCGCCCTCAGCCCCATCGAGGAAAAGATCGCCGCGGCGGTGGACGCCCACGCCGATCGCTTCGTCACCGATCTCGAACAAGCCGTGCAGATCGACAGCGCGACGGAAAATCTGCCCGGTATTCGGAAGCTGGCCGATGTGTTTAACGCGCAACTCGCGGCTCTCGGTTTCGAAACCAGTTTCGTGGAGCAGACACCGTCGACCGGTCATGCCGGCCATCTCGTCGCCGAACGCCGCGGCACGATCGGCCAACGCGTGCTGCTCATCGGCCATCTCGACACGGTCCTTCCCGGCGGGAATTTCCGCCGCGAGGGCAACCGCGCCCGCGGCTCCGGCAGCAGCGATATCAAGGGCGGCGACCTCGTGATCATACACGCGTTGCGCGCGCTGCACGACGCGGGCGCGCTGGCTGATACTCAGATCATCGTCGTCATGACCGGCGATGAGGAAGAAGCCGGGCGTCCGCTCGCCATCTCCCGTCGCGCACTCATGGACGCCGCCCGCCGCAGTGATCTCGCCCTCGCCTTCGAGGATTCCATTGGCAAAACGGGGACGGTCGCCCGCCGCGGCACCACGTCCTGGGAAGTCGAGGTGCAGGGCGCGACCGGCCACTCGTCGGGAATTTTCTCCACCGCGATGGGCGCCGGTTCCGTGTATGAGGCGTCGCGCATCCTCCAGGCCTTCTACACCGAAATGCGCCAGTTCGACGGCCTCACCCTCAACCCTGCCCTAATCGTCGGCGGCACCGAGACCACGTTGGATCGCACCGGCGGAACCACGGCGGGCAAGACCAACATCATCGCCCAAAGCACCCGACTCCGCGGCGATCTCCGCACGGTGAGCGCCGAGCAGCTCGCCGCCGCGCAGGAAAAAATGCGCGCTATCGTCGCCCAACATCTCCCGCGCACCTCCTCCACGATCACGTTCAACGAGGGCTACCCGGCGATGCCGGACTTGCCGGCCAACCGTGCGCTGCTGCAGCAACTCGATCAAGTCAGCCGCGATCTCGGCTTCGGTGAAATTACCGCCTACGATCCGCGGTCGCGCGGCGCCGGTGACATCGCGTTTGTCTCCCCGCCCCTGCCGGGTCTCGACGGCCTCGGCATTCGCGGCGGCGGCGCCCACGCCCCCACCGAGTGGGCCGATCTCGCGACCGCGCCCGAGCTCGTGAAGCGCACGGCGCTCTTGATTTATCGTCTCACACACTGACCTTCTTCCCTTCCTCATGACCTCGCTCCCCGCCCCCGCCCCCACCTCCCGTCGGAAATTTCTGTCCGGCTCGGCCGCCCTCCTCGCCGCGGCCGCGTTGCCGCGCCCGCTCGACGCCGCTGCTGCCAAAACGGACCCGGCCCCCCCGCCCGCGCGCAATGCGTTCGCGTATCATTTCGCCATCGGCGACATCGAAGCCTGGTCGATCAGCGACGGCAACATGGCGCTGCGGGAAGGCCTCACGCTCATGTGGCCCGAGGGCGAACGCCCCGCGATGAAGGACGACATGATCGTCCACGGCGAACGCACCGATGTGCTCCCGCTCTACATCAACATTCTCGTCGTCAAAATCGGCCACGAGATCGCCATCTTCGACAGCGGCTTCGGCGTGCGGAAGGATCCGAACAGCGGCTGGGTGGCCGCGGCGCTCGCGGGCATCGGGATCGCGCCGGAGCAGGTCACGCACGCCTTCCTCAGCCACGCGCACTCGGACCACATCGGCGGCTTTACGAAGGGCAACCAGCCCTTCTTCCCAAACGCCGCGTTCCATTGCATGCAGGCCGAGGTCGACTTCTGGCGCTCACCCGTGCCGGATTTCTCGAAATCGAAACGCGCCAAGGGCCCGCTGCCCGGCATGATCAAGGATGCGCGCGCGAGTTTCGACATTCTCCAACCCAACCTCCAACTGCACCGCGACGGCGACGCGCTGCTCGGCGGCGCGATTACGTTTTTGGCCGGGCCCGGGCACACCGCCGGCCATGCCTTGTTCCGCCTCCGGTCGGGCAAGGAGTCGCTCCTGCACTTCATGGATGTCGCGCACCACCATGTGCTGATGTTCACGAATCCCGGCTGGGGCATCGCCTTCGATCACGAACCGGAACTGGCGATCGACACGCGCAAGAAAATCTTCGCCGAACTCGCCCACACGCACGAGCGCGCTTACGGCTTTCATCTTCCGTGGCCCGGCCTCGGCCGCGTCGCCCAAGCCGGTCCCGGCTACGCGTGGCAGGGCGAGCGGTGGAGCTGGGGTATCTAGAGGAAAATTTGCTGGCCCCCCCCCGCCGTCAGTCGGCGCCACGGAACGCCGATCGGCGAAGATGAGCCCCGGCCTTGGGTCGCTGCCTGCGGCAAGCTTTTGGGTTCCTGTCCTCGGCCGCGACCCAAGGCCTACCCCTCCGCGTCGCGTGCCTACGATCAGCGCCGCGACCGCTTCACGGTCGCACTTCAAACCTAAAACTATTCCTCGTGGATTCGAAATCTTTATTCATCGTGCCTCGTATTCGGTCGACGCTGCGCCACGTGCCAGAGCACCCCGGAGGGATCGACCAAGTAAGCCACGCGCAATCCCCAAGGCTGAAGCTTGGGTGGCTTGGGCTCCGACACGCCAAACTCCGCAGACAAATCGAGTGATGACACATGCGCCCACCACCCATCGAGATCGTCGACCATGAGCTGCATCATAAAATTTTCAGCCCATTCTTTCTGGAATTTTCTTTGTAGGATAAAACTGCTTGATCCGACTCCAAAGATCGCGACCTCACCCTCCAGCCTCTTCTCGAAACCCAACGCCTCATAGAAACGCTTAGATTGTTCAAAATCTTTCGCCGGCAGAAAGGGCCGTGCTAATTCGGAGCCCGTCGGAATTTTCGCTTTCATAGATTTTAGCTCCTTGCTGAACGCTCAAGGTGAGCCACGGCCGCTCGGGGCCGTTGGCTCGGGCGCCTGGTTCGGCGCTTTCTTCTTTCGAAAGCCTGAGATGAGCAAGAAGCGCAATACGCCAATTCCTCCGATGGAAAGCACGATGCCAACTACGACGAGTCCTTTGCGGAAATAACTATCGTGACCATTGCCGAGCCACAGGAAAACCACCCCGAGCAAACGCACAACCAGACCGATGCTAAACAATCTCCACTTCTTCCGCTTTTCTAAGCGCGCAAGCTCCTCAATTTCTTCCGGACGAAGTGTGGCGGTGGCTGTCATCTTTCTTTGCCGAACGTCCTAGCGCGGCTGACGCCGCAACCAGAAGTGCAGGAGTCGGGGCCGTCGTGGTATCATGAGCGGGATGAAAAAACCAACGACCACACATTACGGCCGCGGCGTGGAGCAGTTTCTGGCGGCGCACGGCG
>JBBRLB010000110.1:0-22278 GCA_038231575.1 Opitutales bacterium | reverse complement strand
TGTCACCAATCACCGTCTCGCACCCGGACAGTAGAAACAAGGAAAGGGCCCGAGGCGGCGGCGTCGCGGCCACCGGCCGCTTCCGCCACCACCTCCGGGCCGATACCGACTTGTATGCCGTGGTCCGAAGCTTTCCGAGGTTCTCACTTTGATTCGACTCGTCGTGCGCATGAGGAGGGCGGTCTACGGCCGCTCCTTCGGCGCTGGCAATCCCGCTACGCGGAGCGCCGTCTCCGGGACCTCGACTTCATTTTTCAATCGCCCTCCAAACCGCGCGGACTCGGATCGGGTCGCGACGTTTTCTTGGCTACATTTGCTCCACCGCGAAATCGTTGTCACCGGACTTGTCACCCGATGCTCAAATTTCGGCGGTTTCAGGATAACTCAAGCGGACTGCGAAACGGCACATCTTCCGGTGTATCTAGTGTCCTGAGCGAGAGATTCGCCTCATAAGTCCACGGGGTGAAAGCGGCGTGTCGCGAGTGATAATTTATTCCACGAATTAGCCGCTCAGGACACTAGTCATTAATGACACAAGATAACTCAGGCGTATTCAGGCCAAAATGACTGTTTGGTTTTATGAGTCCTCTGCTCTACCACTGAGCTACTCTGGCAATCGGGACGCGAGGCGGTGCAGATTCGCGCCCGAAAATCCAATCAAATTTACGTTACCCCAAATCCGCCAGCAGGGCGCGCAATTCGCGCTCCGGATCTTCGTGATGCTGGGCGACGGCGAGGCGAAGGGCGTCTTCGAGCCAGGGCTTCGCTTCCGACCGGCGCTCCAGTTGCAGCAGGGTCTTGGCGAGGAGGATGCGGGGCATCATCCAGTCGGGTTTGGCGAGCACGCAAAATTCGAATTGGGGCACCGACTCGGCGGCCCGACCCTCCGCGACGAGCGCTTGCGCCAGGCTGAAGCGGAAGAGTTCGTTTTCCGGCTGCCGGGCGACGGCAGCGGCAAACTGCTCCACGCGCGACGGCATCGCGTCAAACGGAGTCCACGATGAACAGCACGCCGGTCGCGTTGTCCGGTCCGCCGCGGCGCACCGCGAGCGTGATCAGTTCGCGCAACATTTCCGCGGGTTCGACGGCCCGGCCGATAATCGATCCCAGTTCGGCGTTGCCGACCATCCGGGTCACGCCATCGGTGCAGAAAAGATAACGGTCACCCACTTGGAGCGGACGCGGGATGAGATCAACATCGGGCGGGGTCGGCTGGCCGATGCAGCGGGTGAGCGCGTTGCGATTCGCCTCATGATAATAGACGACTTCGCCTTTGGCGCGGCGCATCCGGGCCTCGTTTTCCACCGAGTGATCTTCGGAAACCTGCATCAACTCGCCCTTCCGCCAGCCGTAGACGCGCGAATCGCCGACGTGCGCAATCTGCAGCGTATTGCCGCGGATGCAGCCGAAGGTGAGGGTGGTCCCGATCCCCATGGCCGGGCTGATGCGCTTGCCGAGGTTGAGGACGTTCTCGTTCGTGTGATGAACGATGGCGGTGAGATTGGGCTCCTGCCCCTCGCTCAAAGCGTGAATGGCAGCGCTGATGTCTTCGACGGTCTGCTGGGCGGCCTCGGCGCCGCCCGGGAGTCCGCCGACTCCATCGGCCACGCCAAAGATGCGCGCAGGCTCATCGAGCAGGTAGCGATCTTCATTTTGACGGCGAACACGGCCAATGTCGGTGAGCGCAGCAGCGCGGATCGAAGGCATAAGGTCAGTCGAACATTAGGTGCAAAAACCGCTAAGCGAAAGGATCAAATTTTTTATTCCGTGTTTCACGAGTGAGTAGGGTGAATTCCGGTTGCGGCAGACAGCCGATAAACAGGCGTCCGTAGCTCTTCGCCATCACCCGGGAATCCAGAAGGGTGACCAACCCACGGTCCGTCGTGGTGCGAATCAACCGGCCCACACCCTGCCGAAACTTGATGAGCGCATCGGGTAGCGTGAGCTCGTTGAAGGGATTACCCCCCGCATCGCGGATGTGTTCGCATTTGGCCTCGGTGATGGGGTGCGTGGGCGGATCGAAGGGCAGGCGCGTGATGATCACCTGGGCCAGCGCGTCGCCCGGCACGTCCACGCCGGTCCAAAAACTGTCCGTGCCGAACAACACGGCGTTGCCGTGCGCGCGCATTTGCCGGGCGAGCTCCGTGCGCGAAAGATCAGCGCCTTGAAGCAAAAACGGCCGGCCGGCTTCGCGGTAACGCGGCTCAAGCGTCGCGGCGACGGCCCGCATGTCGTGGTAGCTGGTGAACAGCACCAGCGAGCCGCCGCGCACGCGCTCGGTGCAAAAGCCCACGTAGTCGGCGAGAACGTCGAGCGCGAGTTTCGCTTCGTGGGGTGAGGGTAGCGGCACGTCGCTCGCGATGAACACCCGCATGTTGCGCTCGAAGTCGAACGGTGACTTCACCACGACCGCCTGCGCGCCTTCCGCGCCGAGGCGCCGCGCGAACGGCTCGATCTCGCCGCCGATCGCGAGCGTGGCGCTCGTGCAGGTGATCGACGTGCCGCAACCGAACAGGTGCTGGCGCAGCGTCGGCGCCACATCGATCGGGGCGCTGCGCAGCGTGACGATGGTCTGTTTCCGTCCGCTGCGCTCCGCCCAGTAAACGTGGCCTTTGTTGCCGAGGGTGAGCCAGTCGGTGACGCCGGCTTGCAGGCCTTTGACGCGCTGCTTTTGCTCGAGAATCTCGTCCCGCTCGCGGCCGTCCTCGAGTTTGTCGCCGAGTTTGCCGAGCAGGCGGTGGAGCGCGCCGAGCGGCCCGTCGAGGGTGGGTTCCGCCACGCCTGCTTCGCGCACGCGCACGATCGCGCGCTGGGCGAGCAGTGTCAGCGAGAGAAAATCGAAGAACTGCCGCGAGGACTCGAGCGCATCGAGCACCAGTTGCTGCGCCTCCGGCCCGCCCAACTTGCGGAAGATCCCGCGCTTGGTCCGCGGGTTAAAAAGATACTTGAGCGCGCGATCGAGGGAATAGCTTGAGAGTGATAAACCAAAATGATCGGTCGCCACCTCGGGCACGGTGTGGGCTTCGTCGAGCACGAGAAAATCGTCGGGAAAGAGCACGCCACGTGCATCCGGATTGGCGCCCTGCGCCTGCGCGCCGCCGGCGCCGATCAGCGCGAAGAGCAGCGCGTGATTGACGATCACGAGATTCGCGGAGCGCAGCCGGACTTTGGCGCGTTGGTAGAAACATTTCTCGCAATCACAGTGTTTGCGCGAGCAGGAGGAGGAGTCGGCGTTCACGGCATCCCACACCTCCGGTCGCGGCGGCGGCCGGAGATCGTGGCGGAGTCCGGTGGTCGTTTCGTCCGCCCAGGTCGCGATGCGCTGCAACTCACCGTAGTCGGCGTCGGCGAACAAACTCGCGCGATCGACGAGGGCGTGGGCCAGACGCGTCGTGCAAAGATAATTCGATTTGCCCACGAGCACCGTGGACTTGAAATCCGCGTAGCGCGCGAGCGCCGGTTCGCTTTTGAAAAGCTGACGGCACTTCGGAAGGTCGCTCGTTTCGAGCTGTTCCTGAAGGGAAATCGTGTGGGTTGAGACGATGAGTTGGCGCGATTGATCGACGGCGTGGATGATGCCGGGCACGAGGTAGGCGAGGGACTTGCCCACGCCGGTGCCGGCTTCAAAGAGCAGCGGCGTGTCGGCCTTCATCGCGGCGGCGACCGCGCGCGCCATCTGATCCTGCTGGGGGCGGTGTGCGAGTGTGAGCCCGGTTTCGAGCCAGCCGCCGTCGGCGAAAATCTTCGCAGCCAGCTCCGGCGCGCGGCTGGGCGGCGGCGGAGCAGAGGTGGTGTCATCGCGAAGGCCGATCATGAGCGGAAGCGTGCAACCAAGAGCGGGGCGGTAATAACGCGCAAATGAAATTGCAGGCCGGGCGCCCCGAATCACGGTGAGAGCGTGCCAGCGACGCCGGACAACGACAACCGCGGATGGGTGGAGGAACTCGCCCGGTTTCTGCGCGAGCAGCCGGCGGTGAGCGCCGTGCGCATCGATGCCGCGGCGCAGAAAATCTCGGTGGCGACGATCGGGAACGTCGACGTGGCCTTGTTCGAGGCCAAACTCGCCGAGACCATCAGCGCGATTGAAGCGCAACTGGCGACCCACGCGGCCGCACGGGTGCCGGTGGGATTCTCGCTGCGCCGCGAGGGCGAGGCGACGGTGCTCGGTCGCGACACGTGCGTGACAGCGGAGAAAATGTGGCTCTGGCGGGAGATGGAGTGGCCGGAAATCAAAGCGGAGCCCTCGCCGGAGGATCAGGAGTGGCGGATGTTGGCGATGCTGGCCGCCGTGTGCGGCGCGGCGGGCATTGCGGGCGTAATCGCGGGACATTTCGCGCCGGGAATTCCCTGGCTGGCCCGAGCCTGCTTTCTCGTCGGTGCGATTACCGGCGGCTGGGACGCCGTCATCGACACGTGGGCCAATCTCAAGAAACGCGAAATCGACATTCATTTCCTCATGCTCGCGGTCGCGATCGGCGCGATCGCGATCGGGGCGTGGGGCGAGGCGGTGATGCTGCTGTTTCTGTTTTCCGCGTCGGGCGCGATGGAGGAATACGCGCTCGACCGCACGCAGCGCGAAGTGAGCGCCCTCCTCAAGTCTTCCCCTAAAACCGCCAATCTCGTGGACGCCGACGGCGCGGAAAAGGAGGTGCCGGTGGAGTCGTTGCAGGTCGGGCAACGCGTGCGCGTGAAACCGGGCGAGGCCTTTGCCGCGGACGGCGTCGTGCTCCACGGGAAAAGCGCCAGTGACGAATCCGCCCTCACCGGCGAGGCGACGCCCGTGGAGAAAATCACCGGCGACCAGGTGTTCAGCGGCACGCTCAACCTCTGGGGCGTCGTCGAGTTCAACGTCGCCCGGCTGCCCGCCGAAAGCACGCTGCAAAAAATCATCCGGCTCATCCAGACCGCGCAGAAACTCAAGGCGCCGAGCGAGCGTTTCACCGACAAATTCGGCACCGGCTACACTTATGCGGTCATCGGCGGATCGTTCGCGATGTTTCTGCTGTGGTGGCTGGGTTTTCATCTGCCGGCGTTCACGAACACCCCGGAAACCCGCTCCGCGTTTTATCGCGCGATGACGCTGATGGTGGTCGCGAGCCCGTGCGCGCTCGTGCTCTCGATTCCGTCCGCGATCCTGGCCGCGATCGCGTGGGGCGCGCGGCACGGCGTGCTGTTCCGCGGCGGCGCGGCGATCGAGAGCCTCGCCGACATCACCGCGGTGGCGCTCGACAAGACGGGCACGCTCACCACGGGGGAACTCGCCGTGGTCGGCTGCGAGAGTTATCCCACGGGTCGCGAGCGCGAAGTGCTGCAGCTCGCTTACACGCTGGAGGCCAAATCGCAGCATCCGATCGCGCGGGCCATCGTGCGCCACGCGAAGGCGGAAAATGTCAGCGAACTCGCGTTGGAGGATTTTCAATCGCTCACCGGTCAGGGACTGCGCGGCAAAGTGGGCGGCGCGAACCTGCTGCTCGGCCGCCGCGAATTGTTGGAAAGCGGCCCGCTGGCGGCGTGGGCGAAACAACTGCCGCCGGCGTCGGCCGAACTCAGCGAGGTGTGGGTCATCGGCAAGGATCTGGTCGGCCGCGTGCTGCTCAAGGATCAGATCCGTGCGGAGTCGCGGGGGGTGCTTGCCGAATTGAAAGCGCTCGGGATTCGCACGATCATGCTCACCGGCGACCGGCGGCACGCAGCCGAGGCCGTCGCCAAAGAGCTCGGGCTCGATGAGGTGCGGGCGGGGCTTTCACCGGAGGACAAGGTTGCCGCGATTCAGGAGATTCGCGCCACCGGTCGAAAGATCGCGATGGTGGGTGATGGCGTGAACGACGCGCCGAGCCTCGCTGCGGCCGATGTGAGCGTGGCCATGGGCGCACGCGGCAGCGATGCCGCACTCGAGCAGGCCGAGGTGATCCTGATGCACGACCGCATCGAAAATTTTCTCGCGGCTCATCGGCTCAGCCGGCGCGCGCGGGCCATCATCCGGCAGAACCTCACGATTTCCCTCGGCGTCGTCATCGTCATGGTGCTCGCGACGTCGTGGGGCGCCGTGCCGCTGGCGATCGGTGTGGCGGCCCACGAGGGCAGCACGTTGGTGGTGTGTTTGAACTCCCTACGGCTGCTGTTTGGCCGGAACGCATAGGGGACTTTCCGGAAACATTTCTGTCGCCAAGAGTGTCGGTGGTTCTACGTTTTCAATATCCCATGAACGCGAAATTACCCCTGATGGTTGGGTTGTGTGGTGTCATTTGGACGAGCGGCGGTTGCACCTTTCCGTCGCGCGGCACGCTGTATGATCGGCGGTCGGTGGGCCAGACGATGAGCGTGGAGGCGGGCGATATCACCGCGATCCGTGACGTCGAAATCAGTGGGCGCTCGACCATCATTGGCACGGGCGGTGGCGGGCTGGTGGGTGGAGCGGCCGCGTCGGGCATTGGCACCGGCGGAGTCGGCACGGCGATCGCCTCCGCGGCGGGCGCGGTCGGTGGAGCAATCATCGGCGAAGCCACGGAGGAAGTTGCCACGCGGAAGCGCGCCCAAGAACTCACGATCAAGCTGGGCAACGGCCACACGATCGCCGTGGTGCAGAAGGTGGGGACAGATGGCGCCTTCACCGTCGGCGAACATATTCAGGTGATGCAGGGTATGGAAACGATCGTGCGCCGCTTCTAGCGCCGATGCCGTTGACGCGGAAAATCCTGCGGGTGCTCTTGGCGGCTGCGGCCGGTCTGTGGCTCGGCGGTTGTGCCATCGGACAGAGTGCCCCGCCGCCGCAGCGCCCGTTCGGCGAGGTGGCCAGCGAAGAGGAGGGCGAGGTCGTCAGCGTGCACGACACCCTGATCGATCTTCGGACAGGACAGGCGCGAGCCTTGCACAGCAGCGGACCGGTGGTGCCGCTGGGCCCGGTGGCGATTCCGGTGCCGATCACAATCGGTGGCGAGAAACGCCGCGATGTGCCCGGTGAGGAAATCACGGTGCGCCTGCCGTCCGGCAAACTGGTCTTGGTGGTGCAGGAGTTGAGTTATCCGGCGTTCGCCACCGGTGAGCACGTCAAGGTGCTGCACGAGGAGCCGAATCGGGTCACCGGCGAATCCCGGGTGCGGGTGGCGCGTCCCTAATCGGCGGCGCGCCTCGGCGGAACCGGCTCAATCGCCGATCCACACGAGATCGCCGTGGCGGACTTCTTCGGAGAGTTCGACGATATCGAAATTGCGCATCAGCACGCAGCCGGCGCTGAGGGGTTCACCGAGACGCTCTTCGAGATTCGTGCCGTGGACGTAGACGTAGCGCTCGTAGGTGTCGACGTCGCCGCCGCGGTTCACGCCCGGCTCGAGCCCGCGCAGCCAGAGAATGCGGCTGGTGATCAAGTTGCTCGCGGCCTTGTCCGGATCGATGTCGGCGAC
Source organism: Opitutales bacterium (assembly GCA_038231575.1). GTDB lineage: Bacteria > Verrucomicrobiota > Verrucomicrobiia > Opitutales > Opitutaceae > CAITWF01. The sequence goes on along the minus strand of JBBRLB010000110.1, from coordinate 14,878 downwards.
CTCGGAAAAATGACGGCCCGTCGGGACGCGCGACTTGAACACCATGCCGGGCGGCTGGCCGGCGCCGATCCGCTCCGCGATCTCGTGGAGGCCGCGCGGGGTGCCGAGGGAGTTTTTCACGTTGGAGGGCGGGCGTTTCGACGTGGAGACAACGTAGCTTTTGGCGAGCACACCGCGGCGGTAGAACTGCAGGGTCGCTGTGCTGATGCGCACGATGATAAAACGCTCTCCGGGCTTGATGCCGAGGCGGGCGCAGGTTTCAGTGGCCTGTTTCAAAGGAGACTCACTCGTGAATAAAGCATCCATCAATGTCGGTATCGTCGGCGCGACGGGCGCGGTCGGTCAAGAGCTGCTAAAGCTTTTGCAGGAACGTCATTTCCCCGCGGCCTCGTTGCGGCTCTTTGCCTCAGCGCGGTCGGCGGGCAAAGTCATCGAGTGCGGTGGCAAAAAATACACCGTCGAGGAAGCGAAGCCCGGGGTGTTCGCCGACGTGGATGTCGCATTCTTTGCGGCGGGCGGTTCGGTCACCCGCGCGCTGGCGCCGGATGCGGTGAAGGCCGGCTGTCTCGTCATCGACAAGAGCTCCCATTACCGGATGGACCCGGACGTGCCGCTCGTGATTCCGGAGATCAATCCGGAAGAACTCCGAAACCACAAAGGGATCATCGCGAATCCGAATTGCTCGACGGCGGTCACCCTCATGGCGCTCTGGCCGCTGCACCAGGCCTTCGGCTTGAAACGCTACATCTGCGCGACCTACCAATCCGTGTCCGGCACCGGCGCCGAGGCGGTGAAGGAACTCGACGATCAAGTGCACGCGTTCGCGAAGGGCGCGCCGATCGTGAAGAACGTTTATCCCTACCAGATCGCGTTCAACGTGATTCCGCAGGTCGATTCGTTTGGACCGAATGGTTACACGGGTGAAGAGACCAAGATGATGCAGGAGAGCCGTAAAATCATGGGACTTCCAAATCTCAGAGTCTCGTCCACGACCGTGCGCGTGCCGGTCGTGCGGGCCCATTCCGTCGCGATCAACGCCGAGTTTGAGCGGCCCGTCTCCGTTGCGGCGGCCCGCGCTGCGATCGCGGCCTTCCCCGGCGCCGAGCTGGTCGACGATCCGGCGAACAAAATTTATCCGACCCCACTCGATTTCAGCCGAAAGGTAAAATGTGGTGTTGGCCGCATCCGCCTCGACACCGCACTCGACAACGGCCTCGCGCTGTGGGTGAGCGGCGACAACCTGTGGAAAGGCGCCGCGCTCAACGCGATTCAGAACGCCGAGCTCATGGTGCGCGAAGGCCTGCTCAAACCCAAGGCGGCTCTGGCTGCGGTTTGAATCTTGGACAGAATGAACCGAATTGAAGGAATGAAGAAAGATCTGCTTCGGCCTTGTTGGAGTCATTCCGGCGATTTTGTTCATTCTGTCTGAACTCCGGCGGCTCGCTCGTCGGCTGCGTCATCCCCGAATAAATTCTTGTCATGCCAGCCGCCCGCCCGCTTTGCTCTCCCGTTGGCTCGGACGCTTAGCTCAGTTGGTTAGAGCATCTCGTTTACACCGAGAGGGTCGGGGGTTCGAGCCCCTCAGCGTCCACCATCACTTTTCTTCCACCTAAACCTTCATGCGACACACGATCTCCGTCCTCGTTGAGAACAAGTTCGGCGTTCTAGCGCGCGTCTCCGGGATGTTTTCCGGCCGCGGCTTCAACATCGACTCCCTCAACGTCGCGCCCACGCATGACGCGTCACTGTCGCGCATCACCGCCGTCCTCAAGGGCGACGAGGCCGCGCTCGACCTCTGCATCAAGCAGCTTCGAAAACTCGTCAACGTCGTCGAGGTCGTCGACTTCAAGGAAGGCCAGGCCGTCGCCCGCGAGTTGATCCTCGTGAAGGTGAAGGCCGACGCGAAGTCCCGCTCCGAAATCGTCCAGATCGCCGACATCTTCCGCGCCAAGATTGTCAATCTCGCCGCCGATAATCTCATCATCGAGCTGACCGGCGCCGACGACAAGGTCGCCGCGTTGCTCGGACTGCTTGAGCCGTTCGGCATCCTCGAACTTGCCCGCACCGGCCGGCTTGCCCTCAAACGCTGATTTCAACCTGTCCCACGTCACCCGTCACTCATCACACTGCCTTTTCCACCATGCCTGCCAAAGTCTACACCGACAAAGACGCCAATCTCGCCGTCTTTAAAAACAAAACGCTCGCCATCCTCGGCTACGGTTCGCAGGGCCACGCCCACGCGCTGAACCTCAAGGACAGCGGCTGCAAGGTCATCATCGGCCTCTATCCGGGTTCGAAGTCGAAGGCCGTCGCCGAGCAGCATGGTTTCAAGGTTTACGACACCGCCGAGGCCGTCCGTCGCGCCGACGTCATCATGGTCGGTCTGCCCGACATGAAACAGGCATCGGTCTACAAGAAGGACATCCTCCCGAATCTGGCGAAGGGCAAGACGCTCATCTTCTCGCACGGCCTCTCCGTCCATTTCAAACTCATCAAACTCCACAAGGACATCGACTGCATCATGGTCGCCCCGAAAGGCCCGGGCCACATGGTCCGCCGCCTTTATGCCGAGGGCAAAGGCATGCCGGCGCTCATCGCCGTCGCGCAGGACAAGTCCAAGACCGCCAAGCAGCAGGCGCTCGCGTGGGCCAAGGGCATCGGCTCGACCCGCGCCGGCGTGCTCCAGACTTCGTTCAAGGAAGAGACCGAAACCGATCTCTTCGGCGAACAGGCCGTCCTCTGTGGTGGCGCCAGCGCACTCGTGCAGGCGGGCTTCGAGACGCTTGTCGAGGCCGGTTACCAGCCCGAGATGGCTTACTTCGAATGTCTCCACGAGCTTAAGCTCATCTGTGATTTGATGTATGAGTCCGGCATCGCCGGCATGCGTTTCTCCATCTCTGAGACCGCCAAATACGGCGACATCACCCGCGGCCCGCGCGTCGTGAACAAGGCCACGAAGAAAGAGATGAAGAAAATCCTCACCGAGATCCAGACGGGCAAATTCACCCGCCAGTGGGTCAACGAATACAAGGGCGGCCTGAAGAAATACAATGCGCTCCTCAAGAAGGGCGAGCAGCACAAGATCGAGAAGACCGGCATCTACCTGCGCAGCATGATGCCGTGGATGACCAAGAAGAACATCAAAGGCGTCCAGGCTTCCTACTCCTAAGCAATCCTAGTCACAGAGGCCACGGAGGCTGAAGGAGGACGCAGAGTTGCTCTTCTTCACCTCCGTGGCCTCTTTGCTTTCCTCCGTGTTCTCTGTGCCGAAAAAACTCGTCCTCGCCACCCGCAAGAGCCCGCTCGCTCTCGTGCAGGCCGAGATGGTCGCGGCGCACCTGAGCGCAAAGCTCAACGTGGAAACGGAGCTGCTGAAAATCGTCACGACCGGCGACAAGCAAACCGAGTGGTCGCTGGAGAAGCGTGGGGGCAAGGGCCTCTTCACGAGCGAACTCGAAGCGGCCCTTGAGCGTGGCGAGGCCGACGTCGCCGTGCACAGCACGAAGGATCTTCCCGGCGAGCAACCGGCTGGGCTCGCGATTGGTGGCTATCTGCCGCGCGCCGACACGCGTGACGTGCTCGTGCTGCACGAAGGCGTCACGACACCGAAAACTGTCGCGACGGGCAGCCCGCGTCGCCGGCTGCAGCTTGCGCGAATTTTTCCGCACGTTGAGTTCACAGAAATCCGCGGGAATGTAGACACGCGCCTTAAAAAAATCGGCGAACTGCACGTCGCCGACGGCTCGGTGCTCGCGGCCGCCGGGATGAATCGCCTCGGGATCGCGAGTTGGCCGCAGGTCACGCTGCGCCCGCTCGCTTTCACCGAGATGGTGCCAGCGGTCGGGCAGGGGGCGATTGCCGTGCAATGCCGAATCGCCGACGCCGCAAAATACGCCGCGATCTTTGACGTCGCGACGATGCGCACCGTCACGCTCGAGCGCGCGTTTCAAAATGCCCTCGGGGGCGGCTGCCACACGGCGTTCGCCGCGCACGCGAGCGGCGACACGCTTTACCTCTTCCACGAAAACACCGGTCTCCGAAGCCTGCCTCTGACGGCAGCGGATTTCACCGCCCCCGTCGCGTGCGCCGCCCGTATCTTGAAACAACTCGGATTGCTCCCATGACCGACCTCAAACCTTTGTCCGGCCGGCGGATTGCCGTCACGCGTGCGACCGAGCAGGCGTCCGACCTGTCCAATAAACTCACGCTGCTCGGCGCCGAGGTGCTCGAACTCCCGTTGATTCGCGTGTCGAAGTCCGTCGATCTACAAGGACTGGCAGATGTCCTGACGGAACTCGGTGGCTACGACTGGATCGCGTTCACGAGCGCGAACGGAGTGAGATATTTCTTTGAGGAATTTCATCGGGTCTTCGACGACATCCGCTCGCTGGGTTTGTTGCGCTTCGCGGCGGTGGGCGACGCCACGGCTCAGGAAATCGCGAAGCATCATCTTAAGATCGAGTGCCAACCGAAAGTCGCCACGGCGGAAGCGCTGGCGGACGCGCTGATTGAGACGGGAAGCCTCGATAGCGCGAAGATGATCGTCATCACTGGCAGCCTGAATCGCGACGTGCTCGTGAAGAAACTCGAGGGCGCGCGAGCCATCGTGGACTGCCTGAAAGTTTACCAGACGGACAAGACCGATCTCACGAACGATCCGGCCGCCGCGGACTTTCGCGAACACGGCGCGGATGCCGTCTTGTTCGCGAGTTCATCGGCGGTGCAGTCGTTCACCGACCAAGCCGCGGCGTTGAGGCTCGCGCCGACGGCGAAGAAACCGCTCGCCGGCAGCATCGGGCCGCAGACCAGCGAGGCGATGAAGAAGGTGGGACTGCCGATTGCCTTTGAGGCGAAAACGCCCAGCCTCGACCACCTCGTCGAAGCCCTCCTGAAAAAACTCGGCTCATGAAAGTCCCGTTTCTCGATCTTGGCCTCCAACACCAGACACTCCGCGAGCCCGCGCTCGCCGCGTTGACTTCGACCTACGACGGCACGCGTTTCTGCCTTGGGAAGGACGTGGAGGACTTTGAGCAGAATTTCGCCCGCACGCTGGGTTATCCGCGCGCGCTCGCGATGAACAGCGGCACCGCACCGCTCCACGTGGCTTGCATGATCGCGGGTTTCGGGCCCGGCGACGAAGTGCTGACGACGCCGTTCACATTCATCTCGTCCGCGTGGGGCATCAATTACGTCGGGGCGACGCCGGTTTTCACCGACATCGAGGAAGGCACGTTCAATCTCGATCCCGCGAAACTCGAAGCCGCGATCACCCCGCGCACCAAGGGCATCATTGTCGTCCATCTTTTCGGCCAGCCGGCGCGGATGGATGAAATCATCACGGTCGCGCGGAAGCACGGTCTCTACGTGATCGAAGACTGCGCGCAGGCCGTCGGCGCCAAATACAAAGATCAGCCCGTCGGGATCATTGGAGACGTTGGCACCTTCAGTTTTTATCCAACGAAGAATCTCGGCGGTTGCGGCGAGGGCGGGGCATTCGTGGCGAAGGACGAAGCGGTGCACACCAAGGCCCGCCACATTCGCGTGCACGGGTCGGACCGACGTTACTATCACGACATCATCGGTGGCAATTTCCGGATGGACGGATTTCAGGGCGCGCTGCTCAACGTGAAGCTGCCGCACCTCGCCGCTTGGACCGCCCGCCGCCAGGCGATCGCCACGCGCTACCTCGCGGGCATCAAGCTCGCCGAGATTATCCTACCGGAACAGCCCGCCTACGGAAAATCAGTCTATCACCAATTCACGATCCGTCACCCGCGCCGTGACGCGCTCCGGGAGCATCTCACGAAGCACGAAGTCGGCACCGATCTGATTTACCCGGTGCCGCTGCACTTGCAAAAGTGCTACGCGAATCTCGGCCGCAGCCGTGGATCGTTTCCGATCGCAGAGAAGGTGGCGGGCACCTGCGTGAGCCTGCCAGTTTTCCCGGAGCTGACCGACGCGCAGGTCGATCATGTGATCGCCTCGATTAATTCGTTTTAGTCTGCAAATCCTCCCATGATCGACGGCATTCGCATCAAACTCTGCGGGCTCACCACGATCGTGGACGCCGATTTTGCCGATAAGTGCGGCGTCGATTATCTGGCATTCAATTTTTATCCGAAGTCGCCGCGCCGGATCGCGTTGACGACTTACGATGCGATGCGGTTCCGACTACCGGAGCGAAAGCGCGTGGCGGTGTCGGTGGAGCCGACCCTGACGGAACTCACCGCCTTCAATGCGCTGGGTTTTGATTTTTTCCAGATTCACTTTCGTCATGATCTACCAACGGCCACGGTCGCGAGCTGGGCGGAAACCGTGGGTGTCGAGCGGCTGTGGCTCGCGCCAAAACTGCCGCCGGAGACCGATGTGCCAGCCGCGCTGCTGCCGTTCGCGAAGCATTTCCTTCTCGATTCGTTTCATGCCGATAAATTTGGGGGCACGGGCGCGACCGGCGACTGGGCGAAGTTTGCCCGCCAGCAACAGGCGCATCCCGATAAGACGTGGATTCTCTCGGGCGGACTCAATCCGGGGAATATCGGCGAGGCTTTGAAGGCGAGTGATGCGCGGTTTGTCGACGTGAACAGCGGCGTGGAGTCCGCGCCGGGCGTAAAGGATCAGGAGAAACTGAAGAAATTCGTCATCGCCGTGCACCAGGCGCGCACCGAGGCGAGCACTTGACCCGCGCGCCGGCGGTCGTTCCTAATTTCCCATGGCCACATCTGAACTTAAAATCGAAACCATCACCCCCGGCACCGGTCGCTCGCCCAAGAAAGGCGAAACCGTCGCGGTCCATTACACCGGAAAATTTTTGGACGGGAAAGTGTTCGACAGCTCCATTCCACGGAAAGAACCGCTCAAGTTTGTGCTCGGCGCCCAGCAGGTCATCGCCGGCTGGGATCAAGGCGTCGCCCAGTTGAAGATCGGCGAGAAGGCGAAGTTCACGATTCCACCCCAACTCGCCTATGGCGCACAGGGCTATCCCGGCGCAATTCCACCGAATGCCACGCTGATTTTTGAGGTCGAGCTGGTTGGCATCGGCTGAGCGGGCGCGGGGTAGGGCGGGCTTTGCGCCCGCCAGCGGAAGGTCGTCCTGCCGGGGGACACTAAGCCCTCCGCCCGGAAGGTGCCGGCCGCGCGGACTCGTCGCTAGGTGGAGGCGGTGGCCAACGCCGTCGCTGTTTCGTGCTCGAGCAGGCGGCGCTTGATCTCCTCGCCAAACGCAAATCCCGTGAGCGAACCGTCGGCGCCGATCACGCGGTGACACGGCACGATGAGGCAAATCGGGTTGGTGGCGTTGGCGCGGCCGACGGCGCGCGAGGCGTCGGGTTTGCCCAGTTCGGCGGCAAGCTGGCCGTAGCTCCGCGTCTCGCCGAGCGGAATTCCGACGAGCGCAGCCCAAACACTGTTTTGAAATGGCGTGCCGCTCGGAGAAAGTTTCACGGTGAAGCGCTGGCGCGTCCCGGCGAAATACTCGGTGATCTCGGTGCGCACGTCGGCCACGCGTTTGGGATCGCGAGTAAGTTCGTCGGGATTGAAGCGCTCGCGCAGATCGGCGAGTTCGCCAAAGGCGGTGGCGATGACTGCGCCGGTGGCGTTGACTGCGACGGAGAATTCGCCGAGCGGCGTCGTGAAGGTGTCGTAGAATTGTCTCATGTTGGGATGGGTTGATTAAACTGCCAGAGGTGCGCCGTAGCGAGACTGCGATAAGGAGAAAACATCGCCATGAGCCGGCGCGTGGCGTCGACGTCGGGACGGATTTCGAGTTTTAGCAGGTCCTTCAGGCCACTCGTCACACCGGTGTCGCCGAGCGGCACGCAGTCCGGAAAGCCGAGGGATCGCATCATCAGGTAATTCACCGACCACGGTCCGAGGCCGCGCACCGCGAGCAAGGTGCGCTCGGCGCGCGTGGCGGACAAGGTGCGCAGGCCTTCGAGGTCGAGTTTGCCGTTGGTGACGAGGCGCGCGGTCTGGATCACGTAGTCGGCTTTCTGACGGGAGAACTGGAGGGGGAGCAACTGCGCCGGCTCCAATGCGGCGACCTGCGCCGGTGTCGGCGAGGCGTAGAGCCCATTGGCCATCTTGGTTCCCACCAATTCGAAGAGCCGCCGCTTCATCAGGCAGGCAAACGGAAAATTAATCTGTTGTCCGATGATCGCCCAGAGGACGCCGTCGAACACCGACGCCGTGCGGCTGATGCGCAATTCGGCGCGGCCGGCGAAGAGCCGCGCGAGCCCGAGGCGCTTTGCCAATCGCGCAAAAGCCGCGGCGTCCTCATCGAGCCCCAGCAGGCCGACGACCAGCGCGTGAGCCTCGGCGGTCGAACCGCGGGAGATTTCCGCGCGCACCGTTTCCGGACTGAGTTGAAGTGTGAGGACTGCCGGACCGTCACTGAGTTGGACCGCGCCGGTGTAGACCTCGCCAACGAGGCGTTCGTTGACGCTGTGGATGTCACGGCTCAACGCGCGACGCAGATAACCGAGAAGAAATCCCTTCGGGAGCGTGATCTCGAATTCGCGAGAAGAGGCGAGCGCCCGGTAGGCCGCGGGGGTCAGGCCGTTGAACGTCTTGAATTGCTCGTGGAAAACGGAGAGCGCTTCGAAGCCGACGTGCGCAGCGATCTCGGCAAGTCCGGTGGTAGGGCGGGGTGTATCCCCGCCAGGTGGCGGGAGTAAAGCCCGCCCCACTAGATGGGCTTTTACGGCTTCCAGTCGCGCGCGGAGCAACAGATCAGCGGGCGTGGTGTGATAGTGCAGCCGGAAGAGTTCGAAGAGTCGCGTCGCGCCGAAACCCGAACGTCGCACGATGGCACGAGCGTCGGCGAAACCCTGTGGTGCGCGGCGCACCTCAGCCACGAGTTCCTCCACGGTTTCGAGCACGGGATCGGCGCCACGGGCGAAATCGTCGGGATGGCATTTCTTGCAGGCGCGTAGACCGGCACTGCGCGCGGCCACCACCGTGGGAAAGAAGCGGGTATTCTCGACTTTCGGTTTTCGGGCGTGGCAGGAGGGCAGGCAGTAAATCCCCGTGCTCGTCACGCCAAAGAAGAAGCGGCCGTTGCAGCTCGCGTCGCTGGCGAGCACGCGGGCAAACATCGTGGCATTGGTCATTCGCATGGGCCCACCATAGCACACCCTCCGCGCCCCGTCGTCCGGATTATTCCGGCGCAATTCTCCCGCGCCTACCGCTGCAGTTTATGCAGCGCCGCTTCAATCGCCGTGATGTCGTGCGGTGCGGTCGCCGGCAGCGGAAATTTTTCGTTCCAGGTGTGCATCGGTCCGTGTTTTTCGATCGTGACGTGCGTTTCGTCAATGTCGCCGCTGGCGTCGAGAGTGGTTGCGAGGTTGAGTCCGAATTTCTCCGCGATGAAGCGATAGACCGCCGCCCGTTTCGACGGGCCGTAGTCGTGCTTTTCCAGCGGAAAGTGGACGTTCGCCACGTTCTTCCCGGCGTGGTAATATCCGTAGACTTTCTGGATGAACGGAAACTCCGTTTCCGGCACATGCTGCGTCCAGTCCGCACCATCGGACACGACAATCATCGGCCGCGGCGCGGCGAAGGAGGCGATCATCGCGTTGCTCACAAAGTGATCTGCGCTGCGGTGGATCGGTGGGCCGCTTTCGCAGCCGCAGCCGCCGAAAAAATACGACGACACCATCACCACGGGCGCGCTGAGCGTCACGCGCGGATCGAGCGCCGCGAGCAGGAACGTCTGCGTGCCGCCGCCGGATTCGCCGCTGACCGCGACGCGGGTCGGATCAGCGCCATCGAGCGAAAGAAGAAAATCGAGCGCGCGCATCGCGTTCCAGATCTGCAGCGTTTGCGTGAAGGGTCGGTTGTGCACGTCCTGACCGACCTGGGCGATCGAGTCGCCGTAACCGACCATCTCGATCGAAAACACGATGGCGCCCATGCGGGCGAACGTGCCGCCGCGCGCCTGGATCGTGTTGGTGAAGCGACCTTGTTTTTCGAAATCCTCGGGCTGCACCACTTTTCCGCCATGCCCGTGAGTCGACAAGATGACCGGGTAGGACGGGTGGGCCTGGAGCGGCCGGTAGAGATTTCCGCAGACGAAATAGCCGGGCACCGATTCGAACGCGACGTTCTCGACCGCATAGCCGTCGAACTCGCGCCGCTCGCGAAGGATTGAATTGAGCGGGGTGCGTTTCGGCCACGGCGCGAGTCCGGCGCCTTCCTGGATGCGCTGCTTGGCGTGCTGCGCGTAAGCATCCCACGACGCGCGATCGGGAAACTGCTGGAGGGCGGCGTCGAGCACGGCCTGACCCTGTGCGGGATTAAGATATCCGCCGAGACCGACACCCGGGGCTGGTGGAGGTGGCAGACCTTCCGGCACCCAGTTCACGGTGGGCGCGGCGACGGCCGCAGTGATCGAAAACAGCGCGGGGAGGCAGAGGCGCAGGGACGTCATGCGGGTGAGGGTGAACACACTTCGACGGCAAATCACGGCGAAAACTGGCGAGTTGCCCCCTCGACACGGCGCCGACTCCGCGCACAATTTCCCCATGGCCACGATCTATGAAACCCTCCGCGCCGACATCATCATCTCGATGAAGGCTCGCGACAATGCGACCACGCTCGCGCTCCGCACCGCCGACGCCGGCATCAAACGGGCCGCGATGGACACGAACAAGGAGATCGATGACACCCTCACGATCGCGACGATGCGAAAAATGGTGAAAAACCTCGTCGATGCGCGCACCGAGTTTGAAAAAGGCGGCCGTGCCGATCTCGTCGCCGCCAACACCGCCGAGATCGCGATTCTCGAAAAATATCTGCCCAAGGGACTGGACCCCGCGAAGGTTGAAGCGATCGTGGTGGAGACGATCGCGGCGACCGGCGCGCAATCGAAAAAGGAAATTGGCAAGGTCATTGCGGCGCTCAAGCAGCGGCCGGACGCGTCGCTCCTGGATTTCGGCGCGGTGAGCAAAATCGTCCAAGCGAAATTGCCATGAGCCCGCGCCCGTTCGCTCGCGTCTGGTGGTGGAGCGTGGTGCGCCCCGCCATCGCGAGCGTGGCGGGTTTCGCGGCTGACGCATCGGTCGTGCCGACGGCCTCGGGGCAAAATCCGTGGTGATTCGCGCCGGCGATAGACGTGCAGCCCGGCTCCTGAGTTTTTTGTGCCCCCCCTATTCCCATGAAAACCACCGCCCTGATCGCCGCCTTGCATTTGTTACTGCTCGCGCTCGCCGCCCAGCCGGCCGATGGATCGAAACCGTCGCCCGCCAAGATGGATTCGGGTGTTTTCCCTTGGGACAAACTCGCGTTTGCGCCGACCAAGACCGGGTCGCGCGTCATGGTATTTGATGCGCCGACGCCGACGCTCGATAAATTTCACCTGCACATCACTACGCTCAATCCCGGTGAAAACACCGGCGCGCTGCACCGTCATCCGCAGGAAGAACTCGTCATCATCAAGGAGGGCTCGGTCGAGGTGAACATCGACGGGAAACTCACGACGGCCACGACGGGCTCGATGATTTTCTTCGCGGCGAACGAAAACGAAAACATGCGCAACGTCGGGAAGACGCCCGCGACGTATTACGTGATTCAGTTCTACACCGCGCTTACGCCGAAGAGTTGAGGCGGTGTGCTGCGATCGCTGGAGGCCCGGCCGGTGGCCGGGTTTACCCGGTCAGCGGCCAGATCTCCAACGGCCATTCCTGCGGCACGCGGGCGTCACGCCTCTCAGTTGATATTCTCGCCGCGCTTGAGTTTCTCGATGTTCGCCTTGATGGCCGGCGCGTTCGCGCTGTCACCGGACGGCAATTCGGCCTGCGCCTTCAACAACGCCTCAAGTGCGGCCGGATAGTTGCCGACGGCGGAATATCCGCGGGCGAGGCCATAATTCACCGGCCAAACATTCGGGTGCAGCTCAGCGTTGAGCTTGTAGATCTCGAGCGCGCGGGCGCCTTTGCCCGCGGCGATCAACTGCCGGCCGTATTGATGCACTTGAAGGACCGTCCCGAGTTTCATCGCCTCGTCCATGACCGTCTTCACATCGGCCTCCCGGCCGAGTTTCTCGAGGATAACCGCCTTGTTGGAGAGGGTCGTAAAGTTTTTTTCGCCGATCCCCGGCAGGCTGACGCCCTTCTCCGCCCATTCCAACGCGAGTTGGAGGTCGAGGTTGTGGTTCACGAGGTATTTCGAGGCGTCGACCCACGCCTGATAATAAAATCCCGGCGAGTTGCGGAGTTGATCCTTGAGCCGCGCGACCACCACGGCATCGGTCTCGACGGAGAGCGGAATCGGAATGCGTTTCTTTTCCCACGAGAGCGCCAGCACGGCTGACTTGGCGGTGACGTCGCTGAAATCGTAAGTGAGCTGCTCACGGAAGGGCGCCTCCTCCGATTTCACGTCGACGCGCAGCACATCGGCGGCCGGATCATAGAAGAAGCTGCCCCACACGGCGGCATCGCGGGAAAAAATCACCGTGACGGTGCCGTCCGCCGCGAGCGCCATGAGCAGGCCGTAGCGACCCGCCTTGAGCGGTTTTCCGGCGATCGCGACGTCGTGCTGAAAGGAAATCGTCGTCGCCTCATTCGCGCCCGCGCGCCACGGCGCGGCTTTGGACGTGCCGAAGCCAAGATCTTTGAAGCCGAAGGGGACGAGTTCGCCCCAGACTTTGCGCTTGTTCACGCTCGGGCGGTAATAATTTACCTCCACATTCGTGATGCCGATGGTCTGGGACACGGCCGCCTTCGGGCTATCGAGCGGCACATCGACGATTTGTCCGAAGACAGGAACGGTGGCGCCGACGACCAACGCGGCGGCGGCGAGAAGCAGGATTTTTTTCATGGTGTGAAACTGAGGCCGCGCCGATCACGCGCAAGCCCTCGGCGACGAACGGCAAGGAACCATGCGCTGGCCGGGGACGGATCTACGACGAAGCTGTCGGAGTCACGCTGGCATCAGCGACCGCACCACGCAGGTAGCGGCGGCGCCGCGCCCCGCTGCGACCTTGCGGTGCGACGCGTTCCCCGGGAGCGCTATAGGCCTGGCGGCGGTAACCGCCGCGCGTCGGATCCGCCGCGCAGCGCATCTGAAAATCCTGCAGGCGATCGAACAGAGCGGGGAGTTGCGTCGGTAGCGGATAGGAATCGAGGCCGGCGCGTTCCAGCAAATGGAGCAGTTCGTGCGTGGCCTCGAGGGTCGAGAGGCAGCCCTCCTGCGGCTGCTGCTTGATCACGTAGCGGCTGCGGGTCGTGGCGTTGAACATCACGCGCGGCAGCGCCTGCAAGCTCGGGCTCAGCTTGAGCATCTTGCGCGCACCGCTCCAGGTCGCATCCAGCACCAGCACGACCAATTGACGTCCGCCGAGATCGGCGGCGGTGAAGGCACCCGTGGAAAGATTGATCGCGTTGGCCCCGGGATACAGCAGCACCGTAAAATTCTGCGGGTCGCCGAGAATCGCCTGCACCGCTTCGTCACGGTCGAACTCGACGCCCATGTGAATCACGCTGTTCGGGAGGCAGAGATGCGTGAGCCGGCCCGTCGCGGCCTTCTCGCGTTTGAATTCCTTCGGGTGCATGAGGAACACGAACCGCGTGCGTGTCGTCATCGGCATGATCGACGCGCACCAGCACAGCGGCCTCGGCCAGAAGCAACGGTAGTGTAGTGTCCCGTAAATAGGTCGGCATAAGCAGCGGGATAGAACCGGAATGGGTTCAGGTGTGAGCGCAGCGCTTGAGCGTGGCTGAGGACCGGCGTTTGGGTTGCGTGGAGCCCGGCTCGATTTGTTCGAGTCGTCGGCGAGCGCGGGCGATTTTATCGAGGATGGAGTCCACGCTGGCGGTCCACACGAAGGGTGCTGGAGCCGCATTCCAGGCCGCGAGAAACTCGAGGATGGAGCGTTGCAGATCGCGCACGCTGTGAAAGACGCCGCGCCGCACAGCCTTCTGGCTGAGTTCGGCGAACCAACGTTCGATCAGGTTGAGCCAGCTGGAGCTGGTGGGAATGAAGTGCAGCACAAACCGGGGATGCCGGGCCAGCCAGTGCTGGACGCGGGCGTGGCCGTGCGTGCCGTAGTTGTCGAGGATCAGATGCAGGGCCTTCCCGCCGGGAAACTCGGCATCAAGTCGCTGGAGAAACTTCAAGAACTCCTGATGCCGGTGCCGGGGATAACATTGGCCGATCACCCGACCTTCGACGACTTGCAAGGCGGCAAACAACGTCGTGGTGCCGTGGCGATGGTAGTCGTGCGTGTAGGTGCCACAGCGACCGGGCTTGAGCGGCAGACCGGGCTGGGTGCGATCCAAGGCTTGGATCTGACTCTTCTCATCGACGCACAGCACGACGGCGTTCTGCGGGGGAGTCAGGTAGACCCCGACGACGTCAGTGAGCTTCTCCAGGAACTTCGGATCACGGGAAAGTTTGAAGCTTTTGGTCAGATGCGGCTTCAGTCCGTGGTCCTGCCAGGCCCGCTGAATCGTGTTTTTGCTGACGCCCTGAGCGCGGGCCATCGTGCGCGTGCTCCAGTGCGTCGCGCCCGTCGGCTTGGTCTGGAGGGTGGCGTCGATCCACTGTCCGACGCGCGCGGCCGCGTAACGGGGTTTGCGGCCACGCCCGGCGGCGATCTCCCACACGCAACCGATTCCTTGCTCGCGCACGCGTCGGCGCCAGAGCGCGGCGGTCTCCCGACGAATCCCGAGCGCCGTCGCGGTCGTCTTGTCGGACTGCCCCTGCGCGGCTCCCCGAATGACCTGCGCTCGCAGCACGACCTGCTGCGGCGTCGAACCGGCACGGATCCATTGCTCAAGGCGGATCATCTCCGCGTCCGACAAAACGACCGGCAGACTTGTTCGTGACATCCGGCCATCCTACCGACCGCACGTTTATGCCGACTCAATTGCGGGACACTACA
>JBBRLB010000109.1:0-22436 GCA_038231575.1 Opitutales bacterium | reverse complement strand
GAACGTTGACGGCAACTTCGCCACCGGCGGAAAAACCGCAGAAGCCGATGCGCTTCGGATCGAGGCCCCACTCGGCGGCCTTCGAGCGGATGATGCTCATCGCACGCTGCGCGTCCTGCGTCATGGGCAGGGAGCGGACGATGCCCTCGCGGACGGGGATGCGATATTTCAGGACGATGCCGGTGACGCCCAGCGTGTTGAGCCAGGTCGCGACGTCCGCGCCTTCGTGGCCCATCGAGAGCTGAAAAAATCCGCCGCCCGGCGCGATGAGCACCGCGGCGCCGGTGTCTTTTTCCTTCGCGGGGCGATAGACGTCGAGCGTGGGCATGGTCACAACGCCACGGATCATTTGCTGCGGATCGTGTTTCTCTTCGCCGAGGTTGGGTTTGTCGCCGGGCGGGAGGCCGGGCCAGACGTTGAGCGTGAGGGTTGGCTCGGCCGCAAACAGAACGAGGGGTGTTAGTGCGGTCGCGGCGAGAACAAGTAGAGCGGGTGGTATTCTCATGGGATTAAAGGGACTCGTTTTCCGCCGTCGTGCGTTGCGTGTCGGCGAGGCCGGCGACGCCGCGCGCGGCAAAACCGGAAACTTGGCGCAACATGAAGAATTTCGCGTCACCCGCGCGCCGGGCTTTGAGGTGGTCGAACTCCACGCCGGCCACGTCGTCGAGCACGATGGCGGGTCGGGTGTCATCTTTCATGAAACCGACGTCGAGGTCGCGGAACGTCACATTCTTCGCGTGGCGGACGTAGAGACCGTAGGCGGGCAATAGGCCGAACATCGAAGGCTCCGGGTAGCCTTTTTCTTGCTCGGGGGGCAGGAACGCATCGTGCGGGCCGCCGAGTCCGGGGCCACGGAGAAAAAACGTGTTCACGAGATCGGCGGGCTGTTGCGCTGCTTGGTCGAGGGTAAGTCCGCCGCGCGAGACGACGCGGATGTCACTCAGTTTCACATCTTCGATTGGATGGCCGGGCAGGCCGGCGATGATGATCGGGTAGCGGGCATCGACATCGGAGGCGACGACGTGGCTGATCGTCACGCGCCGGATCGCGCCGACCGGCGTGCCTTCGGGACCGCGCGCGCGGTTGCCGAGGCGGAGGAAAATCGCGGAGTTCGAGACCTCGCGCATCGTGATATTTGAGATCGCGATGTCCTCGATGATCGCACCGTCAACGCTCTCGAGCGCGAGGCCGCGGCTGCGGACGAAAACGCAGTTCGAGATCGTGATGTTCTTGAAGCCGCCGTTCGACTCGGTGCCGAATTTGATCCGGCCAGTCGGGCCATCGCGGTCGGGCGCCTTGTCCATCGTGCGCTTGTAGGTGCCGTCGAGAAACGAACCAACATCCCAGCCACTGACCTGACAGCCGGTGATCGTGATGTTTTCGCACGAGCGCAGCTCACCGAGCGCGTAGGAACTCTTCAGGACGATCGCGTCGTCGTTCGGCGCGTTCACGCTGCAGTTCGAGATTCGCAGGTTGCGGCAGTTATCGAGGTCGAAGCCGTCGCGGTTCGTGTCGACCTTGAGATTGTCGATCGTGAAGTTGTCGACACCCGTCGCAAGAACGCCGAACCAGCCGCCTTGGAGAATCGAGAAATCGCGGAGCGTGACATTGCGGCAATTTTTCAACGCGATCGTTTTAGTGCCGGCGCCGGGGCCGCCACCGAAACCACCGCCACCGCGAGCATTCTGGCCTCCGGCGCCGGGAGCGCCCCCGGGAGGCGCGGTGGGCGTGGCGGGTGGAGGAGTGGTGGCGGGAGCCGCAACGGGGGTCGCAGCCGCCGCGGCTTCCGCTGGAGTGAAGGTGCCGTTCGGGCCTTGCGGACCGCGCCCACCGCGTCCGCCACCGCCACCGCCGCCGCGCGCGAGGCCCTTGCCGAAGATTCGCCCGGCCCCCGTGATTGAAACGTCCTCGAGATTCTCGCCCCAGATCAGGCTGTCGTGCCAGTGACTGTGGCCGAAGTCCTGATACTGTTTGTCGCCCCATTCGTTCGGCTCCGGCGGATCGTAGGTGCCACCGTCGGTCGCCGGGTTTGCGGCAACGAGCGTGCAACCGGCGTCGAGTTGGAGCGCGATATGGCTTTTCAGGTGGATCGAAAAACTCAAATAGGTGCCGGCCGGAAAGCGCACGGTGCCGCCGCCGTCGGTGGCCGCGGTGTCGATGGCCTTGTTGATGGCGGCGGTGTCGAGCGTTTTGCCGTCGCCGGTGGCACCGAAGGTGCGCACGTCGAACTCTGCAGCGTGAAGCGCGCTGGCGATTACGAGAGAGAGCAGGGGAGCGGGATATTTCATGCGAAGCAGAAGCTAGCGGAGGACGACGTCCCAAATTTTCGAGCGGCGCGAGTTGCCGTCGGGGCCGTCGACGTGCAGCACGACGATGTAGTGGCCGGCTTTCTCGTAGGTGTGCTGCGGATGTTGATCAGTCGAGGTCTTGCCGTCGCCGAAGTCCCATTGCCACGAGGTAACTTTGCCGACGGACTCGTCCTGAAACGCGACGAGCCGTCGGCCCAGGTCGACGATCTTGAACGTCCAGCGCGCGTCGAGTTTCGGCGCGAACTCCGCTTCGAGCGGCATGAGCTTGAACGCGCATAGCTCCGACGCCTGTCCATAGAACGTGTGCTTGCGCGAGAGATTCCAAAAGCCCGACGAACCCTTGGCGTTGACGTCGTCGTAATCGATCACGGCCCAGGCGAGGCCGATGATTTTGTTGTCGCGGAGCACCGACTCGACTGCCCGTGCCGGACCTTCGGCGCCCGCGTAATCGAACGGCGTGATCCAGAATTCGAGCGTGTAGTGACCGGACTCGCCGGGCTTGAAATTGAATTTTTGCGCGGCGTTGGCCCAGGGCAGCTCTTTCGTCCACGACGGCGCGCCCCACGCCATGCACCAGTCCTTGCCGACGTGCGGCGTGAAGATGTGGTAGTTCTGGGCGTGGACGCCGTGAAACGAAAACCACGCCTCGTCGGCGCCGATCACATCCTTGTTCGGATGGAAACGATCGATGAACGGGCCGCCGGAGGCGTCGCCATCGACGGCGATCTCAAACGTGTCGTTGTGCAGATCGGCGCGCGCGAAATCCCAATAGTTGTCGTCCGCCTCGTAGAGAAAGTAGAGACGGTTGAGCCCCTTCACCCAGCCGACGCGAACGCGGATGTTCAGGTTTTTCGGATCAACTTTCTGGTGCTTGCTGGAATCATCGATGAGTTGGTCGGTGCCGTAGATGTAGCTCTCGGGCACCATGGCCCAGTCGCTGCCGTCACCATCGATGCGCGGGATCTGGTCGGCGGGAAACTGGAAGATCTTGAACGTGACGTCGGGGCGCTCGAGCGCGGCGAGGCGACCGACGAGCAGGGCGGCGAGCCCCGCGACCAGAAAGGAATGGCGGAGGAGGTTCATTTGGCGGGAGGAGCTTTTTCCCACTCCGCGATCCACGGCTTCGCGAACTCGAGCGTCTCAATCGCGTTGAGCGCCCATTGGACGCTCGCGACGCCGTGGAGTTGCCAGCCAACGGGCGCGCCGAGAAACGCGGGATCGGTGACGGGCTTCGCGAGATTTGGTCCCGTGACGCGCACGGGCTGGGCGAGCGGCGGGAGCGTGCCCGCCGGGCCGATGAGTTTTTCCCACGCCAGGCGGCCGAGTTCGGCGCTTTGCTTTTTGTTCGCCGCGTAGGCGAGCATGCGCGGGCCGGTCATCTGGCCGCCGTTGACCTCGCGGCCGATAAACTCGGACGTGTTGGCCCAGGCTTTCCAGAACGCGGGGAGATCATACATTGGCTCCATCTCGTTCATGTTTTCGGGTCCACCGAAAATTACGTCGAAGTAGCGCCCGGGAAATTTACCATCGGCGTCGACGCTCGCCGTCATCGCCTTCATGTCGGACTCCATTTTGCCGCGCCACGATTGATCGCCGCCGCGTTCCCACTCGGTTGTCCAATTGAGCGAGTAGCAGAGCCACTCGAGCCCGAAGCGCGTGAAGGGCTTGCGGTCGGCCGCGGTGGGGCGCGGCGTGAAGTTCTCGGGACGCGGTGCGGGCACGACACCGCGACCGCGCGCCGGAGCGTTGGCTGTCGACAGCGCCGGACTGGCCGAGGTTACGGGGGCCGGCGCGGCTTTTCCACCGCGGCCTGCGCGACCCGCGCCACCACCGCCGCCCGCGGGGATATCCAAGCGCGGCGAGCCGTCCTCGTTCGGGACGTAGTGCGACGCGTTGAACTGCGAGACGTAGTCGTAGGTGAGATCAGCGTCGATTTGATCGTGCAGCAGATCGCCGAGGCGGCCGTCGCCGCCGCTCAGGAAATAATATTGGCGCTTGAGGCCGGCATGACTTTCGCGCGGTTGCTTCGACCCGTCGCCCCAGTGGTTCACGTTGTGGCGCGAGCCGAGCGGGAAGAACGGGCCGATGTGGTAGTTGTCCACTTCGCTCGTGTGGCGCGTCATCGCCTCGGCCATGCGGAAAATATCGGCGCGGCCGGTGCGGAGAAACGTATACCAGAGCAGCATGTCGGGCATCAGCTCGGTGTTGGCCCACGCCCAGCCGCCGACGTCGTAGCGCCACTCGTGGCGGCCGAAATCGTAGTTGTGCATGATGTCGCCGAAATTCCAGAAACCATACCACGAGCGCTCGTCGACCTGATCCCGGTAGTAGTTCACGAACGTCTCGACTTGATCCTCGACCCAGCGCAACGCGGGCGTGGAACGATCGGGGAGGCTCCAGCGGCCGAGTGCCTGCTGCGCGTGATAATATTCCGGCGTGCACACGATCATGGGTGGCTCGGCGGCGGCGTGCGACATCGCGACGAGTTGTGAATCGGACGGAATTTTGTCGAAGGCCCAGAGCGTGAGATCATGGGTGTTGGCGATGCCGTAGGGCGTGCCCCAGCCGGGCTTCCAGTCTTCGTAATTCACGGAGAGGCCGTGGGCGATATCGTCGTAGCGTCGCAGATCCATCGCCGCGGCTTCCGGCGACCAGAGCCACACTTTCAACTCGCCGGTGGCGGCTGCGCCACCGGTGATCTCGAACGACGCGGGAGCTTTCTGCCAGAAATCTTTCACGCCAACGGCGAGACCGCCGGAGACGTCCGCGAGCACGGCGAGGCCGCGCGCGCGATGGCCGTCGGAGACGTGTAGCCACGAGGAACCGGGTGTGGCGGTGCGCTTCTCGATCGTCCAGTTGTTCGGCCCGGCTTGCGTGAGCCGGGCGTCAGACCAAATCGGCACGGTGAGGAGCGCGTTGCGCGCCTGCGGCGAGAGGTCAGCGAGATTCGGGATGCGCTGGCCGCCGAGGTGATCGCCGTAAAGATCCCCGACCTGCTGGCCGGTCTGCGAACGATAGCCGGGCAGCATTCGGACGGGCTGCACCCAGATGCCATCCGCGTCGCCGCTGAACCGCACGTGGCGGTTTTGCACTTCTTCCTTGAACGGGACGGAGAACGAAAGGCCGAGGCCTTTGATGAAATCTTTGTCGGCGTCGCCGTCGAAAATAATGGTATGCGTGAGTTTGATCGCGCCGCTGCCGGCGAAGAAATAAAGACGGACGTTGAACGGGAGAAGGGTGCGCTCGCCCGTCAGCGATTGGTGTGTGCCGGTGATTTTGACGACGGCGCGGATCGGGCCGGATTGTTCGAGTGCGACATGGTCAACGCGGCCGGCGAACTCTTCCTCGCGGAGCAGGTGCGCGGTGGCGTAGCGCGAGCGATCCTCGAGTTGGAGGATGAGCCGGCCGTTTTGCGCGACGGTGCGGTTACCGATGGTGAGCGACTCGATCACGGTCGCGCCGTGTTTCGCCAGGCGCGCGCGAACGGCGCCCGTGTCGATCGTGAAAGCCTCGGCGTCCTCGGAATATTTTATGGCGAGGCGAGGAGCGCGTTCACCTTCGGCGTCGGCTGTGGGGGTGAGCGTGAGCGGACCTTGCAACGGACCAGCCGTCGCGATGGCGTGACCGGACCATTTGACCGAACCGTCGGGCCAGTAAGCGAGCGGCCAGCTTTGCACGGCGACGCCGGAGTCGTCGCGGGTCGTCAGCCGCATTTTCGTCGCCGGCTGCACCGCGCCTTTCGGCCACGGCACGCCCCAGCTCACGCCATCTGGCGCGGCCGGCGCGGCGCCACCGAGCCAGTCGAGCGTTGCGGGCGTCGCCGCGTGGACGGCGAAGGGAAGCCACAGAGCGGCGAGGACGAGTTTCATGGCGCGCAGGAAATTATTTTTTCGCGGGTGACGTGCCGGGAGGCGGTAGCATCACGACGAGCGAGGTATTCTCCCAGGAAATCTGATCCCAGCCGAGGTGGTGGCCGGCGGTGTCGCTGGCGTCGATGATGCCGCCGAAGCCCTCGCCGAGTTTTTTCAAGAAAACCGCGTCGAAGATCAACAGGCCTGCGGCGGGACGCGGATAGACGATCTTGAAGGCAATGTCGTTCTCCTCGGTCAGTTCGACTGCGACACTGCGGGCGACGACGCGCTCCTTCAGCGAGGTGATGGAAAAGAGCGCGGACCCTGCCGCGATGAGTCGCGCTCGATGCTGCGCGAAATTCGCGGGAGTGAGCTGCGGAATCTTCGTCGCGGGATCGATCAATTTGAGGGCGTTGGCCTGGGCCATGGTCACGAGCAGTTCGAGCCGATCGGCGCGCACGATGGCTTCGGTCCAGCTTTCGCTCGGATCGTGGGCGCGGGCTGAAAGCGTCATCGCCGCCCCGGCCAAAAGCATGGTCATTCTGAGCGCAGCGCAGAATCCAGCGGATCGAACCTCCAGCGTTTTCGAATGCAGGGATGACCCCAGCCTGTCGCGGCGCTCGGTAACCTGACTGCGCTCAGAATGACAGGTTTTGAACATGCGTCCTACTTCGGGCTGAGTGTGGTCGTGATGTTCGGGCGCGGAAAGGCGTTGGTCTCGGCGCCGAGATAGAAGCCGACGTGCGTGGGCTGGTTGTAGGCGCTGTTCTGCCAGGCGACGGACAGACGATAAACCGGATCGTGCATCAGCGTGTAGCCGCGATGCTCCGTCGGAATCGTGGTCGAGAAAATCCGCAGCTCCTTGTTGTCGGTTGTGCGCAGGATGACTTCCTCGCGCCAGTCGCCGAGGATGTCGGCGCAGAGGGCGGGCGTGGATTTGGTGCCGTTGTTGGACGTGCAGCCCTCGGCCACGAGCAGCGGCTCCTCGGCTTCCTTCTCCCAATTCCATTTCGAAATGGTGTTGCGGTCGAGCAACTCGCAGAGGAAGTCGCCGTCCCACCAGATTTTGAAATTGGCCGAGCGGGGCTTCTTGTCGGAAATTTGCTCGCCCTTCACGCTCCACAAGCCGCGCAGGCCTTCGCCGGAGGCCCAGCATTCGTAGCCCGGGTGACGCGGGTCGATGTCGGCGGCGATGCCGCGGCCGACGTCAGGCGAGGGTTTGCTCCAGAGAATTTCCCCGGTGCGCGCGTCGTGCATTTCGGCGCCGTGCGGGTGCTTCGGGCTTTCGTGGATGTCAAAAATTTCCAGCCCTGGCCGATCCGGATCGAGATCGGAAACGTGCATCGCATCGCCGTGGCCGAGTCCGGTCGAGTAAAGGCCCTTGCCGTTCGACCCGATGGTGCACGCGCCGTAAATGATGTCGTCTTTTCCGTCGCCATCGACGTCGGCGACGCTGAGGCCGTGGTTGCCTTGGTGCATGTAGGCTTCGTTGCCGGGCGTGCCGTCATTGCTGTCGAAGACCCAGTGCTGCGTAAGCTTCCCGCCGCGCCAGTCCCACGCGGCGAGCACCGCACGGGTATAATAGCCGCGACAAAAAACGGCGCTCGGCCGCACGCCGTCGAGGTAGGCGACCGCGGCGTTCATGCGATCGGAGCGGTTCGCGTAGGCGTCGCCCCACTCAGAAACGTTGCCGCGCGCGGGCACGTAGTCGGTGGTGGCGAGCGCGCGACCGGTCCGACCGTCGAACACGGTGAGAAATTCCGGGCCGCGGAGGATGCGGCCTTCGACCGAGGCGCCGCGCCCGCCGTCTTTCGTGGCCGTGCTGCCGGTTTTGTCGCGTGAGGGCACGAGGGTGCCAGCGGGTTCGCGCCAGTCGGCAGTGGCATCGCCGATGATTTTTCCCGTCGCGTCGATCGTGCCGTCGGCGGTCTTGCACATCAGCTCGGCGCGGCCGTCGCCGTCGAAATCGTAGACGAGGAATTGCGTGTAGTGCGCGCCGGCGCGGATGTTCTTGCCGAGGTCGATCCGCCAGAGACGCGTGCCGTCGAGTTTGTAGGCATCGAGGTAGACATCCCCCGTGAAACCGGCGAACGCATTGTCCTTCGCATTCGTCGGATCCCATTTGAGGATGACCTCGTATTCGCCGTCCCCATCGAGATCGCCGACGCTGCAGTCGTTCGCAGTATATGTGTAGGCGCGGCCATCCGGTGTGGTGCCGCCCGGCGGCGGCTCGAGCGGAATGGAAAGATAGGAGCGCGCGGGCGCGTTGGCCGCGATCGTGAACTGCGCGCTGGCCACCTGCTCGCGGCCATCAAGCACGGGCCGGACGAAATAGGAATTCGCTTTCGTCGCATCGGCGGTGGTGTCGGTGAAGTTGCTCGCGCCCGCGATCGGCGTGGAGTTGAGCTTCACCGGCGTCTCGTTCCCGGCGGCGCGGTAGAGATTGAACGCGAGTGCGTCGGCATCCGTGCCGAGCACGCGCCATGAGATGAAAGTCCGGTGCTCGTCTTGCTTGAGCGCGACGACGCCGCGGCCGAGTTTTTCCATCTGGCGCTGAGCATGGGCCGCGGGCGTCAGCACGCCGAACGCGAATGCGGCGAGTGCGAGGGTGAAGCCAGGGGAAAATTTCATGGGGAAAAGCAACGTAAACGGCCAAACGCAGCGCAGTCGCTTTGGTTGCGGCGCACCTTGCGGGGAGGGGCGGTCAGCGTGCGGCCTCCTCGGAGAACAGCCAGCGGCACCGTTGTCGGACAGTTCGGTGCGCGGCGCTAAAACGCGACTTGATTTCTCCTCGTCACCGCCCGGTGCCGCCGCCACGGTTTCGCCACGTTTTCCACTCCGTGTCCGACGGCTCTCCATCCTCTCCTCCCGGCACCGCCGTGTTTCTTAGCTATGCGCGCGAGGACGCTGCCGCCGTGCGGCGCATCGCTGAGACGCTGCGCACCGCCGGGGTCGAAGTCTGGTTCGATCAAAACGAACTCACGGGCGGTGACGCGTGGGACGCAAAAATTCGCAACCAGATCAAGACGTGCGCCCTGTTCGTGCCGGTGATCTCGGCGGCAACCCAGGCGCGACGTGAAGGGTATTTCCGGATCGAGTGGAAGCTCGCGGCACAGCGCACGCACGCGATCGCGGATGGGACGCCATTTCTCGTGCCCGTGTCGATCGATGCGATTGGCGAGGGTGAGGCGTTGGTGCCGGAGGAATTTCGCGGAGTGCCAGTGGACGCGTTTGGCCCTTCGACCGGCTCAGGGTGGGCCGGATAGCGAGGGGTCGGAGGCGTTTTGTGCGCGCGTGAAGAAATTGCTGGGCGGCGAAGTGGCACCGGCTTTCCAGCCCGGGTCGGAGAAACCCACGGGCTGGAACGTCCGCGCCCCTTCGAAGCCGGCGCCCCGCGTCCCCGTCGCGGCGTGGTTCATGGCGGCAGCGCTGATCGTGGCGGTCGTCGCCGGCGTGATGCTTTCGCGCCAGAGCAAGCCGCCGGTGAAGTCCGCCGAGAAGACGCTCGCGGTGCTGCCGTTCGTGACGTCGAGCGGCGACAAGGACGAGGAGAGTCTCTCCGATGGTATCGCCGACGAACTGCTGACGCAATTGGGCCGAACGCCGAGCCTGCGTGTTTCGGGACGGACGTCGTCGTTCTCGTTCAAAGGTCAGAAGCTCACGGATGCGGAGATCGCGCGAAAACTTGTCGTGGAGTATCTCATCACCGGCACCTTTCAAAAGATCGGTTCGCAGGTGCGGATCAGAGCCAGCCTGATCAATGCGGCGGATGGAACTATGCTGTGGGGCGAAACCTTCACGAAGGAACTTACCAATGTGTTCGCAATGCAGGACGAGATTGCCGGGCTCATCGCGCAAAAGTTGCAGCTCAAGCTTGGAGCGGCCGAGCGCGCGACGCGGACGGTCAATCCCGTCGCCTACGGTTTGGCGCAGAAGGGCCGGCAGCTTTGGCTGAAGCGGAGTGATGCGGCGCTGGCGGAGGCGCAAACCGTCTATGAGGAGGCGCTCAAGGTGGATCCGGATTATGCGGAGGCGCATTCCGGCCTGGCCGACGTGTGTCTGGTGCGTGGGTGGTATTCGGAATTGGAGGGGGTCAAGCAGGGCGATCGTTTCTACGGGCGGGCACGGGAAGCGGCGCAACGCGCGTTGCAAATCGATCCGACACTCGCGGAGCCACACGCGGCGCTGGGCGCGATGAACATGAACGAAGATCTGCTCGTCGAGGCGGAGCGGGAATTTCAAACGGCGCTGCGGATGAACCCGAACTACTCTTATGCGCATCACTGGCGGGCGCATTTGCTCGGGGTGATGGGCCGGCTCGATGAGGGGGTCGCCGAGATGGAGCGGGCGACGCAGATCGATCCGCTTTTGCTGTCCACCCTGGTCATTCAGGCCACCTATCTCGGACATGCCGGGCGCCATGCGGACGCGGTGATGGTCAGCGATCGGGCCATGGCGGTGCGGCCGAACGAGTTTTTGCCAGCGGACGGAATACGCGCTTTGAGTTTGTTCATGATCGGCCGGCAAGAGGAGGCGGTGGCCGAAGCGCGCGTGGTGACGAAAAGTGCCACGGCCAAGCCGCGCTGGTGGGTCGACGCCAACGCCATTTATGTTTTGCGGCGCACCGGTCATGAAGACGAAGCGAAGGCGCACGCGGAGCGCTTGCTCGCGACGGCCCCGGCAAACTCTTACTACCACGTCTATGTCGCAGCGGCCTTGGGTCATGTGGGCGAGGCGTTGAGTGCTCTGGCGCAGACGCCGGTGATTCCCACGGCGCGGGCGATGGTCTATTACTCGGAAATTTGGGCGGAAGAGCGTCGGTCGCCGCGGTTTCTCGAAGTGATGAAAGAACTCCACTGGTCGGAGCAATATTCAGTGGCGCAAGCGACGCTGGCGCGAATGTCGAAGGAGCCGCCGGCGAAGAAATGAAGTGAAGGGGCGGGCCGCGCTCGCGCGTTGACGAGCCCGCCGCGAGCAGCCCAGTGTGGCGCGCCCCCCAACCCATGTTGCCGATCGTCCAGATCTCGCTCGACCTCACGAATCTCGAAGAAGCGCTGGCCACGGCCGCGCTTGCCCGGCGCGCGGGCGTCGACTGGCTGGAAGCCGGCACGCCGTTCATTCTCGCCGAAGGCGTGCATGGCGTGCGCGCGTTGCGGGAGCGGTTTCCCGGCGTCCCGATCGTCGCGGATTTGAAGGTGATGGATGGCGGCTATCTCGAAGCGATGATGATGGCGAAGGCGGGCGCGACGCACGTGGTCGTGATGGCGCGGGCGCACGAGGAGACGTTGAAGTGCGTCGTGAAGGCCGGCCGCGATCACGGGGTGAAAGTGATGGGCGACAATCTTGGCTGCCCCGACCTGATCGCCGGCGCGCGGATGATCGAAGACTTTGGCTGCGATTTTGTGATCCACCATATCGGCTACGATGAGCGACGTGGGATCGCGGCGGCGGGAAAACGGATGCCGAGTCCGCTCGATCAACTGCGCGAGGTCGTCGCGGCGGTGAATGTGCCCGTGCAGGCCGTGGGCGGACTCACCCTTGAGCAGGCGGTGCGGACGCCGGAGTATGGCGCGCCACTCGTGGTGATCGGTGCGCCGCTCGCGGTGGATGCGGATGCGTTCAAGACCGCGGACGGAAATCTCGAAGGCACACTGCGGATCATTTGTGAACGCGTGCATGGCCACGGTGATGTGCCGGTGGGGCGCACGAAGAAAATCTGATCCGATCTGCAATTCCGATGAAGAGCCCCGCCGTCGTTAATTTCTCCTCCGAGCCGCACAGCGTGGAATTGCGGGAATTCGTGCGTCCCGAGCCGGGAGCGGATGATGTGCTCCTCGCGGTGGAGGCAGTGGGGGTGTGCGGGAGCGATCTGCACCAATGGACCGGCTCGCACAGTTGGAAGGTGAACTATCCGGTGGTGCTCGGCCACGAGTTTGGCGGCCGCATCGCGGAGTTGGGCGCGGACGTCAAAGGCTGGAGCGAAGGCGATCTCGTCGTGAGCGAAACGGCGGCGGTGATCGATGCGAACAGCCCGTTGAGTCGGGCAGGGCTCTACAATCTCGATCCGACGCGCAAAGGTTTTGGTTACGGCGTCGACGGTGCGATGACCCGCTTCGTGCGCGTGCCCGCGCGCTGCCTCCACCGCGTGCCCAAAGGACTGGCGATCGAGCACGCGGCGCTGACGGAGCCGTGCTGCGTGGCTTACAACGCGGTCGTGAACCATTCGCGGATCAAACCGGGCGATCGCGTGATCGTGCTCGGGCCGGGGCCGATTGGAATTTTGTGCGCGGCGATGGCGCGGCTTGCCGGCGCGGAAGTCGCGCTCGTCGGGCTCGAGCGCGACAAGGCGCGCCTCGACGTTGCCAAAACCTACGGCTGCGAAACGATCATCGGCGATGCGACGGCGTGGGCGCAGGCGCGCGACGGCCTGGGCGTGGATGGCGTGATCGATGCGGCGGGCGCCTCGGCGGCGCTGAAGGTCGCGTTGGAATTAGTGCGGCCCGCGGGCTGGATCAGCAAGGTGGGTTGGGGGCCGCAGCCCTTGAACTTCTCGCTCGATCCGCTCGTGCAAAAAAATATCACGCTGCAGGGCAGCTTCAGCCACAACTGGCCGATCTGGGAGCGGGTGCTCGCATTGCTGGCCTCGGGTCAACTCGACGTGCGTCCCGTGCTGGGCGGGGTGTGGCCGCTGGAGAAGTGGCACGATGCCTTCGAGAAAATGCACTCGGGCGAAATCGTGAAGGCGGTCTTAAAGCCGGTGTGACGGCAGAATTTCTTATCCCGGATGAACACGGATAGACCCGGATTCTGCGAATCGGATCGGAGCTTGCGTGGATCCTTTTTTATCCGGGTTCCTCCGGGTCCATCCGGGGTTGAAGGAATGGAATCATGAGACTCCGCGACAAAGTCATCATCGTCACCGGCGGCACGTCGGGCATTGGCCAGGCGATCGCGGAGCGTGCGGTCGCGGAGGGGGCGCGCGTGCTGGTGCACGGGATCGAGCGCGCCGATGGCGAAGCGGTTGTGAAAAAACTGGGCGCGTGCGCGGCGCTACACCTCGACGACCTGATCGATCCGGCGAGTCCGCCGCGGATCGTGACGGCGGCGCTGGCGGCGTTTGGGCGGATCGATGCCGTCGTCAACAACGCGGCGATTGTGGCGCGGAGTAATCTCGCGTCGACGAGCGCGGAGTTTTTCGATCGGATGATGGCGGTGAATCTGCGGGGACCGCTGCTGCTGATCCAGGCGGCGTTTCCGCAGCTCAAGGCGAACGCCGGCTGCGTGCTCAACATCGGCTCGATCAATGCGCACAGCGGGCAGGCCAATCTGCTCGACTACTCGCTCTCCAAGGGCGCACTGCAAACGATGTCGCGTAATCTCGCGAACGCCCACGCCACCGACCGCGTCCGCGTGAATCATCTCAACGTCGGTTGGGTGCTGACCGATCGCGAGTATGCCCATCAAATCGAACACGGCCTGGCGAAAGACTGGCCGCAGACGGTGCCGCCTCAGTTTGCGCCTTCGGGCCGGCTGATCATGCCGGAGGAGATTGCGGCGGCGGCGGTTTACTGGCTCGGCGACGAGTCACGGCCGATCAGCGGCGCGGTCGTCGACGTGGAGCAGTTTTCCGTGATCGGACGCAACCCGAACAAGGTGGCGGCGAAATTGTAAGGTTTTTTTTGACACAGAGATCACCGAGTTCGGGACGAGATCACGGAGCAGAAGATGCCTTCCGTGCACTCTGGTATGAACTCTGTGTTCTCTGTGACTCTCTCTGATATGCCAAAACTTGCTGCATTCCCGAAAGCCTTCATGCGTCCGCTCTGCAAAGACGGCACGATGACACTGCGCGAATGGGTCGATCTCGCGGCGCCGCTGGGGCTCGACGGACTCGAATATTATAGTGGGTTTATCGAATTGGCCGATCCGACGCGTTGGGCGGAGGCGCGGCGCACGGTGGAAGAGCGCGGACTCATGATTCCGATGCTGTGTTGTTCGCCGGATTTCTCGCATCCCGATGCGGACTTTCGGCGCGCAGAAATCGAGAAGGAGAAACACTGGATTCGGATGGCAGCCGCGCTCGGTGCGGGATTCTGCCGGGTGCTGTCGGGCCAGCGCCGGCCGGAGTTGACGCGGGAGCGCGGCCTCGAGGTCGTGGCGCAGAGCATCGAGGCGTGCTTGCCGGAGGCGGAACGTTGCGGGGTGACGCTCGTGATCGAGAATCACTACAAGGACGATTTTTGGAGCTATCCGGAGTTTGCGCAGAAGATGGACGTCTTCTGCGAGCTGGTGGATCGCATCCGGCATCCGCGCTTCGGCGTGAACTTCGATCCGAGCAACGCGTTTCTCGCCGGCGACGATCCGCTCGAGTTGTTGCGTCGCGTGAAACACCGCGTCGTGACGATGCATGCGAGTGATCGCTCGTTGAGCGAGGGGACGTTGGAGGATTTGCGGCGCGAAGAGGGCGGGGCGGAGGGCTACGCGAAACGACTCCGCCACGGCACGATCGGCCAGGGGCTGAACGACTACGACGCGATTTTCCGCGAATTGCGCAGCGTGGGTTTCAACGGCTGGATGAGTATTGAAGATGGCGTCGATGGGATGGAGCAGTTGCGGGAGAGCGTGGCCTTTGTGCGCGGGAAAATGCGGCAGCACTGGGACTGAGGCGGTGTCGAAAAGCCCGGTTAACGACGGCGTCTTCGCCCGGCCACCTCACTCCCCCGTTTGTAACGTATTACGTTACATTCCCCCGGAGAACGTCCACGGTCGATGTAACGTAATACGTTACAATCGGGGTGGGCGCTGGTCAGAGGTGCGCGGGAGGAATGCAGGCTCGCCGTGGCGGGGAATCGTGCGCACGGTGCGGCATGGAAAAACGTCCGTTTAGCGAACTCGGCCTTACGCCCGAGATATTGAAAGCCGTCGAAAAAATGGGATTTGAAGAGGCATCGCCGATTCAAACCGCCGTGATCCCGGTCGCGCTCACGGGCAAAGACATCGTCGGCATGTCGTCGACCGGCTCCGGCAAGACGGGCGCGTTTGCGATTCCGGCCATCGAGCGGGTCGATCCGAAAATCCGCGCGGTGCAGGTGCTCGTGCTGTGTCCCACGCGGGAGCTGGCGGTGCAGGTCGCGGAGGAAGCGGGCAAGCTGGCGCTCTTCAAGCGCGGCATCATGGGCGTGCCGATCTACGGTGGGCAGAGCTACGAACGGCAATACCGGGCCCTCGAGGCCGGCGCGCAGGTCGTGATCGGGACACCGGGACGCATCATGGATCACATGGAGCGCGGCACGCTGAAACTCGGCGCGTTGAAACTCGTGGTGCTCGACGAGACCGACCGGATGCTCGACATGGGATTCCGCGACGACATCGAGCACATCCTGAAGGCCACGCCGCAGACGCGGCAGTTGATGTTTTTTTCGGCGACGATTCCCCGCGCGATCCAGGATCTCATCGGCCGCTATTCGAAGGCGCCGGAGTGGATCAAAATCGAGTCGGTCGCGCAAAACGCGCCGCAGGTGGAGCAGGTGTATTACGAGGTGGATCGCCGCTCGAAGATCGAGGCGCTCACGCGGCTGATCGACGTGCACGATTTCCGCTACGGCATCATTTTTTGCAGCACGAAGATCATGGTCGATGATCTCGACGAGCATCTGCACTCGCGCGGCTACATGACGGACCGGCTGCACGGCGACATCACGCAGGCGCAGCGCGACCGCGTGATGGCGAAATTCCGCGAACGGAAATTCGAATTTCTGGTCGCGACCGACGTCGCGGCGCGCGGACTCGATGTCGACGATCTCGAAGTCGTCTTCAATTTCGATCTGCCGAACGATGCCGAGGATTACACGCACCGCATCGGTCGCACGGGCCGCGCGGGGCGGAAGGGCATGGCGTTCACCTTCGTGTCGGGCCAGGAGATCTATAAACTCCAGAGCATGGTGCGCTGGGCGCGCCTCGACATCCGGCGCGGAAAAGTCCCGTCGCTCGACGAAGTGGAAGAGGCGCGCACCAGCGTGTTCTTCGAAAAGATCCGGTCGACGCTGGAGGCGAAGAATTTCAAACCGCACGACCGGATGATCGACCGGCTGCTCGATCAAGGTTACGCGAGCACGGATATTTGCTCGGTGCTGATCCATTTGTTGCAGGGTGCGCCGGGTGCGAGCGGGGCATCGGCCAAGGCCGGCGCGGCGGCGAAACCGGCGCCGGCCACCAAGCCGGCGCCCGCGCTCGCGGAGAAACCGGTGAAAGCGGCGCCCGCGTGGGCCAAGCAGGCGGCGGCGCCCAAGGCGGCGGCGAAGTCGGCTCCCCCCGCGCCGGAAGAAATGCCGGCGCACGTGGCGCCCGAGGATTCGGAGCGCGACGACGCGACGGAAGCGGGCGACGGCGACGACGGTCACCCGCGCAAATCCAAATACGAGCGCCCCGCGCGCACCGGCCGCGAGCCGGGCTTCGCGACGATCTTTCTCAATGTTGGCCGCAAGCAGCTCGTTACCCCGGCGGACATCGTGGGGAAAATTGCGGGCGTCACCCGGTTGCCCGCGACGGTGGTCGGTGCGATCGATATTCATCAGCGGCACACCCTCGTCGACGTGGTGGAGGCCGAGGCCGATTTCATCGTGAAGAAACTCACCGGAATCAAAGTGAAGAGCATTGCACTTGAGCCGGCGAAGGCTGGGAACGAGACGAAGGCGTAGCGCGGCGTCCCGCTGACGAGTGGCCCCGGTTTTCGCGGGTGTGGCGCGCGTCATCGGCGAGATGCCGCTGCCGCTGTAGCGCAGAAGCCGGCGCACTCTGTTCCAAGCCCTTGACAGTCTGAGCCGGGCGCGGCTATTGCCATGACCCCGTATGGAGGCCGCACTCGATCAACCGGTGTTGGTTTTGAACCGCCTGTGGCAGGCGGTGAACGTCATTGGCGCGCGCCGGGCGTTCGGTCTGCTCGCCCGCGGTCACGCGCAGGTCGTGCATCATCACGACGATGACTTCCGGACTTTCGCGCTGCTGGACTGGATCGATTTTTCGGTGAGCAACCCGCCGATCGAAAAACTCGAGATGGTGCACACGCCGAGCCGCACCATCCGGCTGCCGCGGGTAATCTTGCTCACGTTTTTCGATCGGCTGCCGTGCAAGGAGCTGAAGCTCACGCGCAACAATGTCTTCGAGCGCGACAAAGCGACCTGCCAGTATTGCGCGAAGGTTTTGCCGCGCGAACAGCTCAATCTCGACCACGTGATCCCGCGCGACTATGGTGGGAAGACGACGTGGGAAAACATCGTGTGCTCCTGCATCAAGTGCAACACGCGCAAGGCCAACCGCCTCCCGCACGAGGCGCACATGCGGCTCATCCGCAAGCCCGTCCGCCCGAAGTGGCGCCCGGTCATCTCGCTCGTGCTCGGCAGCCAGAAGCACGAGATGTGGAAGGACTTTCTCGACGTGGCGTATTGGAATGTGGAACTCGAGGAGTGAGGAATGGGGATTTGTTATTGGTGATGGCTTATCGCTCGTTTGACGATTTTCTGGGTCGGCGTTCGGCTATGACCCAATCGGCAACAGTGAATCAGCGGTAACCCATCTTTCCCCCATGCTCGCGACTCTTGTTATGACTGTCATCGGCGCCGATCGGCCCGGACTGGTGCAACTCGTGGCCGCGTGCGTCGCGGATCACGGTGGCAACTGGCTCGAGAGCCGGATGTGTCATCTCGGCGGGCAATTCGCCGGCCTCCTACGCGTCGAGGTGCCGGGTGAACGAGCGGATGAATTGACGCGGGCGCTGGGCACACTGGAGCAGAGCGGCCTGCGCGTGATCCTCCATCGCGAAGCGGAGATGGCGGCGGCGGCCAGTGGCGGAGCGGTTGCGATACTCGACGTGGTCGGCCACGATCGCCCGGGAATTTTGCGGAGCGTGTCGGCGGTGTTGGCCGCGCACCGAGTGAACGTCGAGGACCTCGCGTCGGAGCGCGTGAACGCGCCGATGGGTGGCGGCACGTTGTTCCAGGCGCGGGCGACGGTGTTTCTGCCGGCGAACACGAGCGTCGTCGCGGTGCGCGCCGATCTCGAAAAGATTGCGGGTGACTTGATGGTGGATTTCCGGCTCAAGCCACCAGCCTGAGCCCGCCGCACCCTTGACGGGTTATTTCTTCGCCGACTCCTGGCGCATGGCGACCCAGAGCACGGCGGCGGCCACGAGATCGACGGCCGCGCCGAGCAGGCGCAACGGAAGCGGGATCCGTGTGGCAAGCGTTGCCAGGGCGATCGCGCCGACGGCGAGCACCCCGATCAGGATTTTCAGCGTGCGCTTCTGACGGGCGATTTTTTCGGGAGGCGTCATGGCGGAGCGGTTTAGCGAAAGTCGTCGCGGACCGGGGTAAACACATCCAAGGCGCGGCACGCCGTGATCGCGCGAAACGTGTGGGGCATGCCGCCGGGCGTGAGCACGCACATGCCGCTGGAGAGCGCGTGCGTTTCGCCGCCGACGGTGCACTCGGCCTGGCCCGCGAGAATGTAGGTGATCTGATCGTGGGGGTGTTGGTGCACGGGCACGACGGCGCCGGCGGCGAGTTCGACTTCACCGATCGTCAGGCGGGAATCGAGGTGCGCGAAATGCGCGGTGATGCCGGGGAAAATGATTTTGGCGGGGAGCGAGGTGAGCGTGACGACAGGCATCATGCGGGCATAGCGCGCACGCGCGATCGTGCGAGCTAAACTCACACCGGATGGCCCTACGACCTTAGGGCCATAATCCAGTCCCGATGCCCCTAACTGCCCGGGACGGTAATCACGTAGAGTGTCATCACCGTTGGTGCGGTTTTCCACCCGCTCCGCGCGGTGAGTTCGAAAGTTCCAAACTGCCTTCCTCGGAGATCCTCTACGTGAATAAATCCATCCTCGCATCGTATTCCGCCGGCCGCTGGGTGTGGCTCGGTGTTTTAAGTTTGATCGCGTTCGCGTCGCCGGCGATGCGCGCCACCCCGCTCACCATCACGACCATGGCGTTGTCCCCGGCCACCGGCGGCGTCGCTTACGATCAAGCGCTGGCCGCGACCGGCGGCGCGACCCCTTACACATGGACGATCCAATCCGGCGGATTGCCGAGCGGACTCTCGCTCAACAGCACCTCCGGGCACGTCGCGGGCACCTCGGCGACGGCGTCGTGGATCTATAGTTATCCATTCACCATCTACGCGAAGGTCACCGACGCGAACGGCGCGCACGCTTACGCCTCCGTCGGTTTCAAGGTCATCGCGCCAGCCGGCGGCTCCTCGGGTGGCACCGGCGGCAACACTCCGCCGCCCCCGCCGCCGGCGAGCGCCTACAGTGTCACCGTCGTCAGCGGCACGCTCACTCTGAGCGCCGCCAGCACCGGCAACTTCGCGTCGGGCACCACGGTTTCGATCACAGCGGCGACTCCGCCGCCGGGCCAAGCCTTCCAGTCGTGGACGGGCAACGCGCCGCTCGCGAGTTCCTTCGCCGCCGTCACAAACTTCACGATGCCCGCCGGCAATGTCACAGTCACGGCGACTTTCTACACGCCGGCACCGATCCCGCAGCCGGTGACGACGCACCCGCGACTCTGGGTGACGCCGGCCGATCTACCGAAGCTGCAGAGCTGGGCGAACGCCAATAACCCGATCTATCAACTCGGCTTGAAGCCGCTGCTCACCGCGGCGGTCACGACCTACAACACCCAGTTTTTCCCCGGAGGCGTCCAGAATCCCAACTGGCCCGACCTCGGCGATACCCAAGGTTACCAAGGCCTCCTCACCGAACAACACGCGCTGCTTTTCGCGTTCAACTCGCTGATCGATCCAAGCCCGGCGGCCCGCATCCAGCACGCCCAGCGCGCGCGCAACCTGATCATGGTCGCGATGAACGAGGCCGTGAAGGGCGCGCTGGTCGGCGCGCCGTTCCGCGATCCGCTCTTCGCCGTTTATAATCGCGGCAACTTCGCCTCGGAGTGCTGGCCGCTCGTCGTCGACTGGATCTACGACGCCGTCGATGTGAACCAGCAGCCGATTCTGACCGCGGCCGACAAGGCGACGATCCGCACCGTGTTTCTCCGCTGGTCGAACGATTGCCTCCATGCCTCGACGACCGGCGGCGACCACCCGGCGCCGATCGGGCTGGTCAACAGTCCGGCGCTCGTGCCCGGCGGCGCCTACCGGATGGCGGCGAACAATTATTATCTCGGTCACGCCCGGCTGCTGACGTTGATGTCGCTCTCGTTTGATCCGGCGGACGACCCCGCGGTCAATCCGAACCTTCCGCTGCCCGTGCTCGGCAACTCGCTCCGCAGCTACATCACGGACGCGACCGGTGCATGGCTCTATCAACAATACGCGATGTTCGGGGAACCCGCCGAAGTCACGGCGAAGCTCGGCCTGCCCGCGGCCGCGAAGACCGGCCTCGCGAGCGGCGGCCTGCCGCCCGAAGGCATGCTCTACGGGCACTCGTTCGCGTATTTGTTCGGTGAGCTGCTCGCGTTGAAAACCGCCGGCTTCGCCGATCCCGCGATCAGCGGCCCGCAGGTCGCGCTCGCGAACAACGCACCCGTGTGGGACCGCTTCGTGCGCGGCATGATCACCTCGCTCACGCCGACGGCGAAAGTTTCGCCCGCCCAACCGTGGCTCGGCCCGATCTACCAGGTCTCTGGCTACGGCGACACCCTGCGCACCTGGATCACGCCGGACTTCGCGGCGCCGTTCGCGCTGCTCGGCCTGCTCGACCAGCAAAACGGCGACAGCTCGCGGCTCAACGCCGAGCGGTGGTGGGTGACCAACGCCGTCGAGGGCGGCGCGGGCTTCCTCCTCGGCCGCGTGTCGAATCCGTGGACGTGGGGTCTGCAAGATTCCATTCTCTACTTCCTATTGCTCGATCCGGCCGCGCCCGCCGCGACCGATCCGCGGCCCGGTTATGCGACGGCATTCTACGATGCGCCGCAGGGCCGCCTCGTGGAGGCGACCTCGTGGTCACCCTCCGCGTCGATGTTCGATTTTCGCTGCAGCTGGATTTCGATCAATCACCAGCAAGCGGACGCGAATCAATTCGGGCTCTATCGCAACGGTGAGTGGCTCACGAAAGGCGTGACGAATTACGACAACAACATCGTGGGCCTCACGTCCGACTACCACAACACGCTCTCGTTGAAAAATTGGTGCGTGGCCGGCACGCCGGTCAACCTCGGGTGGTGGGAGCCCAAATTCTGGTCGTCCGGCTCGCAGTGGCAGCTCGGCGGCAACGCCGGCGATCCCACGGCGACCGTCAGCGTGCAGGCGAGTTACACTTACACGTTCGGCGACACGACGAACCTCTACAACAAGCCAAGCTTTTGGCAGCCGAATAGCGCCGCGCTGGATATTCTGCACGCGAGTCGTTCGCTGCTCTGGCTGAAACCGGATCACATCGTCGTCTACGATCGCGCAACGTCGAAAACCGCGGGGTTGTTCAAGCGCTTCAATCTCGCGCTGACCGCCGTGCCGAGCCTGGTCGCGACTCCCACCGGCAATGTCATCACCACGACGACCCCGGTCACGCACCAACATCTTTATCTCACGCCGCTGCTGCCCGCGAGCGCGACGTTCACGAGCTATCCCGTCGGCGCCGAACTCAACCCGATTGCGCAACTCGAGCCGTCGAACAGCCGCATCGTGCTCGAGGACCCCGCCAACCCTGCCGACGTGCGGTTTCTCAACGTCCTCGAAGGCGCCGATCAAAACAAGGCGCCCGATCCGGTGGCCCTCGTGCAGAGTAGTGCGGGCACGGCGTTCGACGGCGCGCTGATCGGCGACGCGGTCGTGATGTTCAAGCGCGATGTCGCGGCGTCGTTCACGAGCGTGACTTACGCGGTGCCCGATACGACGGCGCACCACTACATCACCGGCCTCGCACCGAACACCGGCTACACGGTCACGACGCAGTCCGGTAACCAAACTCTGCAAATCACGATCATCCCTGGCGGAGTGGTGCAGAGCGACAGCGCGGGCGTGCTGCTCTTTTGAGTTTCCGTAAAAATTTCGGTGCGCCGGCCAGAGCTGGACGCACCGGGAGGTCGCGCCCGCCTGTGGATAGGCGGGCGCGATTTTTTTCGCCGATTGGAGAATAAACGCGAAGGAATCGCGCGCGCGAATCGGCGAATGTGGAATAACCCAACAGGCCGGCGTAGGTTGGCTTCTTAGCGGGAGCTTCTCGTCGCCGCGTCTTTTTTACCGTGGCCCAGGCGAGCGACGGGCCGCACTTCAGTTCTTCGCGAGCGGGAGCGTGACGCGCATTGTCGACCCGG
>JBBRLB010000108.1:0-22442 GCA_038231575.1 Opitutales bacterium | reverse complement strand
GAGCGTGAGGGCCTTGCCGGTGAGCGTGCCGACTTGCTGCCAATAAACGCCGGAGCTGGCCGCGAACGTCGCGGTGCTGCCGGTGAAGCTGGCGCCGTTGATGAAGCGCACAAAAGAATTGGTGCCGAGTGTGAGGTTATCGAGCAGTGAAGTATTATCGAGATAGCCGCCGGAACTGGTGAAGCTGAGTGCGTTGGCGGCGATGGTGCCGCCTTGGATCGTGCCGCCGTAAAGTTCGAAGGTGCCGCCGGTCGGCGCGGTGAGGTTGGTGTTGGTGATCGTGCCGTTGAGGAGCGCACGACCGCCGGTGGAAATTTGGACGTTGCCGAGATTGCCGGTGGTGTTGGCGCCGTCGAAGAGGAGCAGTCCGGAATTTTGTGCGGAGAGGGTGCCGGAGTTGGTGAAATTGCCGCGCACATAAACCGTCGTGCCCGAACCGGTGGCGGTGATCGTGCCGCCACTGGTATTGGTGGAGTTGTAGCCGGCGCTGGGGTAGCCGAGGTAGAGTGTGCCGGCGCTGGCGGTGATGGCGCCGGAATTGGTGAACGTGCTGGCGTAGATGGAGCCGGAGCTGCCGGAGTTGTGCGTGATGGTGCCGAGATTGGTGATGGCGGTCCCGGCGCTGCCGTCGGTGTAGACGTTGGCGACGCCGCTGAGCGAAGTGGACGGACTGAGGGTGAGGGCGGTGTTGGCCCCGCTGAGGTAGAGATAGGCGCCGCTGCCGAGCGTGAGCGACTTGCCCGTGAGCGTGCCGACTTGCTGCCAATAAACGCCGGAGCTGGCCGCGAACGTCGCGGTGCTGCCGCTGAAGCTGGCGCCGTTGATGAAGCGCACGTAGGCATTGGTGCCGAGCGTAAGGTTATCGAGCAGCGAAGTATTATCGAGATAGCCGCCGGAACTGGTGAAGCTGAGGGCACCGGCCGCGATCGTGCCCCCGGTGATGGTGCCACCGTAGAGTTCGAACGTGCCGCCGGTGGGCGCGGTGAGGGCGGTGTTGGTGAGGGTGCCGTTGAGGAGGGCGCGACCGCCGGTGGAAAGCTGGACGGTGCCGAGATTGCCGGAAGAGTTGACGCCGTCGAAGAGGAGTAGGCCGGAATTTTGCGCGAGGAGCGTGCCGGAGTTGGTGAAGTTGCCGCGCAGATAAATGGTGGTGCCGGAACCAGTGGACGTGATCGTGCCGCCGCTCGCGTTGGTGGAGTTGTAGCCGGCGCTCGGGTAGCCGAGGTAGAGCGTGCCGGCGCTGGCGAGGATCGAGCCGGAGTTGGTGAATGTGGGCGCGTAGATGGAGCCGGACGTGGCGACGTTGTGCGTGATCGTGCCCTGGGTGGTGATGGCGGCGCCGACGCTGCCGTCGGTGTAGAGATTGGTATCGCCGGTGATGGTCGTGGTGGGACCAAGGGTCAGCGTGTTGCTCGCGCCGTTCACGTAAATGTAGGCGCCGCTGCCGAGCGTAATGGCCTTGCCGGTGAGCGTGCCGGCCTGTTGCCAGTAGAGCGCGGAGTTGGCGCCAATCGTCGCGGTGGCGCCGGTGAACGAGGTGTTGTTGCTGAAGCGCACGTAGGCGCCGGCGGCGAGGGTGAGGTTGTCGTTGAGCACGGCGCCGTCGAGGTAGCCGCCGGAAGTCGTGAAACTCAGCGCGCCCGGGGCGATGGTGCCGCCAGTGATGGTCCCTCCGTAAAGTTCGAAGGTGCCGCCGGTCGGCGCGGTGAGCGCGGTGTTGGTGAGCGTGCCATTGAGGAGCGCGCGGCCGCCGCTCGAAAGCTGAACGTTGCCGAGATTGCCGGCGGTGTTGGTGCCGTCGAAGAGCAGCCAGCCGGAATTTTGCGCGGAGAGGGTGCCGGCGTTGGTGAAGTTGCCGCGGACGTAGACGACGCTGTCCGACCCAGTGGCGGTGATCGTGCCGGTGGCGGTGTTGGTGGAATTGTAGCCAGCGCTGGGATAGCCGAGATAGAGCGTGCCGGTGTTGCCGATGATGGCGCCGGAGTTGGTGAAAGCCGGCGCGTAAATCGAACCGGAGCCCGTGTTGTTGTGCGTGATCGTGCCCTGCGTGGTGATGGCGGCGCCGACGCTCCCGTCGGTGTAGATTTGAATCTGTCCGGTGGCGGTCGAGGTGCTGTCGAGCGTCAACGTGTGATTGGCGCCGGCGACATAGAGATAGCTGTTCGGCGCAAACGTGATCGCCTTGCTCGCGAGCGTGCCGGCCTGCTGCCAGTAAAGGCCGGCGTTGGCCGCGAGCGAGAGGGTGGGGTTGGTGAAGTTCGCGCCGTTGATGAAGCGGACGTAGGCGTTGGCGGGAATCGTGAGATTGTCGACGAGACTGGCGCCGTCGAGATAGCCGCCGGAGTTGGTGAAGTTGACCGCGCCGGCGGAAATCGTCCCGCCGGTGATGGTGCCGCCGAGCAGGGTATAAGCTCCACCCGCGGGCACAGGGAGCGTCGTGTTGGTGAGCGTGCCGGTGAGCTGCACCGCACCGCCGGATGCGAGGGTGAATGCGCCGAGATTCGCCGACGTGAAATTGCCGGCGAGTTGGACGAGTCCGCCGCTGTTGACCGCGACCGTGCCGGCGTTGGCGAGGCCGAACAGATAAAGCGTGCTGCCCACGCCGGTCACGGTGGTCGTCGCGCCGGCATTGTTGGTCAGAGTCGTGTTGCCTTGAAACTGAAGCGTGCCGCCGGAGACGGTGACGGTTCCGCTGTTGGCGAGGTTGTCGTAGACGTAGGTGTAGCCGGGCGTCGCGCCGGAGCGCGTGAGCGACGCGCCACTGGGAAGGGTGAGCGTGGGCGGTGCGCCGAGTGCGGTGTAGGAAAGAGACGAACCGTTCCCGGTAAACGTGAGGCTGTTGCTGGCGGCGAGCGACAGATTGGACGCGAGATAAAACGCGCCAGTGTTGACCGAGCCGGTGCCGGTGAAGCCGGCGTTGTTTTTCAGGGTGACGGTCTCGCCGGAGCCGAGGGAAAGGTTGCCATTGAGCGTCGCGCCATCGAGCACGCCGCCGGAAGAAGAAAACGCGAGCGCGGCACTCGGAATGTTGCCGCCGGTGATGGTGCCGCCAAAAAGTGTGAACGCGCCGGTTGTCGGCGTGGGCAGCGTGGCGCTGACATTGTTGACCGTCGCGCTATTGGTGAGCTGGACCGTGCCGCCGGAGGCGATGGAGAACGTGCCGAGATTGGCGGACGTGAAAGCGCCCGCGAGTTGGACGAGGCCGTTGGTGTCGACCGCGACCGTGCCGGAATTGGCGAGGCCGGGTAGATAAAGCGTGCTGCCGGCGCCACTCACGGTGGTTGTCGCGCCGGCATTGTTGGTCAGAGTCGTGTTGCTTTGAAACTGGAGCGTGCCGCCGGAGACTGTGACGGTTCCGCTGTTGGCGAGGTTGTCGTAGACGTAGGTGTAGCCGCTCGCGCCCGAGCGCGTGAGCGACGCGCCCGACGGCACGGTCAGGGTCGGCGGGGAGCCGAGCGCGGTATAGGAGAGATAAGAGCCGTTGCCGGTGAACGTGAGACTGTTGCCCGCGGCGAGCGAGAGATTGGACGAGAGATAAAGCGTGCCGGTGTTGACCGACCCGGTGCCGGTGAAGCCGGCGTTGTTTTTCAACGTGACCGTTTCGCCGGACCCGAGGGAAAGGTTGCCATTGATGATCGCGCCATCGAGCACGCCGCCGGAAGACGAAAAGACGAGAGCTGCGCTGGGAATGCTGCCGCCCGTGATCGTGCCGCCAAAAAGTGTGAATGCTCCGGTCGTCGGGGCGGTGATCGTGGCGCTGACATTGTTGACCGTCGCGCCATTGGTGAGCTGGACCGTGCCGCCGGACGCGATGGTAAACGTGCCGAGATTAGCCGACGTGTAGGCACTGGTGAGTTGGACGAGGCCGCCGCTGTTGACGGCGACGGTGCCGGAATTTGCGAGGCCGACGAGCGAGAGCGTGCTGCCCAAACCAGAGACGGTGGTCGTCGCCCCGGAATTATTGGTGAGCGTGGTGTTGCTTTGAAACTGGAGCGTGCCGCCGGAGACGGTGACGGTTCCGCTGTTGGCGAGGTTGTCGTAGACGTAGGTGTAGCCGGCGGTCGCGCCCGAGCGGGTGAGCGATGCGCCGCTGGCAATGGTGAGCGTGGGCGGAGAGCCGAGACCCGTGTAGCTGAGATACGAGCCGTTGCCGGCGAAACTGAAGACCTGGCCGGTGGCCGCCGGGAAGTTACCGATGATCAGATTAAGCGTGCCGCCCGAGGAGCCGTTGACGCCGACCGACAGAGTCCCGGTGAAGACATCCGTCGGG
The DNA here is from genome assembly GCA_038231575.1 of Opitutales bacterium. Taxonomy (GTDB): domain Bacteria; phylum Verrucomicrobiota; class Verrucomicrobiia; order Opitutales; family Opitutaceae; genus CAITWF01. Next base: position 18,172 of record JBBRLB010000108.1, on the reverse strand, counting down.
CTCAACGTTTTGGTCGTGGTGCCGACAGTGGGATTCGAACCGGAGATTTGCGCGTGCGCCAAGGCACCCGACAGGAGGAAAATCAGCAGCGCGGGGGTAAGCCCGCGAAAGCGGGAAGAGAACTCAAGGGCCAGCATATTGCAATTACACTGCAGCCGGGGGGCAGAAGCAAGAGCGCGCTGGGCCGCGCCGGATAGGGCCGAATGCCTCTGCCCACTTTAGCAGGGTTTTCGCAAAAACTCCTGCAGCGCGATCGCCATTTTTCCGCCGAAGCCGGGCACCTCGGAAATTTCCGCGGCGCTCGCGGCGCGCAGTTTCTCGATGCTGCCAAAGTGTTCGAACAGAGCCGCACGGCGCACCGGCCCGAGTCCGGGAAATTCGTCGAGCACGCTCTCACGGATTTTTTTCGAACGGAGGTCGGCGTTGTAGGTGTTCGCGAAACGATGGGCTTCGTCGCGCAGGCGCTGGAGGAGCTGCAACCCGGGGTGGGTGAGCGGCAGGTTGAGCGGCGCGCGCGCGTCGGGAAAAATGATCGTCTCGTGTTCCTTCGCCAGACCGATGAGCGGCGGCGGCATGGCGTCGAGGGCGACGAACGCTTTCAGCGCCGCCCCGATCTGGCCGCGTCCGCCGTCGATCACGACCAGATCGGGGAACGGCTTTTTCTCCTCGGCGAGCCGGCGGTAGCGACGGCCGACCACTTCCTCCATCGCGCGAAAGTCGTCGTTGCCGATGAAGCTTTTGATTTGGAAGCGGCGGTAGTTGTCCTTGTCGGGCCGGCCATCGGTGAAGCGCACCATCGAGGCGACGACAAACGTCCCCGAGATGTGCGAGATGTCGAAGCACTCCAGCGTGCGCGGCGGCGCGGCGAGCCGCAGCGCGTGCTGGAGCTCGCGCAACGCGTCGTCATCGCCAGCCGGACGCGTGGGATCGTGCCGTTCGAAACGCCGCGTCTTGCGCAGCGTTTCCTCGAGCGCGAAGACGACATCGCGCAGCTCGGCGGCCTTTTCAAATTCCTGCTTTTGCGCGGCCGCGACCATTTCATGGCGGAGCGTCTCGAGCCACTCGCGCGATTTGCCCTCGAGGAATTCGCAGGCGGCCTCCACGCGGGCGCGATAAACTCCGACGGAAAGAATGTTGACCGCGCCGTAGAGTTCCTCGCGCACGTCGTCGTAAAGCTGCCACGTGCCGTCGGGTAATTTTTTGGGCAGCGAATCGCCGAGCAGGATCCCGAACTGGCGGCGCATCTGCGCCAGGGTGCGCCGCAGCAGGCCGCTGTGCGCGAACGGCCCAAAGTAGCGCGAGCGATCGTCTTTTTTGATGCGGGTCAGCCGGAAGCGCGGCAACTCCTCGCCAACATCGACGCGCACGAGGAGGAAGCGTTTGTCGTCAGTGAAGTCAGTGTTGTAGCGCGGGCGCCACTGCTTGATCAGCTTGCCCTCGAGCAGCAGGGCCTCGGGTTCTCTTTTGACTTCGAAGACGTCGAGGTCGGCGATCATTTCGATCAGCGCGCGGATTTTCGGCTGCGAGATCGTGCGGCCGCGGCCGCGCTGGAAGTAGGACGACACCCGTTTCTTCAGCGACTTCGCCTTGCCCACATAAATGATCCGACCGAGCCGATCTTTCATCAGGTAGACGCCCGGCTTGTCGGGCAGCCGCCGCACCTTCTCCTTGAGATTTACCGGTTCCATCGCTGGCATTCTGTCAGAATCCGCTTAAAGTCCGCCCTCGCAAGTATGGTTTCAGCTCACAACACCAACGGCATCGTGCCGTCGAAAGCCGTCGCCTCAGTCCGCTATGAGTTGCTGACGCTCGGCGACGAATTACTGCTGGGGCTGACGCCGAACGGGCACCTCACGTTCATCGGTGCGCAACTTGGCCGCCACGGCGCGCTTCTTACGCGCAACGTCACGATCACCGACGCGGCCGACGCCATCGCGGCGCAATTTCGCGAAAGCTGGGCGCGCGCCGACGTGGTCATCACGACCGGCGGGCTCGGCCCCACCTGCGACGACCGCACACGCGAGGCGGTCGCCGAGGTGCTGGGACAAAAACTCGTGCGCGATCCGGCAATCGTGCAGCGGATCGCGGATCGCTTTGCGGCGTTTGGGCGGAAGATGACCGACAACAATCTCAAGCAGGCGGATCGTTTTGAGCGCGGGGAAGTTTTGGCGAATGCCAACGGCACCGCACCCGGTCTCTGGGTCGAGCAAGACGGGAAAATCCTCATCATGCTGCCGGGACCGCCGAATGAATTGCAGCCGATGTTCGAGAATCAAGTGGTGCCGCGGCTCGCCGCGCGCGGCTGGCTCAGCGAAGGCGAGGCTTACGTGCAAATCCGCACGGCGAGCGTGGGTGAGTCGATGCTCGAAACGAAACTCCAGCCGATCTTCGATCGGTTTGGCGACGCGCTGAGCGTGGCGTTTTGCGCGCACACGGGCGCGGTCGATTGCCGCGTCAGTTCGCCCAGCGGAAAACTGTCGCATGCGCAACTGGAGGAGATCGCGGCGGAATGCGCCGCGCTGCTCGGCGAGGATTTTGTTTGCTACGGCCACGACACGCTCGCGCGCGTCTGTGCAAATTTGCTGCGTGCGCAGGAAAAGAAACTCGCCGTCGCCGAGACGGCGACCGGTGGCCAGCTTGCCCAAGCCTTCACGGAAGTGTGCGGGGCCTGTAAATTTTTCGCCGGCGGCGTGGTGTGCTGCACCAACGACACGAAGACCCAGCTCCTCGACGTGCCCGAGTGCCTCCTGCTCCAGCACAGTGCGGTGAGCGACGAGGCCGCGGTGGCGATGGCGACGGGAGCGGCGGAAACCCTCGGTGCCGACTTCGCGCTCGCGGTTACGGGGTTCGCGGGCGAAACCACCGGCCCCGGCGGCAATCCGGTGGGGACGATGTTCATCGGCCTCTATTCGCCTGGCGGCGTGTGGTCGAAAAAACTCAGTTATCCCGGCCCGCGCTCGACCGTGAAGGTGCGCGCGGTCAACGCCGCGCTCGACTGGCTCCGCCGCGAATTGCTGCGCCTCGAAAGCGGCGCGACGATTACCAACCGGCGCTCGAACGTCATGCGCTGAGCGGGTGGTGCGCGTGGCCCGCCACGCGCTTTTTCCTGGTCAGCCGATCAGGTTCTTCAGGGCCGCGAGATATTTTTCCTGCGTGCGCGCGATGACCTCGGCCGGCAGGTGAGGGGCCGGCGGCTTTTGATCCCATTTCAGCGCCAGCAGGTGATCGCGGACAAATTGTTTGTCGTAGCTCGGCGGCGATTGGTTCGGCGCGTAGCTGTCGGCCGGCCAATAGCGCGACGAATCGGGCGTGAGCACTTCGTCGATCAGGAAAAGATTTCCCGCGACGTCGGTGCCGAATTCAAATTTCGTGTCGGCGAGAATCATGCCCGCCTGCTTCGCGCGATCGTGGCCGAAGCGGTAAAGTTTCAAGCTGGTCGCTTTCACCTTTTCGTAGAGCGCCGCCCCGATCGTGGCCGCGCCCTGCGCGTCGTTGATCGGTTCATCGTGCTGGCCCTTGGGTGCTTTGGTGCTCGGCGTGAAGATCGGCGCGGCGAGGCGATCGGCCTGGCGGAGACCGGCGGGAAGTTTGATGCCGCACACCTCGCCGGTTTTTTGGTAGGAACTCCAGCCGCTGCCGATCAAGTAGCCGCGCGCGATGCACTCGATGGTGAGGGGCGTGAGTTTCCGCACGATCATGCTGCGGAGTTGAATGTCGCGACTCGTGATACCGCGCCGCGCAAATTCGCCGGCCTGATCGGGGAGTAAATGATTTTGGATCAATCCGCTGGTCTGGCGGAACCACCAGTTGCTCATCTGCGTGAGGATGGCGCCTTTGCCGGGAATGCCCTCGGGGAGGATCACATCGAAGGCGGAGAGCCGGTCGGTGGCGACGAGCAGCAGCGCATCGCCGAGATCGAAAATTTCGCGGACTTTGCCCGATGCGAGGTGCGGGAAGGGCAATCCTTCAATCGTGGTGACAGCGCGCGACGGGAGGGCGGAGGAGATGTCAGCAAACGTCATGGTGGGTGATTTGGAGGCAAATAACCCGCGCGGCGACGCGATTTTTGTTCATGACACGCAGGAAAAAATTCCCTTGCACGGGTGGGGCTGCGCCGTAGCGTGCCCGGCTCCACGGTTAGTCCCCATCGTCTAGCCTGGTTAGGACACTACCCTTTCACGGTAAGAACCGGGGTTCGAATCCCCGTGGGGACGCCAAGGATCTTAAGCTCTTTGGTCGTAGCGCCTAGAGGAGCTAAGCGTGATTTTTAGCCACGCGAGTTACACACAGAGTTACACCTTGTCCGGCGTTGTGCGCCGATGTGTGGCAAAGTCCGCCAAGGTTTTCAATTTGGTGACCACAGCTACACCGTGCGTTATAGGCATTTTGGGTGATTACGCCAGATGAGAGGATCTGTAGGCAAAGGGAGGATTTCGACCGATCGAGAGCCCACCACTTGGCGACGGCGAACCCACTCCCTTCCTAGGGCCACGGAGTGAGTTGGGTTTTGAACGAGGGTGGTCAACGACGATCTGTTTTCGGCGGTGACGACAATCTGCTTCCGACCTCGGTGTAGAGGACGCCGCAACGCGGCGCCTCGGGGATGGAGGTGTGGAGGAAGGGGGCAGGCGCCTCTGCTTTGAGAGGTGCCGGTGAGCCCCCTTCCCGCGGAGCGGTCAACCGCGGGTCCGTAGAAACGCCATCGGCGACACCCCGTGGACCCTTTTGAATGTTCGGGAAAAATGGAAGGGATCCATCGCCAGTTCATCGGCCACTTGCCGAACGAGACATCCCGATTCCTGCAGGCGGTCGGCGGCCCACTGCATTCGGCGGCGCTGCAGATAACGCAGTGGAGGCTCGGACAAAAAGCGGCGAAAAAGTCGCGACAGATGGGAACCGTCCACGTGACATGCTCTCGTTACCTCTTCGATCGAAAAGAGGCGGACGAAATGGTTGTCGATATACTCGCGAACTCGTTCGAAGGTTCCGCGCGCGCGGTGGTCCGAACCGGCGGTGGTCGGATGGGAACGCGCGATTGTGTTGATCAGTAGCTCAAGTTGGAGCGCACAGGTTCGCTCGGTTCTCGAGTCGTGCTGCAAGCCAAGCCGAAGGAGTGTATCAAATGCGTTGCGCACGTCACCAAGCGCAGTGACCTGCAGCGCAGAACCAGGTTTCAGCCCGCTGGCGCGCAGCAAAGGCACACTCGGCAAGCCAATGAAATCGACGAAATACTTGACCAACTGAGGAGCGGCAGCCGTGCGGATGGTGTGAGGGATCCGGGGGCCGTAGGTGAAAACGGTCCCGGCGCGCAGCGAATGCCGTTTGCCCGCCAGGCTTAATTCGCCGGAACCCGCGGCGACAAATTCAATGGACCAAAAAGGAAATGTCGTCCGGTCGATGAGGTAGTCGGCTGCACAGACTTCGCTGCCGCCGCAAACCACTGTGAGTCGCCGCGCAGGACGCGGCTTCAGATTCAGGTAAAACCGCGAGGCAGCGGTCACCTGTTTTGAAACAAACTCAGGGGGCTGCGTGGAGGTAGCGTCGGACACGCGCCGTATTCTGCACACTGTGCCCAACGCCTCAAGGGCGATCCGCTTTTGGGATCAACGTTGCAGCGCCAAAAATCGCCTGCTGCTGTGGTTAATCGGGGAAGGAGGCCGTTAATCATTTGGCTAAAATCGCCATGGAATAGGCGAAAGCACGCATGGCATGCGTGAGGAGAAGGGTATAGCATCGCGGGGTCGGGCTCGATCCGAATCGGGCCAATCCCCTCGATGCTATCCTCGATGCTATCCTCGGTGAAATTCTTACGGCGCCGGTTTCTACCGGCGCTTCTGAGGTGCCTGATCCCTTTCTCCCCCTTGACGCGACAGCCCTCGCGATGCACGTGTGACGGCGTTAACTGTCGGTCGGCCTCACCAGCAATTTTTTTGACCTGACCCCATCATGCCACCCCAAAATACCGATACCGCCGTCTGGTTCGCGAAGGAGGTGCAGCCACACGAAGACACCCTCCGCCGTTACTTGCTGGGTATCGCGCGGCCGACCGACGTCGACGATCTTGTGCAGGAGAGTTACGCGCGATTGTTGCGCATGCGCGAGGCAAACTGCGTCCGTTCGCCCCGGGGGTTGCTGTATACAATGGCGCGAAACGCGGCCCACGATCTCTTCCGCCGCCGGGGTCGGGCTCCCATGATTCCGATCGCGGAAAACGAATATTTGAGCGTGTTGGACGATCAGCCGAGCACACCCGAGATGGTCAGCCGTCGGCAAGAAATCGATTTGTTGGCGGATGCGATCGAGGCTCTGCCAGAGCGGTGCCGTGCCGTGTTTATTCTCCGACAATTCGAAAATCTCTCTCAACGGGAGATCGCCGCCCGCCTCAATATTTCCGAACACACCGTGGAGTCACAGCTCACCAAAGCCTTGCGGCGCTGCGAAAAGTTTTTTGTGGCTCACGGTGCGTTGCCGGCAGAAGATTGAATCCCATGACTCCGCTTGAACCGGATTCCAGAGCCGGCCACGACGAGGTGATACGCGATGTCGCGGCCCGCTGGGTCATCCGACGTGATCGGAGTTTTTCCGCAGGAGAAGCCGCGGAGTTCGCCGCCTGGCTTGCCGCGGACCCGCGACATGAACGGGCATTTGAGGAGGCAACCCGGTCGTGGCAAAAATTGGGCGCATTGAGCCTCGCAGTTCGCCGGGGCTCGATACCCGCCACGCCGGCACGGCAAAAAATTCCATGGCTGACGCTGGGTGGGATCGCGGCTGCGGCGGTATTATTGCTAGCAGTCGTGAGGTTCGAACGCGAATCAAACGTCCATCGATTTACCGCGCCTTCAACCATCGCCACCACGGCGAGTCCGTTGTCACCGGTGATACGCCTCCTGTCGGATGGAAGCACGGTCCGCCTCAATGCGGGAGCCCAAATCGAAGTGGCCTTCGGCCCCGCAGAGCGCCGTGTCCGACTGGTGAGCGGCGAAGCGCTGTTTGAAGTGGCGAAGAATCCTGAACGACCGTTTTTGGTGGAAGTTGGTCGGGTCACAGTGCGTGCGGTTGGCACGGCTTTTGCCGTCCGCTCCGAAGCCAAGAGCGTCGATGTTCTCGTGACCGAAGGCACGGTGCAGGTGACGCAGAACCGAACTCTTTCCGCCGGATCGGTCGACTCTTCCACACCGGCATTCGTGGGGGCGGGCTATCGGGCGACCATCCAGTATTCGCTTCAGACGCAGGCGCCGGTCGTTGTCAGTGCGGTTTCAGCGACCGAGATTGGCCGCAGCCTGTCATGGGCCAAACCTATGATGAACATGAATGAGAGTCCGTTGGGCGAAGTCGTAGCCGTCTTCTCCCGGCAGTCCGGGCGTAAGATTGAAATCGGCGATCCGGCTCTCGCAGCGACAAAAATCGGTGGTAAATTTCCCGTCGACGATTTGGACGGCTTTCTCCGCGGCCTCCGCGAGATTTACGATGTCAGGTCGGAGTCGACGGCCGACGGCGGCATCATGCTTCGCAAGGGACGATAAAGCGCCCGTTCAAGGGTGGGTTTCGCAGCGGCGAGAATGGTTCGTTGCTTCCGCACGCCAAATTTTCTCCATCTTTGCGTAACGGAATTCGAGGCGGGCAGCGACCACTAGAGAAATGGTCATTGTGCACCCCGACAAAACCTATCTCAACCGTTGGATTGCTCCGCAGACGTCTTCGCGGACACTCTTTCAACCCCTCCGTCCTGTCGCCAGTGCTCCCATGCATCTGTCTCGTCCTGTTTATCTGTCTTGTCTCATGTCAGCCTTGGTGGCGGGCGATATCCATGCGACCTCCGAACCGGTGGGATCGCCTCGTTTACCAGTGGCGCATTCTGCGCCACAAGGCACGCGTTCCTTTCGGATCCTTGCCGCCGACGCGAAGGACTCGTTGGAGGCGTTTTCCAATCAGTCGGGGATTCCGGTCATTTACATCGTCGAGCAGGTGCGGGGTGTCCGCACGAATAGCATCGATGGATATTTCGCGCCGCGCGAAGCGCTCGAGAGAATTCTCGTCAACACAGTGCTGACGGTCGTCGAGGATAACCGCACCGGCTCGCTTATGGTTAAACGCACTGGGGCAACCAGTCCGACTTCGCTACCGACCACAGGAACGCTGAACTCTTCCGAAGACCAAGCACCAACGCCCATGACATCCCAATCGACAAAAGCCCGCAGCGGTTTGCTTTCCGCTTTGCTGGCAGTTGTTACCGCGTCTGGTGCCTCGGGCCAATCGCAGCCGGCAGTTCCGACGAGCGCCCTCGAAAAGGACAAAATTGTCGAACTCTCCCCGTTCGAGGTGAATTCCAGCGACGAAAACGGCTACTATGCTTCCAACACGATGTCGGGGACCCGCATTAAGTCACGGGTCGAGGATCTGGGTGCGTCGATCACCGTGATTACCAAGCAACAATTGGACGACACCGCGGCGATCGATCTCAACGATATCTTCAAATATGAAGCGAATACCGAAGGATCGGCCGATTACACGCCCTTCAATGCTGCAGCCGCGACGAACGACACGTTACAAGGTGGTCAGGCGGGGGCTGGTGGCCCCGCGGTCGCCACGCGGTTGCGCGGCCTCGCCGCACCCAATATTTCCATTGGGAACTTTACGGGCACAGCGCGCATTCCGATCGATACCTATAACGTGGATTCCGTCGAAGTCAGCCGTGGGCCAAATTCGACATTATTCGGTCTCGGCTCCGCGGCCGGCACGGTGAATGTCAACCGCGCCCAAGCGAACCTTGGCCGGGCCTCAAATGAAGTCCAGTTGCGCGGTGATGATTATGGCGGCTATCGGGCAAGTTTCAATCTGAACCGGCCCATCCTAAAGGACAAACTCGCGCTCCGGATCGCGGCCCTCTACTTCCGCAACGCCTACAAGCAAAAGCCGTCGTCCGATCTCACTAAACGCATCACCGGGGATGTCGTCTACAAGCCATTTAAGAGCACGACGATTCACGGGATGTTCGAACAATATCTCGAGAACCGCCGAGCTCCGAATTCCATCACGCCCCGCGACGGCATCACCGAGTGGTTGAACGCCGGGAAACCCGTGTGGAACCCGCTGACCAACACGGCGACGGTCAACGGCACTTCCTTCGTTCTACCCGTTGCGGCGGACAACACCGCAGCATTTCCGGCAGGTTTGTATGTAAACACGACCACTTACAGCCGCCCCAGCATGTTTATCGATCAGGGGAAAATCCAGCTTTGGGAAGTCAATCGTCTCGGCACTTCCGCCAACCCCAACGCCGGCTCGAGCAGCAACGTTCGGTTGCTTTCGAGCGGCTCAGTTTTTTTGCGCGGATTGGTCAATGGCGGCGTGCTCTACCAGGTCCCGGGCGTGACCAATAAAGCGCTCTACGACTGGACATCCATTAACGCCGTTCCCACCAATTGGAATTACGACAAAGCCAAGCTTTACACCTTGGAGGTCGTCCAAAAGCTCGCCAACAATCTCTACGCCCGGGCGGGATGGCACTTGGAGGATTCCCTAGAGTTCAATCGCAACATTAGCAGCCCGCCTGTGCTGTTGATGGACGTCAACCAGAACCTCGTCGATGGTCGGGCGAATCCATATTTTCTGCGGCCCTTTATTCAGACGTTTGAGCCGCAGATCTACAAGCTGCCGGAATATAATGACAACTTGCAGGCCCAGTTGGCTTACGAACTCGATCTCACGAAAGAGCCGGGTTGGCGCCACTGGTTGGGCGATCACAAGATGCTCGGATACTATGAGAGTCGCCGCATTACCACCGGCACGTTTCGTTTCCGTGAGGCGATCATCGATCCCAACCACGTTTGGACGCCACCCGGCACGACACTAAACTACGCCAACGGTTTTGCGGTCGGCCGGCCGACCTATCGCTATTATGTGGGTGGCCCGAATGCGCTTGGCTACCAGCCTGGATATGCTCCGCCGAAGTCCGGCGTGGAAGGGACCTATAACTTAAGATATTTCAACTCTGTAACCGGCCAATGGATTGACGACCCCTCGTTGTTCGGCCTCACCCCGAGCACGTCAGGGCAGGTGCGCCAAGAAATCACTTCGCGAGGAGTGGTCGACCAGAGTAGTTTCCTCGAAAATCGGGTCATTGTCACGGCCGGGATTCGCAAGGATTTTAATCGCACCCGCAATTCCAACGGCGTAACTCTTCTTCCCACCGGTTTCAACGATTTCGGATCGACAGGCACCTGGGGTCCGTGGACCAACGCCGAAGGTAAAACCCGCACGACGGGGATTGTCGTGAAGCCTTTGCGGTGGTTCGGACTCAGTTACAATCAGTCGTCGAGCTTTCTGCCTCAACCGCCCGCCATTGATCTGACCGGCACGGTCTTACCGAATACCTATGGCCACGGCCGCGATATCGGCTTCTTTGTAAATCTGCTCGGCGACAAACTCGTGTTGTCCGTCAAGACCTACAAGAACACCTACATCAACGACCGCAACAGCGATGGCACCATCGGGGGACGATTGGGCAGCATTGAGGCGGGCACGCTGCTAGCGAGCCAATCGGGTAGCACCTACGGCCTGTATAACTTCGCGCTCAATGTCGCGCAGACCCGACTCGGCGCTGGCGCGTCGCAAGATCAAATCAACAGCGTGGTCGATTCGATCACCAAATTTACGCCGGGGTTCAAGGCTGCCGTCGCGGCAGCGAATAACGGCTCGGCGATTCGAGGCACCAACAATACCGAAGCGAAGGGAGCGGAGGTCGATCTGAGTTACAATCCCACCTCGCGCTGGACGATCAAATTTACCGGCGCTCAGACTAAATCGATCGCGACGTCGATCGAGAACAACCTGACCGATTATATCGCCGCACGAATGCCCTATTGGCTAAGCGTGAAAGACGATCAGGGAAATCCGTGGTGGACAAGCAAGGCTTTGAGTTCCCAATCGGCGCAGGGTTTTTATAGCACTTCAGTCGAGATCCCGATCAAGATCAGTCAGGCGCTGTTGGGGAAATCGAATCCCCAGGTAAAGGAATATACTTGGCGCCTGACGACAAACTATCGCTTCACCGAAGGCCGGCTGAATAATTTTAGCGTGGGCGGCGCGGCGCGCTGGAACTCTCGCAGCGCGATTGGGTATCGGGGCGTGGCGCCCGACGCTGATGGGATTGTTCGCAGCCTGGATGTAAATCAACCCGTCTACGATCCATCACGTTATTCATTCGACGCGTGGGCGGGTTACAACCTCCGGCTCTTTCACGATCGGATTCGCACCAAGATTCAATTGAACGTCCAAGACGTTTTCGAAAACGGAGAGCTGCGCGCTTACGCGGTGAATCCAGATGGGAAGCCCTACAACTTCCGCATCATTAACCCACGCAAATTCGTCCTGACCACGACTTATGGCTTTTGATCGGGCAAACCAGCGCCGCGCGGTGCTTTGCCTGTTGTGGGGCTTGGCGATGGGGGCTCCCGCCCTTCGGGCGGATGTCCTCCCGGGTCCGGTTGTTAAGCTCGCGATCGACTGGCCCGCGTTCATGGCGCGTCATGACATGGTGTGGAATCGCCTCCCTGATTCATGGCAGGAGGCGCTGTGGTTCGGCAACGGCCACCTAGGGAGTTTGATCTGGCGGGAGGGGGATCGCATTCGGGTGCAGGTGTTCCGATCGGACGTGCAGGACCACCGCAGTTTTCGCGTGGGCTACGTTGGCTACAGCCGGCCGCGGCTGCAGATCGGTTCGTTCTATATCAAGCCGCGGGGAAAAATCAAAGGAGGACAAGGGCGGCTCGGTTTGTTTGATGCTGAGTTTTCCGGCACGATCGAAACCGACCTGGGGCGTCTGAAGATCCGGCATTTTGTCCATGCGACCGATCCAGTGCTCTTCACAGAGATCACGGCGGAGGGCGGTGAATCGGAGCCGGAATGGCAGTGGGAACCGGCCGAAGCGAAACCTACACGTCCCGGCGCTGCCACCAATGTGTCCGAGTTGGAAACGATGCGAAAGTCCTATGGCACGGATTATTATGCTCAGCTCTACCAACCCAATCCTCCCCCGGCGCGGTTGTCGTCGGACGGCGTCGAGATTAGTCGGCAGATGCTTTTGGCGGGGGCTGAATTTTCTGTCGGCTGGAGTGTCCATTCCGGCAGTGGGCAACGGTCCCAACGGGTGGTGATCGGCATAGAGAATTGCTGGCCGGGCACGCCGCAATTCTCCGATCGCAAGGTCACCGCGGCAGTGAAGGCCGTGGCGAACTTGTCCGAGGCCGGACTGAGCGCATGGATCGGTCGTCATCAGGCTTGGTGGCATGACTATTATGCACGGAGTTTCATTTCGTTGAGCGATACCCGGACCGAAACCATCTATTGGACGCAGATGTATAAGTTGGCCTCGGCGGCTCGCGGTGACGCGCCGATCATCGATCATGGGATGTGGCAGACCCCGTCGCCGTGGACCTTTCTCACGTGGGATTTGAACATCCAGCTCTCTTACTGGCCCACGACGACCTCGAACCATTTGGAGATCGGCATGGGGCTGATGAACTGGATTTGGGATCATCGAGCGGGGCTCATCAACAATGTCCCGGTCGAGGAGTGGAGGAGTGACTCGGCGCGCGCGCCGCTCAACACGGGCCACGATCTTTACCAACCGAAGGAAGCCGATATGCGGATTCTCGACAACGCCGAGGCGAATCTTACCTGGGCGATGCACGACTGCTGGCTGATCTATCGGCGGACGATGGATGACGGACTGTTGCGTGAAAAAATCTTTCCGATGTTGAAGCGGGCCGTAAACAATCAACTTCATCACTTGCAGGAGGTCGACGGCCGCCTCCACATGCCAAGAACGGAGTCGCCCGAATATGGCATGGCGCGAGATGCCAACTACGAACTGGCGTCAATTCGATGGGGTTGTCAGGCGCTGCTCCAAGCCTGCACTCGGTTAAAAATTGTCGACCCGCAAATTGCTCAGTGGACCGACGTCCTCGCGCGGCTGGCGGACTATCCGGTCGACGAAAATGGCTTCCGGATTGGCGCCGACGAACCATTTGGCAAGGCCCACCGCCACTCGAGCCATCTGCTCATGATCTACCCCTACACCTTGGTGAATATCGACCAACCGGGACAAGCGGGGCTGCTCCACAAATCGGTCGATCATTTCTATCAGATGAATCGGGCGGGTTACGAGAAGGCGAATTCGTGGAACGTGTTCGCCGGATATACTTATACCCTGCTCTCGCTTATGCATGCGGTGCTGGGCGAGGGCGAAGAAGCGGTAAAATTTCTCAACGGCTTTATCGACTATCCGCTCGTGACGCGCAACGGCATGTATGCAGAGGCTGGCCCCGTGCTTGAGACGCCACTATCGGCGGCGCATGCGGTGCATGAGATGTTGATGCAGAGTTGGGGCGACAAGATCCGCGTCTTCCCGGCGGTTCCCGCGGCGTGGAGTGACATCGTATTTAACGATCTGTTGGCCGAAGGCGCGTTTCTTGTTTCCGCGGAACGCCGGGCGGGTGTCACGCAGTGGGTCCGACTGCGGAGCTTGGCGGGCGAACCGTGTCGCGTGCGGCCGGAGTTGATTGGCGACGTGAAGGCCACAGGAACCCGGCCGTTCAAGCTCACGGCGGTGGCCGGTGGCGTCTTTGAAATCGACCTCAAGAAAGGCGAGGAAGTGCTCCTTTACACTGGCCCATCGATTCCGGCTGCCGTGGTCCAAGCAGTGCCAGCCGAGCCGGCGAAACTCAACTGGTATGGCCTAAAATGAAATCAAAAACCCACTCCTCTCCACTCTCAGCGTTGATGATGCTTTTGCTTTCGCTGGTGCCCGTCGCTGCGAGTTGCGGTCAACCGCTCTTTGAAAAAGGTGCGCGGGTTCTTTTTCAAGGCGACTCGATTACCGACATGGCGCGGGGCCGCACCGCGGATCCGAATCATATCCTCGGGCATAGTTACGTCTTCCTCATCGCGGCCGCACAGGGCTCGGCGTTTCCCGAACTGGGCTATGTTTTCATCAACCGCGGGGTGGGCGGAAACGAACTCACCGACCTTGTGACCCGGTGGGAAACCGACGCGCTGGAGCACAAGCCTGACGTCTTGAGTATTCTCGTGGGCGTGAATGACGTGGGCCATAGCTTGCGTAAGAATCAGCCGGTCTCAATCGAGAACTACGAGACGACTTACGATCAATTGCTGGCTCGAACGGTCGCGGCGCTGCCCAAGGTGAAATTGGTGCTGTGTGAACCGTTCATCGCGCCGGGCAAGAGTCCCGGCGAGCGCTACGAAGAATGGCATGCCGCGATCACGGCCATGCAGGGCGTGGTCGAGAAACTCGCCAAGAAATATCACGCGCCCGTCGTCCATTTCCAAAAGATATTCGATGACGCGTTCAAGCGGGCGCCGATCGATTACTGGATTTGGGACGGCGTCCATCCGACGTATGCGGGACACCAGCTGCTGGCTAACGAGTGGCAGCGCGCCTATCGCGCATTCTATGGCGCACCGAAAGCTGGCCATTAAGTTTATGACCCGACTGGCACCTGCATTTCTTCTCGCGCTGGTCACGGCACTTCTTGCGCGCAGCGATGCGCAGGCCGTCGACTCTGCCGCATCGGCGCGCGTCGATCCGGTAACACTTACTTGGCTTGGCGGAGGTGCGCCCGCGTCGCCCTCGGGCGTCAGTTGGGGCGTGCCGTGGCCACGCGGTGCGTTGCCGAAGGACGCTGCACTCACCGTCAGAAACGCTGACGGGCATGCCGTCGCAACTCAAACTTGGCCACTCGCATTTTGGCCCGATGGTTCGTTGAAGTGGTCGGGGCTCGCAATTGCGGCCGATGCGCAACTCGTCGCGCCCCTCACGGTGGTGGCGGGCGCCCCTGCGGAGCCTGCTTCGCCATTGCGGGTGCGAGAGGATGCCAGCGGCATCGAGGTGACCACCGGCCCCCTGCGTTGTCGTATTGCGCGCGGCGGCTCGAATCTGATCGAATCGCTCGTCATCGACGGTCGCGAAGTCGGCCGCAGCGGCCGGCTCATCGCGATCCGGGAGGATCGATCGGACTTCGAGTCCAAGGGTCTGCTCCGGCAAGAAAGTTACACGAGCCGGGTCACCAAAGTGACCGTCGAGCAAGCGGGCCCGGTTCGCGGCGTAGTCAAAATTGAAGGCATGCATGCGGGCGGCGAACCGGTGCGCGAGTGGCTGCCCTTTACGGTTCGGCTTTATTTTACGGCAGGCCTCGCCTCGGTGCGCCTAGTTCATTCGTTCGTGTATGATGGTGACGCGGAGAAGGATTTCATCCGCGGCCTCGGGATCGCGTTCACGGTCCCATTCCGTGAAGAACTGCAAAACCGCCACGTCCGTTTCGCGGGTGACGATCAGGGAATTTGGGGTGAACCGGTGCTCATGAGCCCGGGTTATCGCGAGGTTTTGGTGAAAGGCGCCCTGCAAATGAACCGGGATCAACTCGAAGGAAAACGCATCCCGAATCTAGTTCAGCTCGGCCCCGAGATTAAGGCGCAGTTCGAGACAGTTGCGCTGTGGGATACCTTTAAGCTGGCGCAGCTGGCGCCCGATTCGTTTACCCTCGATAAGCGCACCGGTGCCGCGAGTTCATGGCTGCATATCAACAATGGCCGCCGAGCACGGGGACTGGCTTTTCTCGGCGATGTCTCCGGAGGTCTGGCCGTCGGTGGCAAGAATTTTTGGGAGAAATATCCGACCGCGCTCGAGATCACCGGCGCGGCGGCCGTGGCAGGTGAACTAAAACTTTGGTTTTGGGCGCCCGATGCGCCGGCGATGGACTTGCGTCACTACGACACCATCGGCCACGACGGCAGGATTTCCTATGAGGATCACCAAGACGGCTTTAGCACGCCCTACGGAGTGGCGAACACCAACGAGCTTACGCTTTGGGCTTTAGCCGATACGCCAGGCAATGCGGATTTGTCGACGCTGGCGAAAACAGGCAACGAGCCTCCGCTGTTGATCTGTGCGCCGGAGTATTACCACGCGACCGAAACTCTCGGGGTGTGGAGCTTGCCTGATCGCTCAACGCCGGACCGGGCGGCGATGGAGGGCGCACTCGATCGCGCTTGGCAGTTTTTTCATCGCGAGGTCGAGCAGCGACATTGGTTCGGATTCTGGGACTTCGGCGATTTCATGAGGACCTATGACGGCCGACGCCACGCGTGGATGTATGACATCGGCGGTCATGCGTGGAACAACACCGAACTCATGCCAAATCTCTGGCTGTGGTTTACTTTCCTTCGCAACGGTCGGGCCGACGCCTTCCGCTTTGCCGAGGCCATGACTCGCAACACCAGCGAGGTCGACGTTTACCACCAAGGGCGATTCTTCGGACTTGGGTCGCGCCATAACGTCGACCACTGGGGCGATGGGGCGAAAGAGGCGCGGATTAGTCAGGCGTTGCTCAAGCGTCCCTATTATTACCTGACCACCGACGAGCGCACGGGCGACTTGATGCGCGAGGTGCTGACCGTCGACGAGACCATCGCGAAAATTCAACCACTGCGGCATCAATTGGTGCGACCGGACGAGCCGATCATCTTTCGCATCAGTCCCGACTGGCAGGCGCTGGCGAGCAACTGGATGACCGAATGGGAACGCACGGGCGATGTGCGCTATCGTGATTATGTGCTCGCTGGCATGAAGAGCGTGGGCGCGATTCAGGGCGGGATCGACCTTCGACTTGGCTTCCGCTTTGACCTGAAAACGAAACAGATCATCGATATCGGCGAGCCCAACATGAAAGGCGGCGGGTTCATGTTTCTCTTCGGCGGTGATCAACTGGCGATCGAACTGATGCAGCTGATCGATTGTCCCGAGTTCGCCCGCGCATGGAATCAGTTGTGCGAGAAATCGATCGCGTCCGGCAACTACAGTGGCCCTCGGATCGCCGCGTATATGGCCAAAGTGAAGCGCGATCCGGAACTCGGACACAAGGTGTGGCAGGAACTCCGAAATAGTCTCACGACGAAGTCTGGCGGCCACCGCTTTTCCTCGGATTCCGTGATGATGATCTCGGATTCCCGAGTGCTTTCGCCAGTCGAGGAAATTTCCGAGCTTGATACCCCGGGCACCTCCCAGTGGGCGCTAAATATCATTACCGCTACCGAGCTGGCTCGCGAATTTTATGTGCCACCACCTTCACCACGATAGCATTTTTCCTCCAGCCACCCTCACGATGAAAGTAGTGGCTTGCGCTTTGCTCGTGGTCGGATGGCCGCTGGGCCTCGTCGGCCAGCCGTCGACCGCTCAAGCCGAAGCCCTTGAGCGCGACCAACGAGGTATGCGCCCGATGCTGGTCGGCAACATCGATCGGCCGCTCCGCTACACGCCCGAGGATGGCGATTTCGTCATCACGAATGGACGCGAATCTTTCAATCGTCCGCTTTACGGCGGCTCAACGGCGTTCCGCGTCGACGGCGGCGATCGTCCGGAGTTTTCATTTTATCTGCCTGGTCGTGGCGGAAACCTGCGGCTCGGAATCAGCACCCCGGCTGGCACCAAATGGTTGAATACCGCGGACACCGTAGTCGCGCGCTACCGCGCTGGCTCGATGATCCACGAGATTCGCGATCCCTTACTCGGGGGCGGAAGCCTGCGAGTCACGGCTTTGGCACCGCGTGCGCCGGAAGGAGTGGTGGTGCGGGTCGAGTCGCAGGCGCTCAACGGACCGGTCGATCTTGTTTTTGCTTTTGGCGGAATTAACGGGGAGCGGGGCGGACGAGATGGCGACATCGGCACGGAGCGCGTTCCGGTGCGCGAGTTTTTCCAGCTCGAGCCGGAGTATTGTCGCGACAACGAGATTACGTTGTCCGACCAATTTTTTGTCGTGCGAGGGAAGGGGGGGAGTATGGCGGGCATGTTGCCCGCGGAAACCAAACTGGGTATCGGTGATGCATCCGCGTGGAGCAATCCAACTGAATTGTTCAGTCTCAAATCCGCGGCGAAGCCAGCACTACCGCTCGTGGTGGGACGCGTTCGGATCGTGCCCGGACAGCCGCTTTTCGTCGCACTGCAGCACCTCGCAACCACGCAAGCCGCCTCCGAAGTGCTGGCCACCTATCGAGAAGTGGCGGCCGAGCGTGAAATCAAATCGAGCCCGACCAGCGCGCCCGCGATCTGGAAGGGGGCGGAAATTCCGGACGTTTTCGCGCGGGCCGAAATCGAGCG
>JBBRLB010000107.1:0-22701 GCA_038231575.1 Opitutales bacterium | reverse complement strand
TGGCTCGATGCCCTTCAGGGCTTCAAGACCAACTTTGGCTTTCAGGTCGGGACTGTGTAGACGTCGCTTCTTTGACATGGGGATCGTTGTTCTGAGTTTGGATTAACGATCCGTCCTGTCCAACTTTCGGGGTCCACCTCACCCTTCCTCGAAGCGGTGTTCTTAGGCCGTCGCTGCAACTGCGAGAACCTTCCCCCAGTCCAACGCCCATTGGCCTCAGATCAACTCGACCTCGAGGGTGGCCGTCGTTTTCTTGTCTCTAATGAAGCATAAAAGATCGTCGTCAGAGACTGAAGAGGTCGAACTCGTCGGCGTTCCGCACTACGCGCAAGGCGATGCCGATGGGTTTTGTGTTTACTATGCGATGTCGATGATGCTCGCCGCCCTCGATCCTGCTTTGGGTTCGACGATACACGAAGCACCGAGCTACTCGTGGAAGGGAAGCCCCGTATTTCAGGCGTTGCGGCGTCATTATCGTTCTAATTCTCACTTCAAACAAAAGCTAGCGGATTGGTTCTTTCTTGGGATGTCGATTACCGAGGCGACCAAAATTCTTAACCTTTTTTTCGCGAAAAATTTGATCCGAAGAAAAAATATTTTACGCGGATTCTCGTCCGTGCGCGACGGGTGAAGCGCTTGAAGCATTCTCGAAAAAAGCGTGCGATTGAACGCATTTCTACGGTCCAAGAGGTGATCAGTGCGATCTCCTGGCATTTGCCGGTCATCGTCGCCGGCGGTGGTTTTGGCTCCCACGCGGTCCTCGCAGTCGGCTATAGTATTCGTGGAAATTCAGACCGTTCAATGTGCTTTCTCGACCCTGGCTCGGTTCGCCCAGAATGGCGCCCATGTGGAGAGGTGTTTATCGATGACGCCGAGGTCATCATGCCAAACGAAAAGCAATTCCGCGAATATCGACCGGGGCGGATCAAAACAGTTGCCGGCAAAGCAAAATTTGAACTTTGGAAAGAAGATTTCCTCAATGAATAGCTGCGTGTTTCTGCGTTCCCCAAAGGGCGAAAAAGAAGTTTGTTGGATAGGGAGTGGGTGCACCAACCGCTACGCTCAATCCGGAATCACGACTGGAATAGGCTGAGTGCGAAATCGTCGATAGCGTCGGAAATCGTCGTCGACGGTGATGAGTTTCGCACGCGGACACAGCTCCGACAAGACGACCAGTGTGGCATCGCCGGCATCCATCAACGGATATTTAGCCAACAACTCGGCCACCCGACGCGGTTGTTCGGCAAAAACGGGAATGAGAAGCAAACGGCCTTCGGCAATTAGCCGGGGAATGACAGCCAGCGCTGGCCTCAGCTTTCGCAAATGATGACATGCCTCCGCCACGACAGTCTCGGTCGTGGGGAGCGGTTCATCGAACACCTCCAGTGTCTGCGTGCTCCACGCATGCCATTGGTCATCGCCGTCCAAAAAACCAATCAGCGGACCAGCATCCACCAAATAGTTAATCTCCGAAACCTTCACCCGTGGAGAGATCGCCGATCCCGGAACGCACGATGCCGGCGTATTTCTTCACGGCCGCGCCGAACGACGGCCCTTTGCGCGAACCGCTGCGCTTCGTAACCGTCCGCGTTTTGCGACCGGCGGGCTTAAGGGGGGATGGCGAAAGCGTCGGCATGAGGTTCAGATTTTCCAATTCGCGGGTGGCGTCAAGCAGAGCATCGCCGGCTTTTCAACTCACTCACCCTCGGCTCAACCGAAACACTTCGCTGCCGGCGAGCAGGAAACAGCCGAGACCGAAATCGTCGAAGTCGGGCCGGAAGTCCGGGCCGATCGGTTGGGGTTTGCCCTCCTTGTCGATGGGCCGGCCTTCGGAGGGCTGCTTGCCGGTGCCCTGGACATAGCCGAGAAAACCATTGGCGTGCAGCGCCTCGGTCGCCAGCGCATGCCATGCGCGCGCCACGACCGGGCGATAGATTTTTTCGTCGAGCACCTTGTGCCGGACGCCCCAGGCCAGACCGTAGGCGAAAAGCGCCGTGCCGCTCGTTTCCTTGCCGCCGAAATCGTTCGGGTCATCGAGGCTGCAGTTCCAAAAACCATCATCCCGCTGACGTGACGCGAGGGCGGCGGCCATGTCGCGCATCATCTGGTCGTATTCCGCGCGGTGGGGCGCGCCGGCGGGCAACTCCTCGAGCACGCGCGCCAGCGCGGCGAAAACCCAGCCGTTGCCGCGCGACCAGTAGCATTGTTTGCCGTTCGGGGTCTTGAACGGTGGGACGAAATCCTTGTCGCGCCACCACAACCCGTCGGCGGGATTGTAGAGCCCGTTGCCGCCCTGCTTCGTCTTCATGAACGCGTAGAGCGCGTGTGCTTTCTCGAAATATTTTCCGTCCTGCGTGACGGCGCCGAGCTTCGCGAAGGCCGGCATCGCCATCTGCATCGCGTCGACCCAATTCCAGTCGTCGGCCTTGTCGCTCGCGGCCATCGCCTCGAGGCTTGTCGTGAGCGCGCGAATGCGCCCGGGCTTCGGATCGAGCCGGTAGAGGTCGATATAAGTCTGGCCGCAGCACTGGTCGTCGGCGTTGCGGGTCTTCTCGCCGGAGCGCATGCTCCATTGATGAAACTCGCCCCACTTCACCGCGTAGTCGGTGTAACGTGCGTCGGGCGCGACCGCGTTGAGCGCCATCAGGCCCTCGTAGTAAACCGCGCGCGTCCAGATGTTCGAAGGCCGCTCCTTGTTCGTGACGATCGTTTTGCCGGGGTCGGGCCACTCGGCCAGGAAGTAGGCGTTGGCCGTGCGCATCGCGGTGAGGACGGCGTCGGGCTTGGGCAGGTCCTGCGCGAACAACGGAACGGCGAGCAGCGCGGTGGCGGTGGCAGAAAATAATTTCATCAGGGCGTGGGGTTGGGCGGAGCAAGGCGCCCGCGCGGGCGGCGGGAAAGCAACGGCGCGTCAGACCGTCCGACGCGGCTCGGCGCGGTTTCGCTTTGCGGAGGTCGCGGCGGACGATTCACCTTTCCGGACCCCATGAAACTCCGCCTCCCTTCGTCTTGCTCCGCGTTGTTCGCCGCCAGCCTGCTGACCGCGGCGCTTTTCACCGCGTCGTGCACCACGGCCCCCGTCGCGCCGCCGGTCGCGGCCCCGCTCCTCGACCCCGCGAAGAATTCCGCGATCCGGCCCGAGCCGCGCGATCCGAATTGGGTGAAGCGCCATGAGGGTTTTGTCGCGCTTCCCAAGCAGGGCATGGACGTCCTGTTCCTCGGTGACTCGATCACGGATTTCTGGCGCCGCGACAACAATCCCAACCAGGGCGGCTGGCCGGTCTGGGCCAGAAACTACGAATCCCGGCACGCCCTCAACCTCGGCATCAGCGGCGATCGCACACAGCACGTGTTGTGGCGGATGCAAAACGGCGAACTCGACGGCCTCGCGCCCAGGCTCGTCGTGCTCATGATCGGCACCAACAACACCGGCTTTGAGCGCGACAACAAGACCGTGCGCAACACCGTCCCCGAAGCGATCGAGGGCGTGAAGGCGATCGTGCGCGGCCTGCGCGCGAAACTGCCCGGCGCCAAAATCCTGCTGCTCGCGATTTTCCCGCGCGGCGAAAAGCCCGACCATCCCCAGCGCATTCAAGTCAACGAGATCAATCGCGCGCTCGCATCGCTCGATGACGGGAAGACCGTCCGCTATCTCGACATCGGCCCGAAGTTCCTCGCCGCCGACGGCACGCTGCCGAAGGACATCATGCCGGATTTTCTGCACCCGAATGAACACGGCTATGAGATTTGGGCCGACGCGATGCGCGACACGCTGAACGCGATGCTGCCGTGAAATCGAAGTAGGACCCGTCTGCGGCCGGTCCAGGGAAAAACCAATCCCTCAACCGCGGATTACCCGGATGAACCCGGATAAAACACCGCTGCGTTAATCCATCCGCGTCCATCCGTGTCATCGGAGGTTTAAAATCCGGGGTGGATTTAAGGGCCGGTCCTAAACCGACCCTCCTTCGAAAAAAAACCGCCGGAGAATTTCTTCTCCGGCGGCGGAAAGCTAACGGGAATTTCCCGCAGTGAGATTACTTCGCGCGCTTGGCGGCCCAGTCACGCTTTGCCATCGCGCCATCGCGGCCGGGGGCCTCGGAGCTGCCGGTCAGCGTGTCGCCCTCGAGCTTCGCGGTGTATTTCGTGGTGCGCGCAGTGCCACCCATGTCGATGGTCACGGCAAACGCCACGGTGCCATCCTTGAACGAAGCCTCCGAGATGGCGGCGTCGGGAATCTCGAACTGGCCCATCGAGGCGCCTTTCATCGTGCCGGTGAGTTTACCGTCCTTTACGTCGAGCATGAGCGTGCGCTCGATGCCGGGGTTGCCGCCGCGGCCGGCTTGCGTGAATTTCCAAGTGCCGGCGGGGGTGGCAGCGTCAGCCGCGTGAGCGGCGACGGTCATGAAGCAAGCGGCGACGAACGCCGCGAGGATGAGTCGGAATGATTTCATAGTTTTGTTTTTGGGGGGGGGAAGCAAAAGTCAGACGCACCGCCGGCGATTTGGTTGCCGAAATCTCCGCGGATCTCAGGCGTTTTCGTTGCGGCCCGGCATCGGCAGTGGACCGTCACGGGAGGGCATCGGCGCATAGTCGGGCCGCGGCACCCCGGAAACGAGATCGGCCACGCGGGTGGTGGCGCCCGTCTCGAGACAGCGGTTCGCCGCGATCCCCACGAGGATCGAGCAGGCGCCGGCGCGTTCGTCGGCCGCGCGGAGGTATTTGTCAGGCGCGGGCCGGGGCAGGAAAATATCCTCGAGCATCAGCCGGTCGCCGCCGCCGTGATCTCCCTCGGCACTCCAGGGCACGAGCACGCGCGGTTCGCCACGCAGCGGAATCACACGGGTCGTGACGCCCCCATCGGCAATGCCGCCCTGCACGGTCTCGGTGCCGTTGACGTAAACCGACTCGACGATCTTGTGCTCGAGGCGGCCCTTGGTGCCGTTGAACGAGACGGTGTAGCCCTCCCACGCGTTGAACGCGTTGAGCGAGTAGCTGAGCGTCGCGCCGTTGTCGTAGCCGACGAGCACGTTCATCGTGTCCTCGATGTCGATGTCCGCGCGGAAAATGCAGCGGTCGCGGAAATAACCGTCGTGGGTTTCGTTATCGAGATAGAGCGCCTTGAGCGTCGGACTCGCGGCGAGGTCGAGGAAGAAGCCGCACTGGTTCTTTTCCGGGCAGGTGGTGCAGCGCTCGTGCGGCCCCGACAGCCCGAGCCGGCGTGCCATCGCGGGCGTGTAGAACTGCCGGCGGGCGTTGGCGGAGACCGAGACCGGCACCGCACCAAGCCACCAGTTGATCAGATCGAAATGATGGGTGGACTTGTGGACGAGCAGGCCGCCGGAATTTTTTTTGTGGCTGTGCCAGCGCCGGAAATAATCCGCGCCGTGGTGCGTGTTGAGCAGCCAGTGAAAATCCACCGAGAGCACGTCGCCGATTTCGCCGCTCATCAGCACGTCCTTCACCTGCGAGCGCGGCGGCGAGTAGCGGTAGTTGAACGTCACGCGGCAGTGCCGGCCGGTGCGGCGGCAGGCGTCGAGAATCTGCTGACACTTCCCGGCGTCAGTCGTCATCGGCTTTTCCGTGATGACATCGCAACCCGCCTCCATCGCGCGCACGAGGTAATCGTGATGCGCCGCATCCGCCGTCACGACGATTACGACGTCGGGTTTCGTCTCGGCGATCATGCGATCAAAATCGGCCGCGCGATAACCGGGCGGCACCGGCGCGCCGTTTTGCGCGGAGCGCTTCCGCGCGAGCTCGACGCGGCCGATGTTCGCATCGCACACTCCGACCAATTGCGCGTAGGCGGCGTGGGTTTTCTCGATGCCATCCTGATACAATTCGTGGCGCGAGCCGAGCCCGACAATGGCATAGCGGCGGCGCGACGAACCGGGGGCAGAGGTGGAGGACGTGGAGACGGACATGCAGCGAGGAACCGGGGACGAAGCCGGCGATTGGGACAGGAGTCCGACGCACCGGGCAAGCTGCAATTGCCAGCGCACACGTGCCGCGAGGCAATCGCGGGTCTTGCCAGACAGTAAAGCGGTCGCACTGAACTGTCGGGCCGGCCTTCTGCCCGCCCCGCTGCGATCCATCGGATGGCAGGCATAAAGCCTGCCCTACTACAAACCACCGGCGGCGCGCGACCTCACGCCTCGGCGCGCAACTGCTGCAGCAGCGCCTGAATGTAGCCGAAGCAAAACGCGAAGGCCTTCTGCCCGCCCGTGTCGCCCGCGATCTGCGGCACGTGGTCGGGCATGACCATCCCATCGTAGCCCACCTCGCGATACGTCCGCAGCGCGCGCGGCATGTCGACGTCGCCCTCATCGGGAAACGTCTCGGCAAATTTGAGATAGCCGCCGCGGATATTGCGGAAGTGGACGTTGAAGATTTTCCCGCGCGAACCGAAGTAGCGAATCACCTCGTGAATTTCCTCGTTGGGATTCTGGAGCATCTCGGTCACGGTGCCCTGGCAGAAATTCAACCCGTGATACGCGCTCGGCATCGTGGCGACAAAACGCTTCAGGCCCTCGACCCGACCGAGCACCGTCTCGACCCCGCGCCAGCCTTTGCCCGGCGGCATCGACGGATCCTGCGGGTGCAACGCGATGCGAACCTTCGCCTCGTCGGCGACGGGCACCACGCGCTTCAGAAAATATTCAATGCGATCCCAGTAAATCGCCTCGGTGATCGGGCCGGCGGCGGTGAGGGCCGGCTCCTGTTTCGCCGTCGCGTAGTCGAACGTGCTGAGCGTCGATCCGCCGCGCCCCGGGGTCCGGCCGGGATTCCGCACCACACCGATGAACGTGAGATTGTATTTCACGAGCGGAATGCCCGCCTTCCCCGCGTTCCGGATCATCTGGCAGATATTTTCAATCGCACGATCGCGCGCGGGATCCTTCGCCAGCAGGATTTCGGGCAGCTCGGCTTTCGTGATTTCACTCGAACTCATCGGCAGCGGCACGGCGTCGAGTTGCACGCCAAAGGATTCGACGTGTTTCCGCAGTCGCGTAAGCTCATCGACAGACCACTCGTCCATTTTCGCGCCGAGATGACCGCTGCAAATATGCGTCACGCCAAACGCCGCCAACGCGCGCAGCGTCGGCTCCGAGTGATCGTGCTGGTGGCCGGCTTTCATGAGCACGGGCTTCTTCGGCCCTCCGCCGGTGACCGCCCCGGTGGCGTTGCAACCGGTCATCGTCGCAGCCCCCAGCGCGGCGGCGCCGGTCGCGGCGCTGGTTAAAAACGCACGGCGATTCAACGTCGCAGGGGAAGCAGGCCGGGGTGTCGGGGGCATGGTTCGCAGTGTGCGCAGAGGCATTTCGTCGGCGAGCCGAATCAGAATCGATCGGGCGGCTCTCCGAGCCGGCCGGAGTGCCAGCTCCCTTTACGGCTAAAGCCAGGAGACCGCCGAGCGGCGTCTCCACCCCAATCAATACTCCCCAATGGAATTCTTGACACGCCCCCGCCCGTCCGCCTTCTTCGGCGCCCTCAGATGAACCTTCACGGCTCGACGAATTTCGCCTCGCGCAGCGCCCACCTTTCCGTGGTCGCCATTTTCGTCGTCGTCTCCGCCGTTACCGCGGCGCCGCGAGGGTTCTGATCGTTCCAACGACTTTGCCCCTCCGGTGCCAACCGGAGGGGCTTTTTTTCGGCCTCACGGTTCGGCAAGGGAGCGGGCTCTTACACGCCATGCACACCATCCGAGTCCACCACTACCAGCGCCTCCGCCACGCGGAGAACGTGCGCCTCCTCGACATGTTCGACGGCGCGCTCCCACCCGAACCGCCAGCCACCCCCGCCCGGCCCGCCCACGATTTTCTCGTGATGTGCCTGCGGCCTGATGATCCGCCCGCGCTGCCGGCTGCCCGCGCGGCTTCGTTCGGCGGCGTGACGGGGCACGGCGCCGGAACCCAGACGCCCGCTAAAACCGCGTTCAGTGATGCTCGCCGCGATAATCTTTCTCGCCGGCCGTCACCGCCAACGTCAACCGGTTCTCCTTCGGCGGGAGCGGGCACGTCGCGAACGGCGTGAACGCGCAGGGCGGGTTCTCCAGGCGATTAAAATCCAAGACGACTTTGCCGTCGACCGGCGCGTCGGCGTAGAGGAAGCGCGCCGCACCGTAGGTCTCGTTGCCGCTCGTCGCATCGGAGATGACGAAGAACAACGGCTCGCCCGGACCCTCGTCGATCGGGAGCAGTTTGATTTTCTGACCCTCGCGCTCGAAGACCGCCTCGCCATGGACGATCGCCGGCTCGGTCTGGCCAAGGATGTTCGTGATCGGAATTTTGCGCGGCTCGTCGAACTCCACCCACGTCGCCTCGACCCGCCACGCCGGATCGATCGGAAAATAATCGAGGCCGAGGAAATGCGTGCGGCGCTCCGACCCGCTGTCCTTCACGCGCAGCGCCTTTTTTCCACCCCGCTCGATCACGAAAAAACTCACCGTGCCCGCCGACACGACCGAGGGCCGGCCGCCGCTGCGCCAGCGCAGCTCGCCCGCCATCGTCGGCTTGCCGTCGATCTTCGCGTCGGCATCGGCGCCGAGCGTCACGGTGATTTTGCCGTCGGCCGCGACCGATACCTTGCCGAGATGCGCCGGGCCCTTCGCAAGCACCGTGTCGTTGTCCGGCGCGCTGCCGACGGTGTTGTCGCCGTCCTTCAGAAAATGCAGCCCGATCAAGCTGAGCCAGCCATCCGGCGCCGTGAGCCGCGCGAGGCGCTGCGCGCGCCACGTTTCCACTTCCTTGGTGTGGATGGCATCCTCCGCGGCCAGCGCGGCACTGGCGGCAAGACCGAATGCGAGCAGGAGCAGCGCCGGGATTTTCATCAAAGAGAAAGGCCGTCGAAGATTACACGGAGTCAAGTTTCGTCGGCAATCGTCACCGGCTCGCCGCGAGCAGTTGATCGATGATTTCGGCGTTGCGCAGCGACTCCGCGAGCCCGAGCTGCGGTGCGCGGTGCGCGCGGATCGCGTCGGCGAAATCCTCAAACTCGAGCCGGTAGCGATCGCTCGCCGCGACGAAGATCTCGCGGCGCTCCTCGCCGCGGATCAGCGTGAGCGCACCCGCGTCGCCGAGAAACGCGTCGGGCACCTCGAGCAGGCCGTCGGCGCCGATGATCTCGGCGGCGATGCGCTTCTGGGCGTTGAAACCGCAGTGCAGCGACGCGATGAGCCCCGAGGGATATTGGAGTAGCGCGGAGAAAATCTCGTCGATGCCGCCGGCCCGCACGCATTCCACCGAGACGGACGCGGGCCGCGCCATCCCCGGTGTGCCGGCCGCGACATCAGCCACCATCCCGGCGAAATTCACCGGATAACAACCGACATCGTAGAGCGCCCCGCCGCCGAGTTCCGGCCGGAGTTTGATCGAGTCGGGACGGTTGAGCAGGAAGCGGTGGCTGGCGTGGACAAATCTGATTTCGCCGAGCACGCCGGACCGCAGCACCGCCTCCACCTGCCGCATCCGATCGGTGTAGCGATACATGAACGCCTCCATGAAATGCACGCCGTGCGCCTGGCAGGCATCGATCATCCGGCGCGTGTCGGCCGCGGTGAGCGCGAGCGGTTTTTCGCAGAGCACGTGCTTGCCGCGGGCGGCGGCTTGGAGCGTCCACTCGCAGTGCAGCGAGTTCGGCAGCGGAATATACACAGCATCGATCTCCGGATCGCGCAGCAGCTCGTCGTAGTCCCGATAAACGCGCGCGAGCGCCGGAAACGCGGTGCGGGCCTCGGCGAGTTTTGCGTCGTCGCGCGACGCGAGTGCGAAGAATTCGGAATTTGCAGAACGCCCGATCGCGGGGATGACCTCGAGGCGCGCGATGCGGGCGTAGCCGAGCACGCCCCAGCGGACTTTTTTCAGCGGTTCACTCATTTTTTCAAAACTACACTAACCGCTGAAGAGCATGCAACCGGAGGATTGTTCCAACCGGCGCCGACAATATCCCTTTACGGTCGCGGAACCCCGCGCTGAGCACGTGGACGAATCAGGCCATGAAAACAACATCGCACGCCCTCCTCCTGCCGCTCGCCGCGCTCCTGTTGGGCGCGGGATGCGCGGGCACCGGACCCAACACCCAGCAAGGCGCCGTCGGCGGCGCGGCGTTGGGTGCGATCGCCGGTGCTATCATCGGCAACAACAGCGGCAGTCACAATTCCGTCGCCGGCGCGCTGATCGGGGGTGCCGCGGGCGCGGTCGCCGGTGGCGCGATCGGCAACAGCCTCGATCACCAGCGCGGCACGATCTATACGTCGGAAGCGCAAGCGACCACCGAGTATGCCGTCGCCACACCGCCGCCGCCGCCGGTCGCGCCTCGCGAAGTTGTCGTGGTGCGCCAGCCCGCCCCCGAGATGGTGTGGGTGGACGGCTACTGGATCTACGAGTCACGCGGCTACGCGTGGATGCCCGGCCACTGGGAACGCCCGCCATCCCACTACCGCACGTTCGTCGCGCCGCACTGGGCGCCGCGCGGCCGCACGCACGTTTACGTCCAGGGTTATTGGCGTTAGGCCTACACGCCGCTCGCTTCGAGCGTCAGGCTCTGGGTGCTAAAGAACGTCGCGTCGCCGGCTTTGTTTCGGCGGCGCGACTGCGTAAACGGGTAACGCGAACGGGCAGCCGCTCGCAAAAATCCGGAACCACCACTTTCGGCGTGAGTCTTCGCTCAGGTGCGCCAAGCTTCCCGCGTCATGAAACCCCGCCCGCTCCTGCTCGCCCTGGCCTTGGCCCTGGCCGCCGTGACGAACCTGTTCGCGGCCGACACGCGTTTTTCGCAAGCGCTCGCGATCAGCGAACGGGCCGAGATCGGTTTCAACCGTCTCTCTTCCGACCAGGTCGCCGCGCTGGATGCACTCGTGCGCCGCGACCTCGCGAGCCAGACTTCCAGCCGGCGAAACGAGAAAGATGCGCCGCCCGCCGCGCGGTTCTCGCAGCGCCTCACTGCCGACGAACGCACCGTGGCCGGCCTCCCGATTTTCAACGAAAAGGAACTCACCCGCCTCGACGAACTCGTCGCGCAAAACGGCTCTGCCGCGGTCGCGCGCGCGCTGCTCGCGCCGCCGGTATTTTATCCGACCGGCATGCGGCTCCGGCCGATCGAACCGATCAAGGCGACGGCGCCGGAGATTCACGGCTCGTTCACGCTCGCTTACGGTTTCGGCAAGGGCGGCTACAGCGAAAAATACGGCGGCGTGACGCTGAACTATGAGGACCCAAAGCATAATCTCGCCGTGTCATTCAGTTATTCGGAGTCGCACATCAAGGGCGGGGTCCCCTACCGCGACGACTACCCGCGGGATGAATATATCAGCCCGTCGCCCTTCGTCCCGTGACACTCACCGCCAGCAAAACACGCTGAGCAAACTCGCGTAGTCGTCCGTCCCCACCGCCTGCCACTCGTCCGCGCACGCGGCCACCCAGCGCGAATCGCGCGCGAGCGGACCCAAGTCGGCCGCGCTAAGGCGCATCCGCCAGCGCCACCGATCGGATCTGGCTCGCGAGCGTCCGGCGCAGCAATCCACCGGGGTATTCCGAGAGGTTGACCGACACCGCCTGCAGGGTGCGGCCGGTGCGCTTGCACTCCGCCATCAATTCCACCGTGCCCGCGCCCCGGCGCACGCGCTGCTCCGAGACGAGCGTGGAGCGGCCCGGCTCCAAATCCAACGCGAGCGCCACGTTGCCCTCCGCTGAGGAATCCAGCGTGTAGCTGGCCGTCACCGCGAACACGATGAACTCGGGACTGTTCGCCTTCAGGAATTTCACGCTGCGGATGTCGAGCCGGTCATGCGCCGGGAGATCCCCGTCGGGCGCCGGGCCGTTCGCGCAAGACGTCGCGAGTCCGGCCGCCAATGCCAGCACGCCGGCGAAACGATTCATCGCAGAATCCCGTAGAGGCTCGTCTGATCGTCCGTCCACAACACTGCCGGCTTCGGCGTCTTCGACGGTGCGTCGGCCGCCTCGTCGATTTCCGGCACGGTGAGCAGCGCCTTGTTTTTCGTCACGAGAATCCACGTCGTCTCGTAGAACCACCACTCCGATTCGTAGTCGTCGGAAATCACCGCCATGTGGAGGTTGAAATGCTGCACGAGCGCGCGCACCACCGGCTCGAGATCGATGTAGCGGTTGGAAATGTGCACCGCAATCACGCCGTCGGGGCGCAGATGTTTGAGGTAAACTTCGAATGCTTCCTTCGTCAGCAGATGCGCCGGAATCGCGTCGCTGCTGAATGCGTCCAGCGCGAGCAGATCAAACTCGTTCGAATGGCCCCCGGCGGCCTCCTGCTCGAGCGAGAGCCGCGCGTCACCCATCACGACATCGACCTTCGCCGGGCTCCGGTCAATGTGCGTGAATGGATCGTGCGCGAGTTTTTCCACGGCAGGATTGATCTCGTAAATCCGGAGCGAGTCACCCGCCTTGCCATAGACGGCGACCGTGCCCGTGCCGAGTCCCACCAGCCCGAAATGCCGCCCACTTGTCCGCGGCAGGTGGAGAAAGGCGAGGCCGATGCCGCTGTGCTCGCCGTAGTAGCTCGTCGGCAGCAGCGCCTTCTCTGGGTTCGTGAATTGGAGGCCATGCGTCGTCGCGCCGTGCATCAGCAGGCGATAATGG
Source organism: Opitutales bacterium (assembly GCA_038231575.1). Classification (GTDB taxonomy): domain Bacteria; phylum Verrucomicrobiota; class Verrucomicrobiia; order Opitutales; family Opitutaceae; genus CAITWF01. The sequence continues at coordinate 10,090 of JBBRLB010000107.1, read as the reverse complement.
TCCTCCGCGTCGTTGGGCGAGTAGTCGAAAACCTTGAGCGTGCCGTAGAAATTCCGGGACGCCCGGATCACCTTCGCGTCGCGGCTGTTCGCCCACTGCATCATGAAAACCGCGCCGAGCCCGGCGGCGAGCAGCGTGATGAATCCGCCCATGCGCGGCTGCCACCGCACCTCCATCCGACGCTGGCGCAGATCAAACACCGCGACGATGAACGCGATCAGCCCGCCCGAGATGATCCACAGGTGATCGCGGTAAAACGCGAGCAACCCGGCCCCGTAATGCGCGCCGCCGCTCAACCGCGATCGCAGCAGCGGCATCGTCAGCGTGATCGCGATCGCGCCCGCGCCCGCGCCCTGCACGAGTGTCCAGCTTTGCTGGCGGATGCAAATCACCGCAAGCACGACCCAGAGCAGGAACCAGCCGATTTGCAGTTCGCGAAATTCCGTGAAGATCGCCGGCGCCGCGATCGCGACAAGGAAACCGCCGAGTGCGCCGCCCGCGGAAATGAAAAGATAATAGGCCGTGAGATCGCGCGGTGGCGGCTTCAGCCGGTAGAGTTCGCCGTGCGCCACCATGCACGCGACGAACATCGCCCCCGTGTAGCCCGCGATCTGCAGCGTCATCGAGGCCTCGCTGCCCGCGCTCAGCAGCTCGCACAACGTCGCCGACGCGACCGCGAGCAGCCCCACGAACAACCCGCGCCGATACCAGCGCGCATGATCGAAGCAGATGATGAAACTCAGCAGATAGAGCGCGAGGGGCAGCACCCACAGAAACGGCACGACCGCGACTTCCTGGCAGAGTTTATTTGTCGTCGCCAGCAGCAGGGCCGACGCCAGCGCCGGCAGCACGAGCCACATCGCCTTGTCGCTCCACGTGGCTCGCGCCGATTCGGCCTCGGGGTTTTCCGCCGCAGTCGGAGTGGTCGCGTCGTTGCCGGAACGCCAGAGGCGCAGCGCGCAGTAGCCGCAGCACAGCACAAAGACGCCCAGACCCGCCGCCCACATCGTCGCCTGGGTCTGGCGCGAAAATTTCAGCTCGAAGAAAAAGGGGTAACTGAGCAGCGCCAGCAGCGAGCCGACGTTCGAGAGCGCGTAGAGCCGGTAAGGCGACACGCCCGGCTGCGCCCGGCTGAACCACTGTTGCATGAGCGGCCCGGTCGACGAGAGCACGAAATACGGCAGGCCGACGCACACGATGAGGAGCAGTAGAATGTGGCCAACGGGATTGCCCCCGATGTGCGCCTTCCAGCTTTCGCCCGGCGTGATCGGCAGCATGGCCAGCGCGAGCGCGAGCAACACCAGGTGCACGATCGCCTGCGTCTTCGGCTTCAACCGCGTCGAGGAGAAATGCGCGTAGGCGTAGCCGCCGAGCAGCAGCGTCTGGAAGAAGAGCAGGCAGGTCGTCCACACGCCCGGTCCACCGCCGAACCACGGGAGGATGAATTTTCCGATGAGCGGCTGGACTTGGAAGAGCAGGAACGCTCCCGCAAAAATCGTGATGGCGTAGGGCAACATGAGGCGGTTGGTCCGGGGATGAAGGGTCCTGTCGTTAGGGATGCTTTCGCCGCGGTGCGAAACAAAACCGCCGCAACTCGGCTCCGCCCTTTGCTCGGCCGGTTGACCCTCCGCGACGTGGTTTTCGCCGCCGGCTGGGGTCGCGAGCCCAGGCACTTTGTGCCCCGGGGGCGGACAATGGGGCGTTCCCATGCAGCTAAAATCATGGCTCGCTCGCAGACTCATCACCCGGGCGGCCCGGGCCTACGGGTTCCTCGATCCGGTGGGACTGCTCGCGAAACTGCGCGGGTTTCGCAGCCGTCCGAGGTCGGCGAGCCCGTCGAGTTGTTGCGTGCCGGCATGATTTTTCATGCGCGCGGCCTCATCAATACCAAGGCCATTCAGAACAACCTCGACTGGATTTGGCCTTACTGGGTGGAGCGGCAGTTCAACCCGGGGGATGAGTCGTTTGTCCCCCGCGCTTTTTCATTCAGTCATATCAATCCACCCACCGCAACTAGACCGCCGTGGGCCTGCCGGACGTGCCCTACTACCCCATCGTCGATCCACGCGGGTTCGTCACGCCGCAGTTCGACGGCTGGTCACTGGACTTTTGGGGGGTGACAGAAAAGGGTGAGGTGCTCGCGCCCTCGAAGCTCGCGGAATTTGAGCAGGAGCTTTCCGTGCAAACAAATCTTCGCGTCCGCTCCCGCGCGACGTGGCCCGGCGCCGCCATCTTGAGCGAAACCGAAATGCGCCTCGCGGACGGACAACCCGTTTGCTGCGTCCAAGTGAGCGCGCCGGCGGCCTCATGCGGTTTCCTTGCCGTCGCGATCCGCCCCTATAACCCCGAGGGCATCAGCTTTGTTGAGCAAATTACTTTGTCGACTGACGGCCGTGAAGTGCTGGTGAATCGCCGTCACCCCGTGCGCTTCGATCGCGCGCCGCAGCGCGTGGTGTTGTTCCGTTACAACGACGGCGACGTCAGTCAGCGCCTGCGGTCGGCGACCCCCGCCGGAACTGAAGAACGCCGCTTGGATGCCGGCGCGGTGGGCTCCCTCGTCGCGGACTATCCGCTGCAACTCTTCGCGCCGGGCGATCCGCGAATCTTGCGGACCGCGGACTTTTTACGGGACCTCAGCAGTTTCAACGGCGGGTTTTTTCAGAACATGATTCACTCCGGCATCAACCCCTACCTCACGCTGCACCTTGCCCAAGTGCCGCTGCGCGCCGGTCAGTTCGCCGAGACGTGGCAACTCCTGGAACGGGTCGCCGAACTTGCGTCGCCGATCGGCCAGTGGCCTGAGGCGATCCATCCGCGCACGCTCGGCGGCTGCATGGGCGACGGCCAGCATATCTGGGCCGCCGCCGAGCGGGCGCTGCTGGTGCGCAATTGTTTTGTCCGCGAAGAACCCGGCCATCTCGTCCTCGCTTCCGGCGTGCGGCCGGAGTGGTGGGCCGCAGGCGCATCCTTCGGCCCGACGCTCACGCCGTTCGGCACGGTCGCGGTGCGAATCGAACCCACCGCCTCCGGCGCCACTGTCGCGGTCGATGGGAATTAGCGCGGCGCGGCGCCGCGGCTCGAAGTTCCACTGCCTGGCTTCACGGCCGCGACAAAAAGACGGCGGCCGACGGCAGCCATTTCAGCTTTAACCGTTCCTCCTCCCCATGAATATTTGCATGATGACGAACACCTACCTGCCGCACGTCGGCGGGGTGGCTCGTTCCGTGAGCACGTTCAGCGAAGAATACCGGCGGCAAAAACACGCCGTCCTCGTGGTCGCGCCGGAATTCCCGGGCCGGCCCCCGCCCGCCCGCGCCGAGGCGATGGTGGAGCGCGTCGCGCCGATCAAGAATTTCAACGGCCGCGATTTTTTCGACGCTGCTGATTTTCGTCGCGATCGGCCCGCTTTCGAGCCCAAGGTCCGAACTCTAGAATGTTGAGACGTCACCGGCAGGTTCGCCGCAGAGTCAGCTCGCGGTGCCGCGGGTGCCGCGGTTTCGCCAGAAAATTTCCGTGAGTCTTCGTCCCCCAGCCCAATCGGCGCCGGCACCACACCGGCCACTCAATCCCCCGCTCCGGCCTGAACCACCGGGTCGCGGCGTGGTCCATAGTTCCGCCGTGACCCATTGCCTGCTGCCGTTTTTCCTCTGTATTTTGACCGCCGGGTTCACGGTTTCCGCGCGGGCGGACACGCCAAAGTTGTTGGAGGCGGCGGTCAAGCACTGGACCGCCGGCCAGGACGACCTGGCCTTCACGCAACGCGCGCGCACCTTAAACGACAACGGTTCGGTGAAGGAGGAGCGGCTTGAGCGTTACGATCCGTCGCTGCCCGACAGCCGGCGCTGGCACTTGCTCGAGATCAACGGCCAGCCGCCCACCGACGCGCAACGCCTCGCGATCGAGCAGCGGAAAAATCATCGCCCGCGCAAGCACGTCAACAAACCGCCGGGGGAGCTGCTGGATTTCCCGCACGCCACCGGCAAGTCGGCCACCCCGCGGACGGTCACCTATGAAGTGGCGTTGCGCCCCGAGACCGCCCGGCTGGTGCAAACCGATAAACTCATTCTCCTGATCACCGTGGGCCGCGAGAGCCGCATGATCGAGCGCGTGACCGCCGGCCTCCGCGAACCGATGCGCGTCGCGCTGGGCCTGGCGAAAATCACCGATGTCGATTTTGATCTGACCTTCGATGGCGTCGACGCGGCCGGCAAAGCGCAGAGCGGCGATCAGCAGCAACCGAGCGGAACAGCGCGCGTCGCAATGTCGAAATTCGGCGAACGGATGGAATATGAATGGGAGGACTTCAAGCGCGTGAATGTCTATCGGGCGAGTGCCGGGCCGAACCCGGCAGTTACGTCCGCGCCCGCCGGCGCCGGCAAGTAAGCAAGCCCGCGATCAAGCCGCGCCTCAGAACTGCGACCGGAAGAGTCCGCAGAACTGATCCGCCAGGCGGAGAAAAATCGATCGGTGTTGAAACGCGTCCCACGATACCGGGCGGGATTGCGTCACATCGTGCTCGAAGGCCTGCAGGTGCGCGCGTGCGACCGCGGGATCGATGATGTTCAACGCGTCCTCGTCATTGATCGCGAAGGAGCGGTTGTCGAAATTGGCCGAGCCAACCGTCACGAAGATGTCATCCACGACCATCGCTTTCGCGTGATACATGGCCGGGAGATATTCGTAGATCTCGACGCCCGCGGCGAGCAACCGCTCCCAGCGGGACCGCGAGACTGCCCGGCCGAAGCGCGAATCATTGATCGCCGGCACCACGATGCGGATGCGCACGCCGCGTTTGCGGGCCGCCAGCAGGGTCTCGATCGCGAGATCGTCGGGCACAAAATAGGCGTTCCCGATCGCGACGGTTTTCTGCGCGGCGGCAATCGCGCAGAGATAGCCGAGCCGAATCGCGTCGAAGCACTGGGCAAAGCGACCGTCGTAGCTACCCGGCACGCGATCGAAGAAGTCCTCGTTGCCGATCTCGACGTAGTCGAGCCGGAACGGATCGTGATGGCCGTCTTTCGCGCGGCGGGCACCCCACGTCGTCTTCGCGTCGCCGATTACGTATTCGATTTCGTCCAGCGCTTCCTGCACGTAAGGCTGCAACTCGGGGCCGGCCGGAACGGGTTTCTGGTTCTGCCGATCTAACGTGAGCCCGGCGAAGACCGCGAGCACCGGCTGCATCTTGAGATCATCGCACCACTCGAGAAACTCCAGCAGGCCCATGCCATCGGACGAACGGTATTTCCATGAATCGTTGAGATGGCCCGGCCGCTCAGTGAGTTCGCCGAGGGTTTTCTGCCACGGAAAGCGCGTGGCGAGCGTGCGGCCCTGCACGTAGTTGCCGCCCGGGAAACGGAGAAACGCCGGCTTCAGGTCGGCCAGGAGCTGCATGAGGTCCGGCCGGTTGCCGTTGTGCCGCCCCTTCCACGTTGGCGGAAAAAGCGAAACCAGGCTGAACGAAACGGTGCCCGGCGATTTCGCGGACAGCACAAGGCGGTTTGTGGTGGAAGGCGTGGTCGCGCCCGTCGTGAGCGTGACGGAATATTTTTTCCACGTGTCCGTCAGCTTCGCGACGGAGGCGGTCGCAAAGGTCGTGACGGCGTCGTTGCTCTCGATGCTGACCGTGAGTGGGCCGGTGAATCCCGCGGAGGCTTTCGCGTAGAACGAGGCGCGATCGTGCGTCTGCGGTTTCACCGGGATGCCCCAGAAGCCATCGTTCGCAACGCCGACGCGCGCGCGAGGAGACGCAGCCGTGAGATCGAGTTTGAGGCTGACCGGGAGCACGTCGCTGAGTGGCGCCGCGCGATCGAGCGCGATCGCGCCGGTGCCGCCGGCGTCCTGCACGACAGTCCAGTGATCGGGGGCGTCGGCGTTGTCCTGGAAGCTGCGGTTGCGGACGAGTTCGGCGTAGAGCCCGCCGTCGTAGGAATAATTAATCTCCTCCGTCATCAGGCCGTAAAGCATCGGGCTGACGTGCGCCGTGACCCGGCCCGCATCGATCTTGAGTGAAACCGGCGCCGGCACGGCCGATTGGGCGCGCGACCCCCACGGAATCATCGCGAGCAATGCGAGGGCGAGCAGGACCGCGGGTAATTTTTTCACGGGGGTGATGAAACAACCGGACGAGCACGACACGCGCGCCCGTCCGCCTCAAGGCGCGGAAGGTTTGACAGTAAATTTCTCAAAGTCAGCGACGCGGGCGGAGGACGCACCGTCGCGCACCGCGAACAGCCCGAAGGTGGTCGCGGTCCAGACATTGCCCGAGCGATTCGGCAGCCGCGGATCAGCCAGCGCTGGCGGCGCACCGGCCTCTTTGTAGCGCCCCACCCACCCGAGGTCGGGATCGCCCCGCTGGCTGTGGCGGAGGTGGTGCCCACTCGCGCCAAAATAAATGCTCGCACCGAGCGGCGTCCACGTCGTGCCATCGGGCCCGAAGAAAAACGTCGCCCGCTCCTCGCCATCAACCGCGATTTTCAAATGCACCTTGGCGCCGTGCGGATTCGGCGCCGACCAGAGATCCGCCCGCTGACCGAGATTATATTTTCCCACCGCGATGATCGGTTTTCCGTCGCGCACCGTCGACGCGAGCCAGCAGTTCATCAGCGGATCGTGATAGAGCTGCAGGCCGGCGGCCTCGTGACCGTCGTGCGCGTCGAACGCGAGCTGCGTTTCAAAACTGAATTTCTTATCGATGACCCGTTGCTGAAAAATCGCCGGCAACGCCTCAAGCGATCCGAGATCACCGGGGGCGGTGTGAACAACGAGATGGCCGGGCCGCTCGGTGAGGGACCACGTCCGGCCGCCAAAATCGGGAGCGCACGTGAAGAACCACTGCAGACCGAGCGCGGGCGCGGCGAAGTCGTCCGACTGCGCGAGCGTGTAGTCGCACGTGGGCAGCCCCGGCGCCCGCGCGGTGAGCGCCGGGACTTTTCCGCCAACCGGACGCCACCAACCGTCCTTCGTCCACTCGATTGGTTGCATGAGCATCTCCCGGCCGAGCGAGTAGAACGCGGTCTCGTGCGCGTGATAGGTGATATACCACGCGCCGTCGGGCAGCTCGAGCAGCGTGCCGTGCGCGGGCGCCTCGAACACCGCGCCGCTGTTCGTCGAAAACATATTGGGGTTGGACGGATCCTCCTCCCAGGGGCCGGCGAGCGCGCGGGCGCGCCGCGTCGTGATCGTGCTCGGCTCGCGCGGCAGCGTGCCGCCGTCGGAGAACAACAGATAATACCAGCCGCCGTGTTTGAAGATGTCCGGCCCCTCGAAGAACCGGTGGCCCGCGCGGCTGAGTTTCACGATCTCGCCTTTCACACTGAGGCCGTCGCGCGCGAGTTCGTGGATGATGAATTTGTTCGTGAGCAGATAAAGCCGGCCATCGTCGTCCGCAAAAAATCCCGGATCGATGCCGAGCACCCCGAGGTTTTTCACGGCATACGGGCCCGCGGGTTGGTCGGCGTAGTAGCAAAACACCTCGCCGTCGCGCGTGGGCGCGTAGATCAGAAATTGCTTCGTGTTCGGATTGAAACCCAGTTCGACGCCCCAGATGCCGAAGCGCGTGTCGCCGGGCTGGAGCTTCGGATGCGTCGCGAAACCGTGCGCGATGTAACGCCAGTGAATGAGATCCTTGCTCGCGACGATGGGCAGGCCGGGTTGCCAGCCGAACGACGAGCGCACAGAATAAAACTCCTCGCCCACGCGAATCACGCCCGGATCGCTCCAGTCGCCGCGCATGATCGGGTTCGTGAACTCGGTGGCCAAGCCGGTCAGAGTAACCACCGCCGCGAGCACGGCCCCGAGCCGACGGGAGCGAGATTTCAGGTGCATGGGTTTGGACGGGAACAACGATTGGACGCCCAGCCCACGAAGAAGCGACCAAGAAAACGATCGATCTCGGCCAGCGAAATCCAACGGCCGGTCGCCCCACCCGCACCGGCCACCCGCTGCCCAAGACCACTCCTCGGAGAGTCGCGATCCGAAGAATTGTTCGCGGCGTCCCGAACGACAAAAAGAACGTCGACCGCCTTTGCGGGTGACCTCTAGCGTCGACGCGTGGATCCCTCCCCTGATTCAATCGCCCCGGCGCGTTCGTCGGGCCTCATCGGCGCCATCGCCGTCGCCGCGCTGGTGGCCGGCACGCTGGACTACACTGCCGCCCTCACAAATTTTCTGATCAAAGGCGGGAAGGATCCGACCCTCATCGCGTGGTATATCGCGAGTTCCCTCCTCGGCCGCGACGCCGCCTATGCCGGCGGCTGGGCCACGGCAGCGTTGGGGATTTTCCTGCACTACGTCATCGCGACGGGCTGGACGGTTTTATTTTTCCTCGGTTATCCGCGGGTCGCTCTTCTCCACCGAAACGCGTTCCTGGTCGGCGCCGTCTACGGACTCTTTGTGTGGGCGATGATGAACCTCGTGCTCGTGCCGTTGACCCGAATCAAACCCGCGCCGTTCAACCCCGCCAACGCTGCCATTCAGGCCGGCATCCTCGTCGTTTGCATCGGGCTGCCCATCGCGCTGCTCGCGCGGCGCTATTACACGAAGGCGGCCTGAGTTTTTGTGAGGCGCGGGTGAACCCCGCCATGGCCCAGGAAAACAAAACACCGCCCCACCTTCCGCAAGCCAAACCCCGCTGAGGAGGCTCAGCCCGCGAGCGGCTTGATCACTCGCGTCAAAATTTTATCGAGCCGGAATGCGAAGAAAACCCAGAGCCCGATCATGACCACGAGGCACGCGTTGCCAAGGTGGTGGTAGGTGTAAACGATGTCGTGCTGGCTCCAGCCGAACTCGCCGTGCAGCCCGTTCATGTCGCCGCCCGCGTCCTCTTCGCCGTGGATCATCGAGCCATACGGGATGCCCTCTTCGCCGCGATAGATCTTCCACCACAGCGTGAAAGTCTGGAAAAAACTCCCCGCGCCGATGAAGAGGAAAAAATAGCGGCCGCCACCCCAGCGGAATTTTTGCGGCAGGCGGAAATAAAACAGCCCGACCATCGCCGCCGAGAGATAGAACTCCCCGCCGACGCCACAAAAGGAAATCCACATCTCGGCCGTCGGCTCCGGCAGCTTCCAGGTCATGAACGCCTGCAACGCCGCCAGCGCCGCGGCGAAAATCATCGGCCAGATTTTTCGCTCCCGCCAGCCCGCCCCAAACAGCAAGCCCAGCAAAAAGAGGACGCCACCGTAAACGAACCACGATTTCTCCGGGGAAATCGGCGTCCAGCCGATCGGCAGCGGCAGCGCGCGATGACCCGTCATCCACCCGATGGTCGCGTGGCCGAACTCGTGAATCCACACGTGAAACCCCTGCAAAAAAAACGCGAGCGGCGTCAGCTGCACGAAGAGCGCGAACAGCACGACGAGCGGCGGCGCGAGCAGGTTGACGGCGCGACTGTCAAACGACCGCGGATCCCACGCGCTGAGCGGCGGCTCCTGAAACTCCTTTTCCATGTCGGCGACCAGCCGGTCCACCTCCGCCGTCTGGCGCTCGGCCCGGACGTCCCCCGCCGCGACCTGGCGATCCTGCGCGGCCTGGGCGTCGAGATGCGCGAGGAGCGCATCGTGGGCCGCGCGCAAGCGCGCGCGTTCCGGCTCGCCGCCGCCCGCGCGGATCACAGCGTAGGATTTCTGCATCAGTGCCCTGGCGATGGCGTCACGCCCAGCCCCGGGCTCCACGCCCAAGACCGCGTAGCATCGCTCGAGTTCGCCATCGTCCATGCGCCGCGCAAAGCAAGCCGGGAGAAGCGACGATTGTCGACCGTGGACACGCGGTCCGGCCGTGCGTCTTTTGCCGGCGCAAAAATCAAGCAGGCCGGCTCCCATGATTTAACGCTTCCGGGGGTGGCCGAAAACAGCGGCACGCCGCGCCACCCCGTGCGAAAAACTGCCGGCCCGATCTCCTCAGCGTCCGCGCGCCGGCTTCGTCGTGAGATGCCAGTGTCCGCAGAGCGGGCAGTGATAGGCGCAGCGCTGGCGCTCGACGCCCACGAGCGCGGCCGCATCCAGCGCATCGGCCTGCGTCCGGTAGCGCCGCTTGCGCTCGCACGCGTGGCGCCGCTCATCGCGGGTGGGTTGCTTCACGCGGCGAATTAACC